>JBFWUJ010000030.1:15116-23505 GCA_050247295.1 Sphingomonas sp. | reverse complement strand
CACCTTGGTAGGCATCGAGGATGCGTGGCGGCCGATCAGCCTGACTCCGGATTTGACTCTCGCCAGTCTGGTCGGGCTCGTCGTCCCGGCTGCTGCGCTGGTTGGCTTCGCGGCAGTGCCCGAGGAGCGCACCTATGCGCTGCTGCCAGTCCTGCTCGGGATCGCGGGCGTCAGTGCGGTGCTGGGCGTGGCGCAGGTGCTCTCCGGAGAGAGCAGCCCACTCTATTTCTACAGCATCACCAATAACGGCTCGGCGGTTGGCCTGTTTTCCAACCGCAATCACCAGGCCGTGTTGCTGGCGATGAGCTTCCCGCTGCTCGTGCTCTGGATCAGGCAGCCCGCGCATCAACCGGGGCAGCGGACGCTCCGCCTCTGGGTCGCCGGCGCAGCGGCCGTGTTCCTGGTTCCCGCGGTCGCCATGACCGGCTCGCGCGCGGGTTTGCTGTTGGCGGTTGTGGGACTGGGCTTCGCCTGGCTCCATTTCGGCGGTTTCGGCGGAAAGGCCCGAGCCGCTGGACGTGCCTCAGCCGTTGTCCGACGTTTTCCCCTGCTCGCCAAGGCGGCGCCGGTGATCGGTGGCCTCGGCGTCCTGGCGATGGCCGCCATGGTTTCGCGGATGGAAGCCATCGAGCGCCTGTTTGGAGAGGCGGTGACCGAAGACCAGCGGATCGAGGCGAGCGCGACCCTGTTTCAGATGGCGAGGGATTTCTTCCCGTGGGGTTCGGGCTTCGGGTCCTTCGATCCGCTATTCCGCGTCTATGAGCCCTTCGCCTTGTTGAATCCCCGATATTTCAACCACGCGCACAATGATCTCGCCGAAATGGCGATCACCGGCGGCCTTCCCGCGCTGATCCTGATCGCCTGGTTTCTGGTCTGGGCGGCACCCCGGCTTCTGACCGCCTTTCGCCGACCGTCGAACGCGCGCGCACAACGCTTTGCCGCCTTCTCCGGGGCGCTGATCGTTCTCGTTCTGCTGAGTAGCCTTGTCGACTACCCCTTGCGCACGCCGCTAATGAGCGCACTTTTTGCTTTGGGTTGCGGCTGGTTAGCGCAAAGCGGAAGCCGATCGCGATCGCCAGAAGAGCGCCTCTGACAAGGGCAAAACCGCTTTACCGTTGAGACCATTGGCGTTAGTGCCTCGCCACCGCAAACCGGGCAAAGGCGCGCGGCAAAGCCATCAGCGCGACGAGCTTTTAAGGGTTTTTTTCAATGAGATGGTACGTGCTGCTGTGCGGACTCGGTCTCGCTTCGTGTCACGAGGCGCGGATGATGGACACCGGGCGTGTCGGTATCGTCCCGTCAGCCGAAATGCCGGCGCCGACCCGGGAAGATCTTGCGCGCGGAACCCGCATCCATCTCTTGGGACCGTTCGATCGGTTGGCGGTGGAAGTGTTCGGGCTCGCCGAGCTTAGCCGTCAGGTCCAGATCGATGCCAATGGCCAGATCGCCCTTCCGCTGGCGGGCCAGATCGACGCCGCCGGCAAGACCCCGCAGGAACTGGGGCAATTGATCACGGATCGTTTGCGTGGGAGTTATGTGCGCGATCCCAGAGTCACCGTCAGCGTGCTGGAGACCGTGAGCCAGGTCGTGACCGTCGATGGCGAAGTGCGACAGCCCGGCCTCTATCCGGTGACCGGTGGCATGACGCTGATGCGTGCCGTGGCGCGAGCGCAGGGAACGAACGAATTTGCGCGCGCCAGCTTTGTCGTCCTGTTCCGCACTGTGAACGGCCGGCAACTGGCGACGCTTTACGATTTGCGGGCCATCCGGCTCGGCGCCTATGAAGATCCGCCGGTGCATCCTCAAGATGTCGTGGTGGTGGGCGAATCCCAGGCGCGCCGCCTGTTCCCGCAACTGGTCTCCGCGGCCGGGCTGATCCTCTCCCCGATCATCTCGGTGGTCGGCAATAACAATAATTAGGCATGGTAATGAACGACCTTACCTTTAATCGGACACGCGCAGAGGATCGCGCGGTGGAGCGGCAGGCGCCGGGAGATAATGGCGAGGCGCTGTTGCTCATCCGCCTGCTGCGGATGGCGAAGCGTTGGAAGTGGCTGTTGCTCGGCGCCATCCTCGTGGGCGGAATCATCGGCCTCATCGTCACGTTGATGATGACGCCGCAATATACGGCGCGCGCCACGCTGGAGATCCAGCGCGAGGGCAATCGAATCGTCAACGTCAAGGGCGTCGAGCCGGAAACCAGTACCGGCGACCTTGAATTCTATCAGACTCAATATGGCCTGTTGCGCGGCCGCTCTTTGGCAGAGCGCGTGGCCACCGACCTTAGGCTGTATGACAATGTGGCGTTTTTCGAGATGTTCGGAGACGATCGCGTCGTGGAGCAGCTTCAGCGGGGCGGAGGCAACGCGACCGGCGCAGCTGCGCGCCAGGAGCGGGTCCGGGCCGCCGGCGCAATCCTCCTGGATCATGTCGGCATCGCCCCAGCCAGGATGTCCCGGCTCGTGGATGTCGAGTTTACCAGTCCCGATGCGGCGCTTTCCGCGCAGATCGTCAACGCCTGGACCACGCGCTTCATCGAGATGACGCTTGCCCGCCGCTTCGAAGCGACATCCTACGCGCGCCGCTTCCTGGAGGATCGCATCACCCAGCTTCGCCAGCGGCTGGAGGAATCGGAACGGGTGCTGGTGGCCTATGCGGCCAATCAACGCATCATCAATCTGCCTTCGACGACCAGCAACGGCGAACAGGCGACGACGACAGAACGGCCCTTGGTCGCAGAAGATTTGGCGGCGCTGAACCGTGAACTCAACACCGCAACGGCCGAACGGGTGAATGCCGAAAGCCGTATGCGCTCAGCGGGCGGTTCGACGACCGAAGCGCTGCAGAACCAGGCGATTTCCACGTTGCGCGCCCGCCGCGCGGAGCTGGCGGCCGATCACGCACGGATGCTCACGCAATTCGAACCGGAATATCCTCCGGCCCGGGCGCTCGCCAATCAGATCAACAACCTCGATCGATCGATCGCGCGCGAAGAGGGTCGTGTGCGCAACACCCTGCAGGCCTCCTATCAGGCCGCCGCCACCCGAGAATCGGAACTTCGGCGTCGTGTTCAGCAGCTTCAGGGAGATCTGATCGATCTGCGCGGCCGGACGATCCAGTACAATATCTATCAGCGCGAAGTGGATACGAACCGCCAGCTCTATGACGCGCTGCTGCAGCGCTACCGCGAAATCGGTGTCACCGGCGGCGTCGGCGTGAACAATATCTCGATCGTCGATGCAGCGCAGGTTCCAAATCGTCCGTCGAGCCCAAGGCTGCTGCTTAATCTGGCTTTGTCGCTGTTCCTCGGCGGTCTTGCGGGCGCCGGTCTTGTTCTGGCTCTCGAGCAGATCGATGAAGCAATCTCCGATCCGACCGACGTCGAGCGGGCGCTGGGCTTGCCGCTGCTCGGCACCATTCCCAAGTCCGACAACGATGATCTGGAAGCAGAGCTGGACGACCGAAAGTCCCCGCTCGTAGAGGCCTATCTGTCGACCCAGACAAGTCTCGCTTTCACCACCGACCATGGCCTTCCGCGCACCTTGATGGTGACGAGTACGCGGCCGGCCGAAGGAAAGACGACGAGCAGTTACGCGCTTGCCCGTTCAATCTCGCGGACCGGCGGGAAGGTGATTCTTGTCGATGGCGACATGCGCTCGCCGTCCCTGCATCATACGTTCGCGGTCAAGAACAGCACCGGCCTCAGCAACTACCTTGCCGGCGACCATAATCTCGCACCGATGATTCATCGCGGCCTGGTGGACAATATTGCGCTGCTGGCGGCGGGCCCCCCGCCGCCCAACGCAGCCGAATTGTTGACCGGTGATCGAGTGACCCAGCTGATCGACGAGCTTAGGCGCGAGTTCGATCACGTGATTTTGGATGTGCCGCCGGTCATGGGCCTGGCCGACACGCCGCTGCTCGCGAGCCAGGTCGAAGGCGTCGTGTTCGTGATCCAATCGCATGCGACGCGGGCCAGTATGGCCAAGGTGGCCGTCGGCCGGCTCCAGGATGCGCAGGCCCGGGTGCTCGGCGTTCTCCTGACCAAGTTCGAATCGAAGCGAGCCCACTATGGCTATGGCTATGAATATGGCTATGGCTACGGAGAGACTGATTCCAAGCCGTCCTAGTCGTTCCTCCGCGCGGTCCGATAATCGGCGGCTCTTTCGTCGCCTCCCCCATGTGTCGCTGCGCGTGGTTGGCCTGCTCGCCGTCGGTGCGATCGCCTTTGCGCTTGTGCTGAGCGTGTCGACCGCCGGCGTGCTCCGAAACGTCTATCCGGCAACTGCGCTCAAATGGTCGCCCTGGGATGCCGGCGCCTCGGCCAATCTAGCGGCGCTCGTTCAGTCGTCCGACCCCTCGCCCGCAGCTCAGGAGGCCGTTCGCGCCACGGCGATCGCGGCGCTTCGGCGCGATGTGACCATGGTTCCGGCGCTCCGCGTACTCGGCCTCGCCGCCGACGCCGCCGGAGACCAGGCCACCGCGCTGCGCTTCTTCACCGCCGCCGAGCGGACGTCGCGACGCGACCAGGCCACCCAGGCGTGGCTCATCATGTACCATTTCAACCGTGGCGATCCGGAGCGGACCATGCGCCACTTCGACACCGCATTGCGCACGACGAACCGCAATCTGGGCACCCTGCTCCCGCTGCTGGTGCGCATGTCGATGGATCGCAGGATGGTTCCGCGGATACGCAGGCTTTTGGAGCCTCGCCCCAATTGGGGATTCGATTTCGTCAGCTATCTGGTGCGCAACGGCCAGCCGCTCGAGCACGTCACATTTCTCACGCGCGGCATGCTGGACGCGGATGATCCGACGCAGGCCAATCTGGTGCGACGGCTGATCGCACGCTTGGTTGAGGCCGACCGGCTCGATCTTGCGTGGAGCGTCTATCAGGAACATCAGCCGGCCGCGCGAGCTGCCAATCTGAGAAATGGCGGGTTTGAGGCCGGCGGCACATTTGCTCCCTTCGATTGGGAGTTGGTCGACGATATCGGGCTTGCTGCCGTTCCACAGGCGCGCGCCGGATCCGGCAACGCGCTTGTGCTCTCCGCAAGCAGCGGCCGGTCAGGGCAGGTGGCCCGCCAGCTGATACGGCTCCCGCCCCGGAGCTATCGCATGCAGCTCGATGCCGCGGCGGTGCCCGCCGATCCGGCGCAGCGGCCCCGGATCAGCATTCAATGCGCCGGGGCGTCCGCCTCGACGCTATTGGAGGTTCGACTGCCGCGTGCCGGCGAGGCGCCGGTCCGGGTCGCCGCCCGCTTCGCTGTGCCGGCGGGCTGTCGCTGGCAATGGCTCTCCGTTCAGGCTGTCGATCAGGGGGCTGGGGGCGCGATGGAGCCCTGGATCGACAATGTCGTCATCGCTCCGACAGGTTGATCGCCATGATGGCCTAAAGGATGGTCAGACGATCACTATCGTGGGGCGGAGCGCGGCGGCCTCTGGCTTGGCATCCAGCCGCTCGGCATCGAGCCGCTGTTGTAGACAGTGAGCCGCGAAACCATTAAAGGCGCACGATAAATCGCGATCAGGGGGAAGGCGGGCGGCTCGCCGGCTTTTGCCGAATTGAACCATCCGATCATCCATCCAACCGGGCGTCGCATCGCGGCGCGAAACGAGGCCGAACGATGACTCCGCAGCGCGTCGCCGATCTCGTCCTCTCATTGCCGCGGGCGGCGAAGCGCGCCGTCGCCGTGTCGATGGACCTGGTCTTGTGCGCGCTCGCGGTCTGGATCGCTTTCTATCTACGGCTGGATCAGTGGATCGCGCTGCGTGGCGTCCAATGGCTCGCTGTGCTGCTGTCCTGCGGTCTGGCCATTCCGATCTTCGTCGTCTCAGGCCTTTATCGAGCGATTTTCCGCTATTCGGGCACCGCCGCGATGTTCAGCATCGTGCAGGCGGCGCTGGTATATGGCGTTATCTACGCGACGATCATCACGATCATCCAGATCCCGACGATTCCGCGCACTGTCGGCATCATCCAGCCCGTTGTCCTGTTCCTTATGATTGGGACCACCCGGGTCATCGCGAGCTGGTGGCTCGGCGGATCCTATCGGCATTTGCTTCGGAACAATAAGAAATCCCAGGTGATCATCTACGGCGCCGGATCGGCCGGGCGGCAGCTCTTCCACGCGCTCAACAACAGCGAGATGCGGGTCGTCGGCTTCATCGACGACGATCTCAAGCTGCACGGTCGGCTGCTTCTGGGGCGGCCGATCCACTCCCCGCGCGCCATCGAGCGGCTGGTTCGCCAACGCCGGGTAACCGACATCCTCCTCGCCATCCCATCGGCCAGCCGGCGGCGGCGTAACCAGATACTCGAAATCATCCGGCCGTTCGGGATCAAGGTCCATACCATGCCCGGCATGACCGACGTCGCTCAGGGACGGGTAAGGATTAGCGATATCCTGGAGCTCGAGCTCGACGATCTGCTGGGTCGCAAGACGGTGGCGCCGGACGAGGAGTTGCTCGGACGAAACATCCGCGATCAGGTGGTGATGGTCACCGGCGCCGGCGGCTCGATCGGCAGCGAACTCTGCCGCCAGATCCTGGCCTGCGGCCCGGCGACGCTGCTGCTTATCGAGATCAGCGAGGCGGCGCTCTACGCGATCCATCGCGAGCTGGAGTTGCGAGCCTCCGACGCTGGCGTGGAGGTTAACCTGGTGCCGCTGCTCGGCTCGGTCTGTGATCCCGAGCGGATGGGCGGGATCATCGCCGCCTGGCGGCCTGCGACCGTCTATCATGCCGCGGCCTACAAGCATGTGCCGCTGGTCGAGCATAATCCAGCGGAGGGCGTGTGGAACAACGTCTTCGGAACGCTGACTGTCGCCGCCGCCGCGCGCGACGGCGGGGTATCCAGGGTCGTGTTCGTCAGCACCGACAAGGCGGTGCGCCCGACCAATGTGATGGGAACCACGAAGCGTCTCGCCGAGCAGGTGCTACAGGCGCTGGCGACGACCAGTCCCGGCACCTGCTTCTCCATGGTCCGATTCGGCAACGTTCTGGGATCGAGCGGCTCGGTCGTGCCGCTGTTCCGTCAGCAGATTCGCGACGGCGGGCCGATCACGATCACACATCCCGAGATCACCCGCTATTTCATGAGTATTCCGGAGGCAGCGCAACTTGTCATCCAGGCCGGAGCGATGGCGGAAGGCGGCGAGGTCTTCGTGCTCGATATGGGCGAGCCGGTAAAGATCGTCGATCTCGCACGGCGGATGGTCGAGCTTTCCGGTCTCAAGTTGCGGTCGAACGAGAGCGATGGGGACATCGAGCTCGAATATGTCGGCTTGCGGCCGGGCGAGAAGCTTTACGAAGAGCTGCTGATCGGCAATTCGCCGATCGCAACCTCTCACTCGCGCATCCTGAAAGCGAACGAGCAGTTCTTGGCCTGGCCGGTGCTGGAAAAGCAGCTCAACGGGCTTCGCACGGCGGTCGAGGAAGGCGACGTGGACGATATCCTCGCGATCCTCAGGCGGCTGGTGCCGGAATATGCGCCGGAGGGCACTGTTGTCGATTGGGTCCGGCTACAGCGCCGCGCCGATCCCTCGCGCGCCTAGTCCTTCAGCACCGGCCTCGAGATCAGGCCGATCGCGTCGATCACTGCCTTGTGCAGGAAGAGGTTCGCACTCTTGCGCTTGAACTGGCGGTGGCCGACAAGGAATAGGGCGATGTCAGCTTCACGTTCGGCTTCCTCGCTATCGACCAGGCGAACGTTGGAATAACCGGCGAGGCTGGCCGGCAGCGCGGAAAGATTGGGCTCGCAGACGAGGATCGACAGATCAGGCCGCCCGGCAAGCGCCTCGACGATCTCCAGTGCCGGGCTTTCGCGCACATC
Source organism: Sphingomonas sp. (assembly GCA_050247295.1). Classification (GTDB taxonomy): domain Bacteria; phylum Pseudomonadota; class Alphaproteobacteria; order Sphingomonadales; family Sphingomonadaceae; genus Allosphingosinicella. The sequence continues at coordinate 15,671 of JBFWUJ010000030.1, read as the reverse complement.
GTCGACATCGGGCTTATAGGTGATCCCGTAACAGGCTACGACCGGCGCCTTGAAACGGGCGGCGAGATCGGTGACCCGCTTCACGATTCTGCCCGGCTTATCGTTATTCACCGTCCGGGCGGTGCGGATCAGCCGCGCCTCTTCAGGCGCGGAATGGACGATGAACCAGGGATCGACGGCGATGCAATGGCCCCCAACGCCGGCGCCCGGCTCCAGGATCGAGACCCGTGGATGCCGATTGGCCAGCTCGCGCACCTGCCAGACATCGACGCCCAGCCGGTCGCAGATCATCGACAGCTCGTTGGCGAAACCGATATTGACGTCGCGATAGGCGTTTTCGGTCAATTTGCTCAGTTCGGCGACGCGCGCGTCCGTGAGATAGCAGCCGCCCCGCACGAACGTCTGATAAAGCGCCAACGCCTTTTCGGCGCATTGCGGGCTCAGGCCGCCGATGATCCGGTCGTTGGAGACCAACTCGCGTACCATCTGGCCGGGCAGGATGCGCTCGGGGCAATGGCAGACCGCCACGTCGGCGGCGTCGCTCTCCTGCAGATA
>JBFWUJ010000030.1:11676-15016 GCA_050247295.1 Sphingomonas sp. | reverse complement strand
CCGGAATCGGTGAGCAGGATCACCGCGCGCTTCATGAGCGCGACCATCTGGACATAATCGACGGGCGGGATGAGCTGGACATTGCCGAGCCCATACAGGCGCCGGGTCACCACCTCCTTAACGTTCGGGTTGAGATGGACAGGATAGACGATCTCGACATCCTCGCGCGCAGCGATGCGCGCGATCGCGTCGCAGATCCGGTCGAACCCGCCGCCGAAGCTTTCCCGCCGGTGGCCGGTGACAAGGACGAGGCGGCGATCGGGATTGAGCGCGACGCCGTCCGCATCCAGACCGCCCTGGTCGATCCGCCGTGCGATGTAGAGCAAAGCATCGATGCCGGTATTGCCGGTCACCTCGATCCGACGCTGCGCCGGCGTTTCGCGCATGAGGTTCGCGGCCGCGATCTCGGTCGGGGGAAACAGCAATGTCGCCACCGCGTCGATCGCGACCCGGTTATATTCCTCGGGCCAGGGCCGGGTCATGTCATGCGATCGCAGGCCCGCTTCGACATGGCCGACAGGGATACCACGATAGAAAGCGGCGAGCGCGGCCGCCATCGCAGTCGTCGTGTCGCCATGGACGAGCACCAGCGCCGGATCGTGCTCGCCGTAGAGCGCGCCCATCCGCTCCAGCACCCGGACGGTGATTTCGGCCAGCGTCTGCCCGGGAGTCATCAGATCGAGATCGAAATCGGCCCGTTCCTCGAACGCGGCGAACACCTGGTCGAGCATCTCGCGATGCTGGCCGGTGGCGACGACCAGCGGCCGGACCGCGGGCGTCGCCCGCAGCGCTTTCACAACCGGCAACATCTTGATGGCTTCGGGGCGCGTCCCGATGACGATGAGGACCGGCTTCATTCGCGAGACATGCCCCTTTCGCTCGACGGTGCCGGTCTAGCGCGGTTTCGGCGCGCCACGCTAGTGAAGCCCGTTCAGGCCATCGACGGGCGGCGCGTGCAATATTCGCGAAACCAGTCGACGAAGATCGGCAAGCCGGTCTCAATCCCCGTCTTCGGTTCGAAGCCAAGGTCCCGGCGGCTCTCCCCAATGTCGGCGAAGGTATCGACAACATCGCCCGCCTGCAGCGGCAACATCTCCATCACCGCCTCGCGGCCACAGGCCCGCTCGATCACCGCGATCATGTCCAGCAGCTGCTCGGAACGGTTATTGCCCAGATTGTAGATCGCGTGCGGCGCGCAGCTGCCGCCCGGCTTGGCTGCACCGTCGTCGGCCGGCGGGCGATCCAGCGCCGCGACCATCCCATCCACGATGTCGTCGACATAGGTGAAATCACGCCGCATCTTGCCGAAATTGAAGACCTGGATCGGCTCGCCGGCCAGCACCTTGCGGGTGAAGGTCCAGGTCGCCATGTCCGGCCGCCCCCAGGGCCCGTAGACGGTGAAGAAGCGAAGCCCGGTCGCCGGAACACGGTACAGATGAGCATAGGTCTCGCTCATCAGTTCGTCCGCTTTCTTGGTCGCCGCATAGAGCGACACCGGATGATCGACGGGATCACCGATCCGGAAGGGCAGCTTCGCCGTGCCGCCATAGACGGAGGAGGAAGACGCATAGACGAAATGGCGGACCTGCCGCGCACGCGCCATTTCCAGCAGATTGAGATGACCGGCGAGATTGGCGGCGACATAGGCGCGGGGGTGAGTGAGCGAATAGCGCACGCCCGGCTGCGCGCCGAGATGGGCGATGCGATCAAAGGATATGCTGGCGAGCGCATCTTCGAGCGCCTCATGCTCCGAAAAATCGATCTCGCGGAAATCGAAATCCCCATCGATATCCGCCAGTTGCGCAACGCGATCTCGCTTCAGAACCGGATCATAATAGGGATTGAGATTATCAATGCCGATCACCGTCTCGCCCGCTTCGAGCAGCCGGCGAGCCAGATGATAGCCGATGAAGCCGGCCGCGCCTGTCACCAGGGTCGCCATGCGATGATTCCCCTTCCACACCATCATAAGCCGCCGCCGACGCCGCCGGAAGCGCCGCAACCCGTTGCGCAGGCAAAAAAATAGCGGCCCGAAGGCCGCTATTCTTCCAGCTTGTCGTAGAGACTACGGGCTGGTCGGGCCGTCGTCGCCACCGCCAACGGCGGCCACGATGCCGAGGATGACCGCAACGATGGCGATCAGCGGAATGAGGAAGCCGCCACGAAGCTCGCTCGACGACTCGGTCGTCGCGCCCGCGCGCGCCGAAGCGGTCGCCGGCGAAGAGGCAGAGGCGGCGGTCTGCGCCATAACAGGCGCGCTGGACATGGAGGCCGCGAGCAACGCCACCACTGTTGCCTTCTTGAAACTCATTGTGAACTCCCTGTTGAGCTGGCTGTGTTGGGACTGCCACAGCCCCATTATGTTGACAACCCCCAAATTACCGCCGCTGAAGAGGGCGCAGCAAGTGTTGCACTTCTGCAATTCTTCGGCAGCGGAGGCGTCTGGGAGCGCCACGCTTTGCCTCTATCGCCGACGTCGGTTAACAGCGCGTAAGCGGCCGCCGTCCGGACATGGGAAGTCATTGATCCAACGACTCTTTATCCTTTCTATTGCGCTATTCGCGGCGGTCCCGGCCACGGCCCAGCCGCAGGTGCCGCAGGTTCACGCGATCGACGGCCGGGTGGCGACGATCGGGCACCGGCTCGCGGTGGCCAATCTCGCCTGGTGCACCGATCGCCAATGGCTGACCGGTGTCACTTTGGGCGTCGAGGTTCCGGCGGCGAGTCGAGAACGCGGCTCGCTGCTGCGCCCAACCGTGCTTGCGCTGGCGCGAGGAGGACCGGCTGAACGCGCCGGACTCGCCGCCAACGACGTGATCGAGAGCGTGGACACGACCGCAATGCCGCGCGCCACACTCACGGGCGATGGCGAATATGAAGGAATGGACCGCGTCCGCGACGCGTTCGAAGCCCCTTTTGCTGACGGATCGGCGACGATCAGTATCGGCCGCGCCGGCACGCAGATGCGCCTTATGGTGCCCGCCGAGCTGGGTTGTGCGAGCCGCTTCCTCGTCATCTCCTCGCGCGGGCTCAACGCTTATGCGGACGGTATCCATGTCCAGGTCACCAGCGCGATCGCCGACTATGTCTTGGACGAGCAGGAACTCGCCGCCATTCTCGCACACGAATTCGCGCACAATGTCCTACGCCATCGGGCGCGACTTGATGCTGCCGGCATCGCCCGCGGCCTGCTCGCCAATTTCGGCCGCAACGCGCGGCTGATCCGGGAGACGGAGGCCGAGGCCGATCGACTGAGCGTCTGGCTATTGGCCCGTGCGGGCTACGATCCGGAAGCGGCCGGCCGTTTCTGGCGGCGCTTCGGCCAACGCGGGCTCAATAT
>JBFWUJ010000030.1:5476-11576 GCA_050247295.1 Sphingomonas sp. | reverse complement strand
CGGTCCGCCTCGATCGAGGCGAGCAGCGCCTCGAGCAAGTCGGACCGTCCATGGATGTCGCCGATCGCGTAGACACGCCTTCCCGGCGGCACCTGATGGCGCAGCGCCGGTCGGCGGGACACAAGATTGAGCAGGGCGCGAACGGGCATGTGATCGTTTCAACTTCCAAGGCGACGGAAAATCGCGGGCTAGATAGGCGCAGCCACCTCTCGCTACAATCGTCGAGGCGAAGGGATAGGGGTGAAACGACTAGACCTAGATCAAGGTCGCGACTAAGGCGACGCGCGGTGGGCTAGGGTAGGAGCCGCATGACTGGAGCCTGATTTTGACGAATGATGAATGGTTCTGGGTCGCGGTCATGCTGGCTGCGCCCTTGGTGGCTTGGGCGACAATCGAGCTGGTATCAAGAGCGAGAAGAAGGCGGGAGAAGGCGCTTGCGCATCGGCCCAAGGGCCCGTCCAAAAAGGTGCAGCGCAGCCGATCGCAATCCGGCCGATCCTAGTGGGCGGCGCAGCGGCGGAATCGTCTCAGCGCCGTCTGGGAACGGAACAGCGCACATGCCATGATCCGGCTGCCGTGCAGCGAGAGGTGATGGCCATCGAAATGAAAATGGCCCTGCCGGTCCCCAATCATGCAGCGCAGATCCTGACATAGCACCAGCTGCGGATCGAAGATCGTCGCACCCCGCAGCCTGGCGAGACGCTCGCTGATCCGTGACCGCGGCTTCGAAATCGCGATTGTGGCACCGTAGCGTCGCTCGAAGATCGCGGGGTCGTCGAAATAGAAACGCGGCCCCTGCGCCACCAGTGTCACCCTGGCGCCGCTGCGACGAAGGTGATCGATCGTCGCCTGCACATTCCCCATGTGGTCAGCGAGGAGATAGTCCTCCCAGGCTCCCGCGAGGATGACATGATCGAAGCGAGCCTGGGCCGCCAGCGCGGCGACATCAGCGTTGAACGTCGTGCATTCCGGCCGCGTGCGGTAGCTCAGGCCGAGTGCCGGCGGACATGACGAGCTGGTGATCTGAACGATCTGGAAATCGCCACCCCGCTCCGCCATCTCCCGGATGCCAGGCATCAGATGCGCGGCGTGGGAATCGCCCCATAGCAAGATCCGGTAACGCCCCGATCCGGCGCGACAGCGGGCAGGGCCGGCCCAGTCCGCCAGCGACTGCTCGACGTCGAGATGGCAGGAATCCCTGCGAATCGCCTCGACCGCGCCGGCGCGCAGGCTGCCAGCCCCGGCCGAGGAGTCGGGGAAGCGGAAAATGACGATCGAGGCCCCGGCGCCGAACAGCGCCAGCATCGCGGCCGCGAGGCTGAATATCTTCTTGCGGGAAAACCGGCGGCGGTTGCGGAATGGCAGTTCCGCATAGCGCCAGGACAGAGTGGCAAGCGCGACTGCAAGGACGAAGATCGCCACCCGCTCCAGCTCGGTGAGCGGGCGCATCAGATAAAGCTGTCCGAGGACGATCGGCGGCCAGTGCCAGAGGTAGAGCGAGTAGGAAATAAGGCCGATGCCCACCAGCAACGGCGTTGAGAGCAACAGCCCGACCGGATGCGTCCCATGCTGTCCGGCACGAATGATGAGGGCCGCGCCTGTCGCCGGCGCCAGGGCTCCGATGCCGGGAAACGGCAGATCTGGGGAGTAGAGCGCGACCGTCGCGCCGATCAGCAGGGCTCCGGCAGCGCCCATCGCCGCCGACAGCCTGGGTGATCGGTTTTGCGGGGCTGAGATCGCGGCCAGCAACGAGCCAGTCAGCAATTCCCACATCCGAAAGGGCAAGTGATAAAAAGCGATGTCGGCAGCGGTGAATGTCATCCAGATGGAAGCGGCGAAGGAGACGATCCATATCAGGATGATCAACTGCCAGACGCGATGGCGCGCGAACCGCCAGCAGAGGAATATGAGGCCCGGGAGCAGCAGATAGAATTGTTCCTCCACGCCCAGCGACCAGGTATGCAGGAGCGGGCGTGTCTCCGCATTGATGCCCTCGAAATAATCGAGACGGATCGCAAACAGGACATTGGATGCGAAGAATATCGTCGCGAGCAGAGTCTGCGCATAATCGTAGAATTGGAGCGGCGAGAGCATCAGCGCGCTGGCAAGCGACACCACAGCCAGCACGACGAACAGCGCTGGAAACAGGCGGCGAACCCGGCGCTCGTAGAAGCCGATGATGGAAAACCGTTCCTGATGCAGTTCGGCGAGAATGATCGCGGTCAACAGGTAGCCGGAGATCACGAAGAAGATGTCCACACCGACGAAACCGCCGGAGAAGCCGGGAACGTCGAGGTGGAAGAGCAATACGGGAAGGACCGCGATCGCTCGCAGTCCATCAATGTCGCGCCGATAGCCAAGGGTGCTTGCGACTGAACGTGGCTGCAAGTTCTGACCCCTCTGGCCGGCCCCTTCGGCGTGCAGCGCGAGCAGACCGCCCGGCCGGCTGATAGCATCGCCGCGATGCGACGCGCAATCGCGCCTCCAACGGGACATTGCGGCCAGCGGTTGCGTCAGAAACACACGGTGGCTAGCGACAATGCAACGGGAGATTCGGACTTGTTTTCCTTGCTTTGGCGATTGGCGCTCGGCGTTGCGATGTTGGTTGGCGCATCGGGCCCCGCAGCCGCCGCGGTCGAGATCGCCTTTCACTCGCGCGAACTCGGCGGCAGCTTTCCGCACGCGTTCATCCGCCTCACGGGAACGATCGATGCGACCGGCGAGCCGGTCGATATCGCCTACGGCTTTACCGCCCGCGCGGTGAGCCCGGCGATCCTGTTCGGTTCCGTTCCCGGCGAAATTTTCGTGGAGAGCGAGGCGCGGATCCGGACCAGCGATCGCCAGTTCCGCCTCACCCTGACCGATGCCCAATATGGCGTCGTCATGGGTCTGGTCGAGGAATGGCGAAACCGGGAGCAGCCTTCCTACAATCTAGGCCGCGCCAATTGCATCCACTTCGTCGCCGCGATCGCCTCGGCGCTGGGTTTGCGGGTCGAACTGGTGCCGCGGCTGATGCGTCGCCCCCGCTCCTTCCTGATCCACCAGCGTGATCTCAATCCCGGCCGGGTGACGCCGGGCTGAGCCATGGGGGCTCTCGGCCGATCGCCGCGATCGGATTTAAACGCTTCCGCCTGCGGCACTTTTTCGGCAAAGCGCCGTTGTCACGGGCGAGTGGGTGATTTGCGGAACAAGGCTATCCTGTTGGCGGCAGCCGCCGGCGCCCTGATTGCGCTCCCTGCGAGCGCGCAAACCCCCACGCCACGCCAGACTCCCTCGCCTGACGACCCGATCATCACCGACAGCCAGTTCGAGGAGGCGCTGCCGCCGCTCGATCCGGCCCTGCAGCAACCGCTGGAGCCACTGGAGCAAATTGCGCCACCGGCCGATCCGAACGCGCCGCCACCGCCGCCTTTCCCGCCGGTGCCCGGGCCGGTCGAGGATGTGCCGCTCGGCGATCCCGCTTTGGCCGAGCCGCTGCCGCCGCTTTCAACCTTCGAGAGTCAGGCGATTCAGGAAGTCGCGATCGGCGAGGATGAAGGAGAGCCGCCGCCTGTCCGCTACACGCTGCGCGTCGCCGGCATGGCCGAAGTCGATCTGGAGGGCCGCTTCCGAAGCCTCTCGGCGCTCGAGGATGCCAGCGGCGAGGCCGTCAACGGAGCGATGATCCAGGCGCGCGCCGGAGAGGATGTCGCGCTTGCGGTCCGCCTGCTTCGCTCCGAAGGCTATTATGACGCGGTCGCCACCTCCGCGATCGAGCAGCTTCCGGATGAGCCGAACCGGCTACGGGTGACGATCACCGCCGCGCCGGGCAACCGCTACAATTTCGGCGAGATCCGCATCGTCGGGCCGGCCATCGTCCCGCCTGAGCTCGCCCGCGATGCACTCGCGCTCCAGCCGGGAGCGCCGATCGTCGCCGCCGACGTCGAATCCGCCGAGGCCAATGTGCTGCTGCGGCTGCCGCAATCGGGCTATCCGTTCGCCGAATTGGGCCTGCGCGACATCGAGCTCGACCCCGAGACCGGCCTCGGCGCCTATACGCTGCCGATCGAGCCCGGCCCACGGGCCAGCTTCCGGCGGATCACGATCGGCGGTGCGCGGCCCGTTTTCGAAGCGGATCATGTCGAAATCCTGTCCCGCTTCGATCAGAACCAGCTCTACGACCGCCGCCTCGTCGATGATCTCCGAGAGGCGATGGTCTCAACTCGCCTGTTCAGCACCGTTTCGGCCGAGCCCGTCCGCACCGGCGAAACCGCGCCCGACGGCACCGAATATGTCGACATCCTCGTGCGCCAGGAGGCGGGTCCGGCGCGTTCGCTCGACCTGTCGGCCGGTTACAGCACGGGCGAGGGGCTGAGGCTCGAAGGGGCCTGGGAGCATCGCAATCTTTTCCCGCCGGAAGGCGCTCTGCGCGTCGCCGCCATCGCCGGCACCGCCGAGCAATCCGCAATCTTCCGCTTCCGCCGCAACAATTGGGGGCAACGCGACCGCGCTCTGCTCTTCCAGTTCGAGGTCGGGCAGCGCGATTACGAGGCGTTTCAAGGCTATACGACACGCCTGCAGGGCCTGATCAGCCGCGAATCCACGCCGATCTGGCAGAAAGTCTGGACCTACTCCTACGGCGCCGAGCTGATCGCCACCAACGAGAGCAGGACCGGCACCGCGCGGATTTCCCTATCCGACGCCTATTTCATCGGTGGGCTCATCGGCCAGGTCGGCTACGACCGTTCGAACAGCCTGCTCGATCCGACGCGCGGCTTTCGCCTGATGGCACGGGTCAATCCGGAAGCCTCGCTGCGCGACGGTGCCGATTTCTATGTCCGCAACCTGATCGACGGCAGCGTCTACTTCCCCTTTGGCGAGGATTTCGTCCTTGCCGGGCGCGCCCGCTTCGGTTCGATCACCGGCATCGCCCGCGACGATCTCGCCCCCTCGCGGCGCTTCTATGCCGGCGGTGGCGGATCGGTTCGCGGCTTTGGCTTCCAGGAACTGGGCCCGCGCGAAATCCTGCCCAACCCCGACTTCGATCCCCAGGATCCCGATGCCGCGCCGCCGACGATCGCGGTACCGCTCGGCGGTCGCGGCCTGGCGGAATTCGCGATCGAGGGCCGTTATCGCTTCGGCAATTACGGCGTCGTCGCCTTCGTCGACGCCGGCCAGGTCTATGAGTCGTCCTATCCAACCTTCTCATCGATGCGCTTCGGGGTCGGAATCGGCGGCCGGGTCTATACCAACTTCGGCCCCGTCCGGCTCGACATCGCGACGCCGATCGACCGGCGGCCGGGTGAATCGCGCATCTCCGTCTATGTCTCGATCGGGCAGGCTTTCTGATGGCCAGCGAGCCGCCCGCCGAAGCGACGATCGCGGTCCAACGCCGCCGTCCGGCGCTGACGGTCGCCAAATGGGCCGGCATTGCCTTGCTCGGCCTCGTGCTGTTGCTCGGTGCTTTGGCCTTCTGGCTCAATACCGATGCCGGCCGCCGCTATGTGGTCAGCCAGATCAATGCCTTCGAAACCGTCTCCGGCCTGCAGGTCGGGGTCGAGCGGATCGAAGGCTCGATCTTTGGCGAGCTCACACTACACGGCGTCACCTTGCGCGATCCGCAGGGCGTATTCTTCTACGCGCCCGAGGCGGAACTCGATTATCGGCCCTTCGCCTACCTACGCTCCCATATCGACGTCCGCTCGCTGGTCATCCCGATAGCGCGTTTGACCCGGCTGCCAACGCTGCGTCCCGGCGATCCTGACGCGCCGCTGCTGCCGGACATCGACATCGATGTCGGTCGCTTGCGGCTGGGGCGGCTGCTGATCGATCCGGCGGTGACCGGCCGCCGCCATCTACTCAGCCTGGATTCCACCCTCAGGATTGCCGAGCGCCGGGCGCAGGGCGCGCTTACCCTGCAGACTCTCGTCGCGCCGGGCATGGCAGGCGGCGACCGGCTGGCGCTGCGGCTCGACGCGGTACCGGAGCAGAACCGGCTCGACATCCAGATGGCGGCACGCGGCCCGCGCGACGGCTTTATCGCCGGGCTTGCCGGCGTCGATCGCGATCTCGTCGCACTGGTGTCCGGCCGCGGCGACTGGGCGAACTGGCGCGGCCGCGG
>JBFWUJ010000030.1:2273-5376 GCA_050247295.1 Sphingomonas sp. | reverse complement strand
GTCGACAGCGTCGGCCTGTTCGATCTGCAGACCCGCTTCGACATGGTGAACACGGCCCAGGGCTTCGGCCTCACCGGCCGGGTCGCGGCGCGCAGCCGGCGGATCACCAACAGCACCATCGCCGATCTGCTGGGCGGCCAGATGACCGCCGCCGCCAATGTCGCGGTCGCGCCCTCCGGCCTGGTTCGGGTCAATGATGTCCGGCTGGCTTCGCCGTTGCTCCGCGTCACTTCGGGCGGCGGCACCTATTCGGCGAACGGCGCGCTCGACCTCCGCCTCGCCGGAACGAGCGAGAATTACGGTCCGCTCGGCGTTCATATCACCGGCAGCGTGAATGCTCCCAATATCCGTCTTGCGGCCGCCAATCCGGGCTTCGGCATCGGCCTTCGCAATGTCGACGCATCGGTGCGCGCCACCGCCGGGGGCTGGGCGATCCGGGCCAACGGCGAATCCGCTTACGGGCCGTTCACCGCCGATGTGATCGTCCTGTCGAACCGCGGCCCTCTGACAATACAGGTCGACCGGCTCACTTATGCCGGTATCGACTTCACCGGCCGGTTGGTCCGGACCCGAGCCGGGCCGTTCGCCGGCACCTTGCGGATGGCCGGCCAGGGGCTGAGCGGCAGCGTCCAGCTCGCCGCCGCCGGCCGCTTCCAGCGGATCGACGTCGCCGCCACCGCCAATGGCGCCGCGACGCCCGGCCAGAATCCGATCCTGCTCCAGCGCGGGCTCGTTCAGGCCCGGGTGATCCTCTATCCGGATGCACCGGAGATTGTCGGCGACGCCCAGCTTGCCGGCCTGGCCGCCGGCACCCTGTTCGTCGACCGCGCCCGGGTACGGGTCGATTATCGCGGCGGTTCCGGCCGGGCGCAGGCCTTTGCCGAAGGCCGGCGCGGCGTCTCCTTCCGGGTCGGCGCCAATGCCGTGCTGGCGCCGCAACTGATCCGCGCCGCGCTGCAGGGCCAGGTCAACAACATTCCCTTCCGCTTCGCCCAGCCGGCCGAGATCAGCCGCGCGGGATCGGAATGGCGCCTCGCGCCCGTCACCATCGCGCTGCGCGAAGGGCGGGTGCGTCTCGCCGGCACCTGGGGCGACGGCCTCGTCGTCCAGTCGCGCCTCGACAGCCTCGACCTGTCCATCCTCAACGCCTTCTCACCCGGCCTCGGTGCCGGCGGCCGTGCCACCGGAAGCCTCGATTTTGCCCAGGCGTCGGATGCCAGCTTCCCGCGCGCCGAAGCGCGGCTCGCGATCCAGGGCTTCACCCGCACCGGTATCGCGACCCGCTCGGTGCCCGTCGACATGGCCTTCGCCGGCAATCTGATGCCGGAGGGCGGCGCCGCGGCGGCGGTGATCAGGCGCGGCGGCGCGATCATCGGCCGGGCGCAAGTAACGCTTCGGCCTCTGGGTCCGCAGGCCGGCGGCTGGGTCGATCGTCTGCTCTCCGCCCCTTTGGGCGGCGGCATCCGCTATAACGGTCCAGCCGAGGTGCCGATCTCCTTCGCCAACCTCGCCGGCCACCAGCTTTCCGGCGGCATCGCAATCGGCGCCGATTTCACCGGCCAAGTGAAGAATCCGCAATTCGCCGGCCTGATCCGATCGACAAACATGACCTATCAGAACGAGCAATATGGCACCCGGATCACCAACCTCGCCTTGCTCGGCCGTTTCAACGGTTCGCAGATCGACGTCGCGCAGTTCAGCGGCCGGGCCGGGCGCGGGACGATCAACGGACGCGGCAGCATCGGCCTCGCCGCCTCCGATCGATTCCCGATCGACCTCCGGCTGCAATTCGAAAATGCCCAGCTCGCCCGCTCTGACGATCTGGGGGCGACCGCGACCGGCACGCTGGCGATCGTCAACAATGCGGACGGCGCCCGCGTCTCCGGCGAACTGGCGCTGGGAGAGGTCCGCTATCAGTTCGTCCGCCAGGCGGCAGCGGAAGTGCGTCAGCTCGCCGGCGTCCGCCGCCGCGGCGAGCCGGTCCGTCCTCCCGGTGAGCAGACCGTCGACAACCAGCTGCCCAGCATCTGGAACCTCGATCTGCGCCTGCGCGCCGACAATCGGGTCTATGTGGCCGGTATGGGCCTCGAATCCGAATGGTCGGCGGACCTGCGGGTCGGCGGCACGACGGCGACCCCGGAGCTCGGCGGCTCGCTCGATCTCATTCGCGGCGATCTGAGCCTCGCCGGCCGCCGCTTCCGGGTCGAGCGCGGCCACATCGAGTTCAACGGACAGCGGCCGCCCAACCCCCGTATCGACCTCGCCGCGACGAGCAGCATCGACAATGTGGAGGTGGGGATCGAAGTGACCGGGAGTTCCACCAACCCGCAGATCGCGTTCACATCGACACCCAGCCTGCCGCAGGACGAAGTCGTCGCGCGCATCCTGTTCGGCAGTTCGGTGACCGAGATTTCGGCTTTGCAGGCGGTGCAGCTGGCCGCCTCATTGAACACGCTGCGCGGCGGCGGCGGCGGGCTCAACCCACTCGGCCGATTGCGCTCGGCGACCGGCTTCAGCCGCATCCGCATCCTCGACGCCGACCAGACGACAGGGCGCGGGACGGCCGTCTCCGCAGGCATGTATCTATCCGATGACATCTATGTCGAGATTATCACCGATGCGAAGGGCTTTACGGCGACCCAGATCGAAATCTCGCTGTCGCGGACGCTGAGCCTGTTGTCGCAGTTCGGCACCCAGAGCGGCACCAACGTCAATATCCGCTACAATCGCGATTATTAGCCCGTTCAGGCGGTCAGCCGCTTCGCTACTTTCTCGGCCTGGATCCGGATGTCCGGCACCGCGACACTTTCCCAGAAAGTCCCGCGTGTGATCGGGCCGATCGCGGACACACTGTCCGAGGGGGCGCCGGAGACACCGACCACTCGGCAATCCCAGTCGACATCGATGCCGATCCGCATGTCGTCCGGCCGCGCCCGGCCGGTCGCGATCAGGGCATCGAACAGCGGCTCGCGGGCGCGGACGATGTCGAGCTCGGGCCCGGTGCAATTGACGATGCGCTTTACATCGAGCGCCTCGATCCGATCGGTCCCGCGCGGCCGCCAGGTCAGTCTCGCCCCGCCAGAAAGCGGGGTCAGCGAAACGA
>JBFWUJ010000030.1:0-2173 GCA_050247295.1 Sphingomonas sp. | reverse complement strand
CGGGATCGTCGTCCCGTCGGCCAGCCGAACGATCTCGCGTCCCGCCGCCCGGCGAATATCCACCGCCTCGCCGCCGACGATCTCGATCGCGTGCTGCACTTCAGCGAGCTGGGCACGGACGTAATCGCCATAGATCATACGCGGCGCATAGCTTTCACTGCCGCCACCGCGCTGGACCCACCATTCTGTGAAATGATCGGGGCGGTCGGGAAAGGCCGACATCCGGCGCGCCGGCACGTTGAGCAGATGTTCGGGCCGATCCGTACCATAAGCGACGCCGCGTCCCGGCACACGCGAGCGCTCGATCAGGGTGATCTTGCCGGCGCCGGCATGGACCAGATGGATCGCCTGCAGCGCCCCCGACAGGCCGGCGCCCACGATCGCGACGTGGCGGCCGCTCACACCGCCCGTTCCGGGTCACCCACAGCGGTATCCGGACCTTCCAGCTGCACGGGATCGGCCAGGCTGAGCCCATCGAGGATCCGCGCCGTTTCGTCCCGCACCAGCAGCATCGCCCGGTGCAGCCGGCATTTGTCCTCGCTGATGCAATTCTTGCAGCGCTGATGGGCGAAGCGGCTAGCGCAAGGCAGCAGGCCCAAGGAACCCCGCGTCAGCCGGACGATCTCGCCATAGCTGATCTCCGCGGGCGGCCGGGCGAGCCAGTAGCCGCCTTCCCGCCCGCGCATCGTCTCGACCAGCCCGGCGCGGCGCATTTGGGAGAGAATGACGGTGAGGAACTTGGGCGGTAGATTCTGCTTCTTCGCGATCTCCGACAGTTGCACCGGCCCCTCGCCATGGCGATCGGCGAGATGCAGTAGCGCCCGGATTGTATACCGCGTTCGTTGAGAAAGCATCGGCCGCCAATGGACCCGCGCCGACCTCTTGGCAACAAGCCGCCTGTTGCGGCCGGTCCCGTTCGGCTATGAAAGCCGGGAGGGGGAAATCGACATGCGCTTAGCTCTTGGCGTGATCGCCGGAATCGTCGTCGCCTTCGCCTGTGTGTTCGGGGTCGAATCGATCGGCCACAGCCTCTATCCGCTGCCAGCCGGATTCGATCTGACCAATCCGCGCGACGTTGATCGGCTTATGGCCGTGATGCCTACAGCCGCGCTCGCCTTCGTCGTCGTCGCCTGGTTCGTGGGAGCGCTGGCGGGTGCGTTCACGGCGAACCTGATCGCCCGCCGCGCCCTGGCTGGCTGGATCGTCGCGATGCTCGTGATCGCCGCCGCTGTGGCGACGATGGTGATGATCGCCCACCCGGCGTGGATGTGGGCCGCGGGCCTTCTGCTACCGCTCGCCGCCGCCTTGCTTGCCGCGCGACTGGTCCGTGCCCGAGCCTAGCGCTCAGGCCTTCTCCAACGTGCACTGAAGCGGGTGCTGGTTCTCGCGGGCGACGTCGATCACCTGCGAGACCTTGGTCTCGGCAATCTCATAGGGAAAGATCCCGCAAACGCCGACGCCGCGCTGATGGACGTGCAGCATCACCCGGGTCGCGTCCTCGATGCTCATCTTGAAAATCGATTGCAGGACGTGGACGACGAATTCCATCGGCGTGTAATCGTCGTTCAGCATCAAGACCTTGTAGGGCGAAGGCGTCTTCGTCCTGGTGCGCGTCTTGGTGGCGACGCCCAGATCGCCGTCGCGGTCGCCAAGGCGTCCATCGTCCCGGTCGTCGTCGCCGGCTTTGATCACAAGCGGGTCCATGCTCATCGTGACCGACAAATAAGGCATCGTCTCATTAGGCGACAAGGGGTGAACGATCCCTTGCGCCGCAGTCGCGACGGATTGCGGACGACAAAAGGGCGGACGTCCCGACTGGAACGTCCGCCCTTTTTACACGACCGTGCGTGGCCGGATCGAAACCCGGCCCCTCGCGAAAGCCTTAGGCGGCGACGAGGGTCTTCACGCGCTCGGCCGCGACCGTGTAGCGGCTGTTGATCGGCTCGGCGGCGTCGCTGGCGATCTTGAGCATCTGCTCGCTCATGCGAGCGCTCTCGGCAACGGCGGCGTCGAACGCGCTGCGGGCGAACTCACCCTGCAGCTTGAAGAAGTCGGTCGCCGAACGGATCTCGCCGAAGCTCTTGAACGCGTTCTGGGCGTCCTCGAAGCTCTTGCGGCCGAAGTCGGCGGCGGTCTGACCGAGGGTCTCGAGGCCCTTCTGGGCGACCTTCGA
>JBFWUJ010000029.1:18874-24920 GCA_050247295.1 Sphingomonas sp. | reverse complement strand
CCTTGATCCAGGTGGGCCTTTCGTCGTCGGGATAGGGCCCGCCGCCGGAAGCGATCCGGAGCTGTTCATCGCCCAAGGCGAGAGGCAGGATGGCCGCCGACCCCACCAGCACATTGCCTTGCTTCGCACCCCCCAGTTGAAAGCCGAGGCCGAGGCGGGTGAGCAGATCGGGGACGGCGCCATCGTCATCGACATTCGCCAGCCGGCCATCGCGGGCCAGCCGCACACCGTCCGGTGCGATGCGAAGCGCAAGGCGTTGCACGTCGCCCGCCGGCGCCTGGCCGACCGAAAGCGATTCCGCGGTGACGGTTCCGCCTACGCTGACCTCTGCCTGCAACGCGCCGAAGTCGGCATTCGCGATCGAGATCAGATCGTCATCCGCTGGCCCGGCCAGCGAGACGATGGCGCGTTCGCCGGTCTCCTTGTCGGAGCCGGAGCCGAGATAGGTTGCTTCCACGACCAGCGTGCAGGGGGTCGAGAAGGCGAGGTCGGTGACCGCCGGCTCGTCAGCCGCCCTCGTGACCGTCGAACCGGCGGTCGGGATGAACGAAGTGACGTTACCGCCCGATTCGAGCTGAGCGCCCCAGATGTCGAAAGTTACCGCGTTGGTAATGCCCGCCAGGCCCCGGAGACCGATCTCCATCTTGCCGCTGCTTCCCGCAGCTGCCTCGACCCTTCCGATCCGTTCCCAGGCGCCACTGAAGATATGGGTGAGATAGGTGCCGCCGCCGACGTGGCGGAAGATGATCTTCTGTCCGGCTGTACCCTTCACGAAGACCGATCCCGCCAGTTGCTGCCCGGCGGTGGTCGTCACTGTCGCTGAGTTGAGCATCGACCAGTCGCTGCTGGTGGTGCCGGCGTTGAGATCGAGCTGGATGCGATCGGCGGTCATCGTGCCATCGGGCGCGGTCGCGGCATCGGCGGTGACGACCGGCGTCGCCCCGGTGCCCTGCGACAGCTTGCTCCAGAAGCCGTGAGAGAAATCGCTGGACCGCGCGACGAGGTTGGTCCGCGACGGCTCGACCAGCAAGCCGCCTGCGATCAATCGCGCCTCGTCGACAGCGAAATGCGCCACCACGCCCGGCGAGGTCTCAAGGGTGGCGACGCTGGCGCGAGTGAACGCCCATCCCGGCACCTCGCCGACTTCGGTCCGGGCCGTGAAGCCCGTACGGAAATAACCGGCCGCGAAATCCAGTTCGATGCTGTTGGATGCCAGGAAGCGGGCGGTGACCAGATCGGTGACGCCGTAAAGGGCGGCGCGTCCAATCGCCGTGTCGATCTTGTCCACCACCTCGTGCAGCGCCGAGGCCAGATCGGTGATCGAATCCTCAAGCATCAGCGGAAGCGATCCAGGCGGCGCGACCAAAATTCGCCTTGAGAACGGTGCTCGTCATTCCCAATGCTTCGCACAATCGCGCCGCGGATCGAGCGCAAGCTGATCCGCAGTGGAGGTAATATGGTCCGGAATACGGGCCGAGAAGCGCCGTGCGCATGCGTGGCGACCGGGATCGGCAGGGGCCGGGACGATGTCGCTAATCGGTGCTGGTGACGAAGATGCCGGCATCCTGGCCGCCGAACGTCTCACGCATATTGTCGAAGCGCACCGGAAGGCTGCGGCTGAAGAACGGATCGGGCCCGGCATTGAGCTGGAAATGAAGGTGGACGACCGAGCTGTCGCCGGTGTCGCCGACCCGGGCTATCTCCTGGCCGCGGGTCACCCGGTCGCCGACCGCGACGCGCACGCTGCCGGCGGCGAGGTGGCCGTAATTGCTATATTCGACCCGCCCGTCCGGAAATTCGTGCCGGATGGTGATCAAATTGCCGGCCAGCGCACCACGGAAATCTTCCGCCATCCGCGCCATCCGATATTGCTGGATCCGACGGCCGGCGGTCTCCCGGGTTTCCCCCTCGCGCAACCCATATACGGTGCGATCCTGGGTCTCGTCCGCATTGACGGCCACCACCGTGCCGTCCGCTGCGGCCAGCACCGGCGCGCCATAGCCGAAGCTGTTTGTCGCAACGAGATTGTCGCCCGCGCTGATCGCGCCATCGGTCCCCAGCCGGAAGAAATCGACGGCGAACTCGTTGCTCGGAATGCGGCGATGGTGACTGCGGGCGCCGGCCAATCCGCGCATGTTCCAGATCCCTGCGAGCGGCAGCGTATAACCGAGCCGCGCCGGCCGGACGGCCACCGGGCTCACGACGGTGGCCATCCGCTCGCCTCCGTCCGCCGCGCGATAGGTGGCGGCGATCCGGATCGTCTCGGGAACGAACGGCAGGGCATAATAGCGCGCGGTGCCGGCGAGCAGCTCCCCGGTTTCGAGCCGGGCATCGGTAGACAAACGCGCATTCTCGCCGCCAAACGCCGCGGCGCCGCGGGAATCCAGCAGCTGCGCGCCGACCAGCGGGCCCATCCCCTGCGCCGCCATCCCCGCCAGTTCCCGCGAATTATTGACCAACGTGGGGATAGCGATCCGATGCGTGCTGCGGGATTCGCCAGACCCCGTGAATTCGACCTCTAGTGTCACGATCTCGACCGGGTCGCGGCCGCGATTGGCGAGGATCAGGTTCTGCAGCATGATATCGGCGCCGTTGCCGACCGGCTCCGCATAAAGCGGCCCGGACGGCACCAGGAGGACATCGGCGCCGGTGGACGGCTGGGCCGCAGCGCCACCGATCGGCAGCAAAGCGCATAAGGAAATGATCGCAACGATACGCTTCATGTCGGCCCTCGCTATAGGTAGTCGGTTACCGATATATTCGGATAACACACCTGTCAACGCGTTTGGGCAGACGAAGAGACCCGCGCCACCGGTTGCGGCGCACGTCGGTCAGCGGCGGCCCAGCGGACCGAAATGATTGCGGGGCGGCGGTTTGCGGTTGTTGATGACGAGCAGCTCGATGGTCGCGCCATGCAGCGGGTTGAGGAACTCGAAGCCGGCCTTGCCGTCGTCGTTCCAGATCACCCGGCAGGCCTGGGGTTCGAGCCCCTCGGCCTTGAGCCAGACATAAGCGCCCACCTCCAGCGCCACACCCTGCGCCATGAAACCGTCGGTCGACAGGTTCATGATATCGACGTCGATCAGGCTGGCGCCGGGCTCGCGCAGGCGCGCGGCGAGGTTGACGATCCGGCGCTCCGCCCGGCGGCCATCCGGAATCGGCAGGATTGCGAGTTGCGCGCGGGTCATCTGCACGTGCCTTTCACGGCCGCCTTATGCACAGGGAAAGGCTAAACAACGCTTAAACCCTGACAATGCGCGCATTTCGGGGGATCGCATTCACCATCGGGGGCGTTGATGCCGCTCATGCCCTCGAACCAGTGGAGTATCCGTGCGGGGACAATTATTCGCGATGGCCGTCGCCTTCGCCTTGTCGGCTTGCGGCAGCCAATCGTCCGGCCTCGGCACCGATATGCCATCGATCGATGCGGCAGCGCTGCGGGCGGCCGCTTCGGACGACCTGACGCGACGCTTCTATGCGGCGCGCGGCTGGCGCCCGGCGTGGAGCGAAGACAGGACGGCGGCCCTGACCCAGGCGATCGGTGAGGCAAGCGGCCACGGCCTCGATCCGGGCCAATGGCTCGATCCTATCCGCTCGGCGCCCAACCCGGCGGCGCGCGAAGCGGCGATGACCCGCGCCGCGCTCGACTATGCAACGGCGCTGGCCCGGGGCCGGCTGGATCCAACGGAGCTTCGTGACCCCTATAGCGTGCCACGACCCGACTTCGACGCGCCCGCCGCGCTCAGCGCCGCGCTCGATGGCGGCGACATCGGCGGGTGGCTCGCGGGCCTGGCGCCGCAGGACGCGGAATATCGCGCCATGTCGGAGGCCTATCTGGCAACCCGCCAGTCGACGGCGCGGGCCGCGATCCCGGCCGGCGAAGACATCCGGCCGGGTGCCGCCGATCCGAGGATCGGCGCGATCGCCGCGGCGCTGGCGGCGGATGGCTATGTCCAGCATCCCCAGGGCCAGCCGCCGCCGGATCGATATGATCCGGCGCTGGTCGCCGCCGTTCGCCGACTGCAGACGGACTATGGCCTCGAACCCGATGGCATCATCGACGCCGACGCGCTCGATGCGATCAACGAGGGCGCCGCAGGCCGGGCGCGAGCGCTGGCGGTCAATCTCGAGCGACGGCGCTGGCTGGCCAGGCAGGCGCCCGCGACCCGGATCGATGTCAACACCGCCGCGGCGACGCTGACCTTCTGGCAGGACGACGAGGCCGCCGATCGCCGTCGCGTCGTTGTCGGCCAGCCCGGCAACGAGACGCCGGACCTGGGCTCGCCGATCTATCGGCTGGTCGCCAACCCGACCTGGACGGTGCCGCGATCGATCCAGAACGAGGAGATCGCGCAGCGCGGCGCCGGCTACATGGCGCGCAACAATATGGAATGGCGCGATGGCTGGATCGTCCAGCGGTCCGGCCCGACCAATGCCCTCGGGCTGGTCAAATTCGACATGCAGAACCCGCATGCGATCTACCTGCACGACACGCCGGCCAAAGCGCTGTTCGATCGGGACGATCGTCATGCCAGCCATGGCTGCGTCCGCGTCCAGGACGCGCTCGGCTTCGCCGCCCTGATCGCCGAGCGACAGGGGGTGCGGGAGGAATGGGAGCGCGCCCGCGCCACCGGCGAGGAAACGTTCGTCCGTCTGGCCCGGCCGATCCCGGTGCGGATGATCTATCACAGCGCCTTCCTCGACGGCGGCCGCGTCCAATATCGCCTCGATGTCTATGGCTGGGATGAAGCGGTGGCCCGCCGCCTCGGCTTTCCGGCCCGGCAGGCGCGCACCGCGGCGCGGCGCCATCGCAGCGACACCGGACCTTAGGGCGCGGACGGCCCACCGTCCCGCTTCGGGGCGGTGCGAATCCGGCGCTGGCGCGGCGGCATCAGCCGGCCTAGCGCGTCAGAATGAGGGGATTGCCGCGCTTGCTCGCTCTTGGCCTGGCCGCGAACGCGGCCAGCGCGCCCGCGCAATCATTGTCTTATCAGGACGTGCTGGCGGCGGAACATGCCGTAGGCCCGCTTCTGTCCTACCAGCCGATGGAGACCGGCGCGATGCCGGTCGGCGCGGCGACAGCGGCGATTACGGAGGCCGCGGGCCCGGTTCGCGCGGCCTATTTCGACCGGATCGAATGGCAGGGGCGCCGCGGCGGCGACGGCTGGAGCTGGGACCTGTCGGGCGAGGTCGGCAGCCAGCGACACCGGCTCTGGCTGGCCGCCGCCGGCGACGCCGAGATCGACGGGCGGCTGAGCTATGTCGAGGGGCAGGCGCTCTACAGCCATCCGATCCTGGCGGCCGGCCTCGCGGTGCAGGCGGGCCTCCGGTACGATTTCGTCCGTCCGCGTCGCGCCCATGCGGCGCTCGGCCTGCAGGGCAACCTCAACGAGCCGCTCTACGTCGGCGCATTCGGCTTCCTTTCGACTCAGGGCGACCTCACCGGTCGGGCCTATGCCTATTACAATTGGGAGCCGCTCCCCCGGCTGGTGCTGCAGCCTTATGCCGGGATGGAGCTGGCGGCGCACGACATCCCGGCGCTTGATCTTGGCCGGGGCCCGACCAGCGCCGAATTGTCGCTGCGCATTCGCTACCGGATCAGCGAGCCGTTCTCGCCTTATGTCGGGATCAGCTGGGACAGGCTGCTCGGCCGCACCGCCCGGATCGCCCGCACCGCCGGCGAGGAGCTGGAGGCTACCAGCCTGATCCTCGGCATCCGCTCCTATTTCTAGGGCCGGTTTGCGCCGCGCCGCGGCAAGCCCTATGTCGGCCGCCGTGCGCCGCTTCCTGCATCTCCTGGTCCTGATCGCGCTACTGGTCGCGCCGGCCGGCCGTATGACGATGGCCGCGCCGTCGCCGTCGGCCGACGCCCATGCCGGCATGGCCGGGCATTGCGCGCCCGCGGCGCCAGCCCCTGACCGCGACGACAGCCGGTCGATCGATTGCGTGATCGCCTGCGCCGCCGCGCCGGCCGCGGAGATCGCCTGTCCTACCGCGCTCGCTCCGGTAACGGTCGCGCCCGTCGCGGCCATCATCGTCCCGATCG
>JBFWUJ010000029.1:10586-18774 GCA_050247295.1 Sphingomonas sp. | reverse complement strand
TCTCGGTGCCGATCGGTCCGGCGGCCAGCCTGTTCGTCTATGGCGGCCTGCCGGGCGAGCCGGCGTTCGGCCCGCCCGCCTTCATGCATCGCATGTCGATCATGGATTCGCCCGAGGCGCCGATCACCCATCACTGGCTCGATTCGACCCACATCACGTTCGGCGTCGTCACCGCGGGGGTGACGATCGGCGGCGTGAAGATCGAGGGCTCGCGCTTCAACGGCCGGGAGCCGGACGAGCGGCGCTGGAACATCGAGACCGGGCCGCTCGATTCGACCGCGCTCCGCCTGTCCTGGAATCCGACGCCGAACCTGTCGCTGCAGGCGAGCTGGGCACGTTTGATCGAGCCCGAACAGCTGGAGCCCGGCGAAAATTCGAACCGCTGGTCCGCGAGCGCGATCTACACCCGGCCCGTCGGCGCGGACGGCTGGTGGTCGACGACCCTCGCCTGGGGCCGCCGGTCGGGCGACCACGAACAGTTCGACGCGGTAGCGCTGGAGAGCGCCGTCGGGCTGGGCTTGTGGACGCTCTACGGACGGGCCGAATATGCGGAGACCAACGAACTGGTCGCCGGCGCCGGCGGCCATCATGGGCCGACCTATGATGTCGGCAAGGTGTCACTGGGCGCGATCCGCGATTTTCGGGTGGCGCCGAACGTCAGGCTTGGCATCGGCGTCCAATATGCGCGAAACTTCATGCCGGGCAGTCTGGCCGCGCTCTACGGCGGCGAACCGGGCGGGGCGATGGCGTTCATCCGGCTGCGCGTGGATTGAGGAGGATGAGAATGCTGACGAGACGAACGCTGCTCGGCGCATTGGCCGCGGGCATCGCGCTCCCAGCGCACGCCCAGGCGCGACCGATCGTCGACGTCGTCAAGACGCCGACCTGCGGCTGCTGCAACGGCTGGATCGCGCATATGCGACGGGCGGGCTTCGTGGTGCGGACCCGCGATGTGCCGGACACGACGCCGTTCGCACGACGGCTCGGCGTGCCGGACGATCTGCGCTCCTGCCACACTGCCAGGGTCGGCGGTTATGCGATCGAGGGCCATGTGCCGGCGGCGGACGTCCAGCGGCTGCTGCGGGAACGGCCGGCGGCCGCCGGCATTGCCGTCCCCGGTATGCCGATCGGATCGCCGGGCATGGAAATGGGCAGCCGTCGCCAGCCCTATCAGACGATCCTGTTCACGCGGGCCGGTCGCCAGACGGTCTTCGCGCGGCACTGAGCGCGCGTCGGCGCCGTCGCCATGCGGGGTAGCCGAGGCGGCCGGGCAGCATGACGATGCCTGATATCGTCAGGATCAGCGCCAGCGCCGTCGCGATGACGAGCAGCCAGCTGTTGAAATTCTCATGGTGGCGCCAGTCCATGATGTGGAGACCCCAGAGGAAATCGTAGACGCGCCAGAGAGTCGAGCGGCGAGCGGTCACCGCACCGGTATCGGCGGCGACATAGATGGCTCGGTTTGCGCCGTCATCGAAGTCGACCCGCCAGGCGGGCAGCGCGGCGCGATACTCGCTGTCATTCTCGGTGATCCGGGTGACGCTTCGCGCCCGGACGTGCCCGGCATGGTCGGTCTCGGCGATCCGCGCCGCTGCCGTTGCGGAAATCGGGCCGACGGCATGGCCGGTGGCAAGATCGTAGAGGCGCGGCCGTCCTTCGCGCGGGACGATCAGGGCGACGGCGCGGCCCATCAGCGTTCTGATCTCGATCCGCTCGCCGCTCAGGCCGTCGCGGGCAAGCCGCGCGAGCCCCGTCGCTGCAATGTCCAGCCTGACCGGCGCCGGCGGCGCCGGCGCCTTCATATGCTCGCTGCGCACCCGTTCGATCGGCAATCCGGCCATCACCAGGCCGCTGACGAACCAGGCCAGGATCTGCAGAGCCATCAGCAGGGCGAGCCATTTGTGGATTTTTGCCCAAAGTCCGTTCATCGCCGTTCCACCTGCCGCGCCTCGCCGCTAGGATCGGGCGATGGCGAAGGCGATCCTCTACGATTACTGGCGCTCCTCGGCGAGCTACCGCGTGCGGATCGCGCTCAACCTCAAGCGCGTCGATTATGAGCGGGTCCCCGTCGACCTGATCGCCGGCGACCAGCGCGGCGCGGCCCATCTCGCCCGCAATCCGCAGGGCTTTGTTCCCACCGTCGTCGCCGACGGCAAGCGCCTGACCCAGAGCCTCGCGATCATCGACTATCTCGACGCGGTCGTCGCGACCCCGCCGTTCGTGCCACGCGATCCGGCCGACCGGGCCCATGTCCTCGCCCTCGCCCTCGCCGTCGCGTGCGATATCCACCCCCTCAACAACCTTCGCGTGCTCAAGCAACTGGCGGCGATGGGGATCGAGCAGCCGGCGCGCGACAATTGGTACCGGCACTGGGTCCAGGACGGGCTGGACGCACTGGAAATCATGGCCGCGCCCCGCGCCGGCCGCTTCCTGTTCGGCGACGCGCCGACCCTCGCCGACATCTGCCTGGTCCCGCAGCTCTATAATGCCCGCCGCTTCGAGGTGCCGCTCGACCCTTATCCCACGTTGCTGCGGGCCGACGCATCGGCGGGCCTCCTCGACGCCTTCGCAGCCGCCCATCCGGACAGGGTCGCGCCGCCGCCGCCGGTCGGGTAAGAAAGCCCGGAACAGGAGACCGCCGATGGGACGTGTCGACAATATTGCCCAGACCATGGCCGAGGCGCACGCGCTTTCGACCGTCGAGATTCCGCCGATGCAGGGCAAGGTGAGCCCCGAGGAGTGGAAGATCCGGGTCGATCTCGCCGCCGCCTACCGGCTGGTGGCGCATTTCGGCTGGGACGATCTGATCTTCACCCACCTCTCCGCCCGGGTGCCGGGGCCGGAACATCATTTCCTGCTCAACCCCTATCAGCTGATGTTCGAGGAGGTGACTGCCTCCAGCCTGGTCAAGGTCGATATGCAGGGCCATCCGGTCGAACCCACGCCCTTCATCACCAATGCCGCCGGCTTCACCATCCATTCGGCGCTGCACATGGCGCGCGAGGATGCGCAGGCGGTGATCCACCTGCACACACCGGACGGCCAGGCAGTCGCCGCCCATGCCGAAGGGCTGCTGCCGCTGACCCAGACCGCGATGCTGATCCGCGACGAAATCGCCTATCACGATTATGAGGGCGTCGCCGTCGACCTCGACGAGCGCGAGCGGATCATCGCCAATCTCGGCGACAAGAACGCCATGATCTTCCGCAATCACGGCACCCTCGCGGTCGGCGAGACGGTCGGCGAAGCGTTCCTGAAAATCTATTTCCTCGAACGCGCCTGCGCCGCGCAGGTCAAGGCGCTGTCCGCCGGCGAAGGCAATCTCAACAATCCGCCGCAGGGTACGCCCGAGGTCGCCGCCGCGCAGGGACGGGCAAGCCTCAAAATGGGTGCCAACATGCTCGCCTGGCCGGCCCTGCTGCGAAAAGCATACCGGCTCGACCCGGGCTTCGCGACCTAAGGCTACCGGTCGGCGAGCGGCTGGCCGCTGTCGAAGCGCGGCTGCCAGTGTCTGAGATCGGCGGCAAACACGCCATTCCGGATCGCCGGATCGGCGGCAAGCATCGCCTGCGCTTCAGCCAGATCGGCGGCGCGCACGATCGCCATGCCGCCGTCCATGCCGACGAACCCGCCGCCGGCGACGCTGCGTCCCTCGCGCACGAGCCGGGCATGATAGGCTCCGTGCTCGCGCAGATTCTGCTGCGCCATCGGCTGGCCGGCGATCCAGGCCGGTCCCGGACGATAGACGAAGAGGAAGAGCTGGCGGGGAGCCGCCTGCGCCGTTGCCGGCGGTTCCGTCTGCGCCGTGGCAAGAGCCAGCATCATCAGCAGCAATTTCATCGGCCGAGCATGGCCGATCCCGCCTAGCCGATCCAGTCCTTCGCCAGCCGCCGCGAGGCGGCAAGATAGATGACGCCGCTCAACACGTAGAAGCCGAGCCCGAACAGGATCGAATATTTGAGCGAATCCTCGCCATGGGCGACACGCATGCGGTCGCTCAGCCAGCCGAGGAAATAGATGCCGACCGCGATGCCGATCAGGTTGTTGATGAACAGGAAGCTGGCCGAAGCGGTGGCCCGCATCGACGGCAGCACGATATGCTGGACCGCCGAGATCACCGGCCCCAGCCAGGCGAGCGCCAGCATCTGCCCGATCGTGAACAGGCACCAGGCGATCCCGAGGTTCGGCGCGAACAGGCCGAGCGCGAAGGTCGGGGCGGTGATCAGGAAGCAGACGGCGGGGATCAGCGCGTAAAAGCCGGGTCGCGACGGCCCTACGCGATCGCCGATCCAGCCACCCAGCCAGGTGCCGAGACAGCCGCCGACGAGCACGATCGAACCATAGAACCAGCCAACGTCGGCGAGCGGCAGGCCGAAGCTGCGGTTGAAGAAGCTCGGCAGCCAGAAAATCAGGCCATAACCGAGGATCGACCCGGACGCGGCGCCGAAGGAAAGGAGCCAGAAGCTCGGATTGCCGGCCAGCGCACGCCCCACGCTCGCCGAGGGCGGCGCCACGCCATCGGGCTGCGCATCGAACCGGCCGCGCGCCGGCTCCTTGACCAGCCATTTGATCAGCAACGCCGCCGGCAGGCCCGCGAGACCGACAATCAGGAACGCCGACCGCCACGACAGGGTTGAGGCCAGCCAGCCGCCGAAGAAGACGCCGAGCGCCGAACCGATCGGGATGCCGAGCGAGAAGAAGGCGAGCGCCCGCGCCCGTTTCTCTTTCGGATAATAATCGGAGATGAGGGCGTAGGAGGGGGCGATGCCGCCGGCTTCGCCCACCGCCACCCCCATCCTCGCGAGGACGAGCTGCGCATAGCTCTGCGCGACCCCGCAGGCGGCGGTGAACAGGCTCCAGAGCGCGACCGCGCCGGCAATGATGTTGACCCGGCTGCCGCGGTCCGCCGCCCAGGCGATCGGGATTGCGATTGTCGCGTAGAAGATCCCGAATACGACGCCCAGCGTGCTGAGCGCCGTGTCGCTGAGCTGGAACTCCGTCCGGATCGGCACCGCGAGGACGCCGATGATGTTCCGGTCGATGAAGTTGAAGACGTAGGCGAGGAGCAGGACGAGAAGGACACGTGTTCCGCCAGTGTCCCTGCTTGCCCTGTCCTCGCCCATCAGATCACCCTAGAAGCGGAAGCCGGCGCGGACGAACACCGTCCGCGGCGCGCCGTAATAAGCGGTGCGGATACTGCCAATGCTCGAAAATTCCTGGCCGTCGGTCTTATAGACCTCGTCGAACAGGTTCTGCGCATAGACACCGATATTCCAGCGCCGACCCGGGCTTTCGTAGACAACCCGGGCATCGACCAGGGTATAGCCGTCCTCGAACAGGCCCGGGATTTCCGTGGTCGCGCCGATGACCGTGTTGTCCACCGCCAGCGCGTGGCGGGAGCGATGCCGCATCTGGCCGCTCACCGTGAGGAACCCCGAGCCATTGAGATTGGCTTCATATTGCGCGCCCAGGCGCAGCGTCCAATGCGGCGCGAAGGCCGGCTCCTGGAAGGCGCGGCTGCCGCCCGGGAAACGGGTGTCGGTGAATTCGTCATATTCGGCGTCCAGATAGCCGATCTGTGCATCGATCAGCAGCCCTTGGATCGGCGTCCAGGCCGCTTCCACCTCGACACCCTGGATGTTGAGCTGGCCGGCATTGATCACCGACAGGGTCGGCGATGGAAGACCGGTGACCGGATCGAGGCCGGTGCCCGCGACACGTGCCTGGAAATTGCGATAGTCGTTGTAAAAGGCGGTGACGTTGAAGCGCAGCTGATCGGCGATGGTCGAGCGCAGGCCGACCTCGAACGACGTCACCGTCTCCGGCTCATACTGGGTCCTCTCGGCAACGCTGTTGGCGCGGCCGTTGAAACCGCCCGACTTGAAGCCCCGTGCGACCCGGCCATAGATCATCACGTTCGGGTTGAACCGGTAATCGAGCGACACCATCGGCGAGAAATTGTTCCAGTCGTCCTCCGCATCGAAGGTGAAGGGCGCGACGCTGGTGAGCAGGGCCGAATTCGAGAAGGTCGAGGTGGTCCGGAAATAATCCTTGTTCTCATGGGTGTAGCGGGCGCCGGCCGAGAGCCTGAACTCGGGTGTGATCGCCAGGGTGAAATTCGCGTAGGCCGCGTAGCTGGTGGTGACGAGATCGTCATCGACCGTCCGCAGGAAGGTCGGGTTGCCGAGCAGCGGACCGACCAGATCGTCGGCATAGGCCTCCTGGTGGGAGACGATATGCTCGCGCAGATAATAAAGGCCGGCGACGCCGGTCACCCGGTCGCTTGTATAGGTAAGCTGGAATTCCTGGCTCAGCTGGTTCTGGTCGACACCGACGAAGACGTCGCCGATCTCCAGCTGCGTGGCGTCGATGTCGACATAATCGTCCGTCTCCAGTTCGCGATAGGCGGTGATCGAACGCAGGGTCAGGCTGTCGGTGAGATCGAAGGCGGCGTTCGCCGACAGGCCCCAATGATCGAGCCGGGTCGAATTGGGCAGGCTCGGCGTCGCGCGTGTCTCGAAATTATAGTCGGTCGGGTTGGATGGCAGCACGAGTGCGGTGCCGCCACCGATCAGATAGGTCAGCGAGTTCTGCGGCTGGCCGACATTCAGATTGGCGCGGTCCTGCGAATAATCGGCTGTGAGGTCGATACGGACGCGATCGGACGGCGTGAAGGCGATGGCGGCCCGCACCGCTTCCGTATTGCGATCGTTATAATCGCGATTGAGCACCGGATCCTCGACATAGCCGTCGCGCTGGGCGTGCAACACGGCGAGGCTCGCGGACACGCCTTGCGACAACGGTCCGGAAATGATGCCGCGCAATTCGAACTGGTTGTAGGAGCCGTAGGTGGCGGTGAAATTGCCGCGCATCTCGTCGCCCGGGCGACGGGTGACGAAGCTCAGGGCGCCGCCGATCGTGTTCTTGCCGTACAGCGTGCCTTGCGGTCCGCGCAGCACCTCGACCCGTTGCAGGTCGAGCAGGTCGAACTGGGTGCCGCGGATGCGGCTGTAATAAACGCCGTCCACATAGACGCCGACCGCCGGATCGAAGGTCTGCAGCGCATCCGGCTGGCCAATACCGCGAATGAAGATGTTGGTGGCGTTCGAGGAGCCGCGACCCTGGACGATGTTGAGGTTCGGCACCGCGCCGGCGAGGCCGGTCGGATCCTGTGCCTGGATGCGATCCAGCGCCCGCTCGTTGAACGCCGAAACGGCGCCGGGCACCTGCTGCAGGCTCTCTTCGGTGCGTCGCGCGGTGACGGTGATATTCTCACCGCCGCTGTCGCCCTCCGGGGGTATGTTCTGCGCACCGGCCGGCGTGGCGGTCGCGGCAAGGGCGATGATCGCGCCGCCGAGCTTCAGGCTGTTCGGGAAATGACGGGTGCGGGACATGATGGCTCTCCTGTTCACGTCGCTGGCTGGGAAAGGTCGGCGCGCGACAGGCGGCCGACGAACTCGGAAACGAGGCGGTTGAAGGCGTCCGGCTCTTCAAGATGCGGAGCATGACCGGACCGCTCGAAGCGGACGATCCGGGCATCGGGCAGCGATGCCGCGAGGTGGGCGGCCGTGGCGGCCCCGTAAAGCTGGCTCTGGCCGCCATGGACGATCAGCGCGGGCTGGCCGAGACGGGAGAGCCGGGCGCGCATGTCCTGATCGACGAGCGAATCCCAGACCGCGGCCATCGCCGCCGGATCGTTGCGCGCGAATTCCGCGCTCGCCCAATCGGCGAGTTCGTGCAACTCGGTCCGCACCGGCTGGGCGAAGATCGCCTGGCCGGCATTCTCGGCAAAGGCGGTGAAATCGTCGCGGATCGCGGCGGCGCGGGCGGCGCAGGTTTCCGGCGTAAGGCCGAGGCTCCAGGCCTCGTCATTGAGCACCCGCGCCGTCATGTCGACGATCACGGCACCCGTGAATCGGCCGCCCTCGGAGCCGGCGAGCACATGCCAGAGGATCGTCGCGCCGAGCGACCAGCCGATGCCGATCGCATCCTCGAGCTCCAGCGCGGAGGCCAGCTCGCCAACATCGGCGGCCATCCGGTCGATGCTCTGGGCATGGCCGTTGGCCGGCGATTCGCCGTGGCCGCGCAGATCGATCGTGATCAGCCGATGATCGGCGGCGAGCGGACGCTGTCCGCGAAAGAACCCGCCATGGGCAAGGAAGCCGTGCAACAGCACGATCGGACGTCC
>JBFWUJ010000029.1:0-10486 GCA_050247295.1 Sphingomonas sp. | reverse complement strand
CTGGGAATGCGTTATGGGGTCTGGGATGACGATCTGACGCCGGAGGAGGTGGCGGATCGGGCGATCGGCCTCATCACCCATGGCCTGAGGCGGCCGGCGCCATGATCGCCGACGCGCTGCCCGATCCGATCGCCGGCCGGGCCGCCCTCAGCGGTGAAGCGATCGCGCTGGAGGAGCTTTCGTCGGGCCACTCGCTTTCCTATCGCGCACTCGACGACCGGGCGGCGCGCGTCGCAGCCCTGCTCGCCGCCCAGGGAGTCGAGCAGGGCGACCGCGTCGCCATTCTGTGCCGGCAGCGCGCCGCCTTTTTCGAGATTCTGTTCGGCTGCGCAAAGCGCGGTGCGATCATGGTCCCGCTGAACTGGCGGATGCCGCCGGCGGAACTGGACGGTCTGATCGCCGACGCCGAGCCGAAGCTGCTGTTCCACGATCATGTCGATGCCCCCGTCGTCGCGGGCCTTGCCGACCCGCCAGCGGCGGTCGATCTGGACGACGGCTATGAAGCGATGCTCGCGACCGCGCGGGACATCGCGACCCGCCGCCATTGGCCCGCCGCCTCGACCTGGTACCTGATCTACACCTCCGGCACGACCGGCCGGCCAAAGGGCGTCATCTATACCTACGGCATGGCGCTTGCGAACCTCATCAACATCGCCACCGCGACCGGCCTCAATGGCCGCGACACGAACCTCGCTTTCCTGCCCAACTTCCACACAGCCGGGATCAACCTTCATGCTCTTCCGACCCTGCTTTCCGGCGGCCGGGTGATCCTGCTCGAATCCTTCGACGCCGGGGCGGTAGTCGATCTGCTGGCGGTGGAACGGCTCGACACCTTCTTCGGTGTGCCCACGGTCTATCAGTCGCTGGTCGATCATCCGCGATTCGCCACCCTGCCGCTCGAGCGGGTGCGACATTGGGGCTGCGGCGGCGCGCCGCTGCCGGATGCACTTGCGCTCCGGTGCCGGGATCTCGGCATCCGCATCTGCAACGGTATGGGGATGACGGAAACCGGACCCACCGCTTTCCTGCTTGACCCCGCCGACGCCTGGGAGCGGATCGGATCGGTCGGCAGGCCACAATTGCTGTGCGGCGCCCGAATCGTCGATGCGAGCGGCCGCGAGGTTGCGGACGGCGAGGTCGGCGATCTGCAATTTTCAGGACCCGGCGTCACCCCAGGCTATTGGCGCGACGAGGCGGCGACGCGGGCGGCCTTCACCGCAGACGGCTGGCTGCGCTCCGGCGATCTCGCCCGCCGCGACGGCGACGGCTTTTTCCACATTGCGGGCCGCCGAAAAGAGATGTTCGTTTCAGGCGGCGAGAACGTCTATCCGGCCGAAGTCGAAAATGTGCTGGCGGCCTGTCCGGGCGTCGTCGATGCGGCGGTTCTGCCGCGGCCCGATCCGAAATGGGGCGAAGTCGGCCGCGCCTTTGTCCAGCTGGCCCCGGACGGGCCCCGCGACGAGGCCGCGCTCGCGGCATTCTGCCGCTCCCGCCTCGCTCCCTACAAGGTGCCGGCGGCGTTCGAGTTCGTCGCCGAATTCCCGCGCACCTCGGCCGGCAAGATCCGCAAGCATCTGTTGTTGTAAAGGAAAAGGCGGCGGGCCCGAAACTGGTCGGATTGAGCCCGCCGCCGCCATGTGGGACCAGAACTCACCGGCGCATACAGGTCTAGCGCCGCGCGATTGACGCGCATTTTCAAAGACACCTGTGGTTAATACGGGGGC
The DNA here is from genome assembly GCA_050247295.1 of Sphingomonas sp. Classification (GTDB taxonomy): domain Bacteria; phylum Pseudomonadota; class Alphaproteobacteria; order Sphingomonadales; family Sphingomonadaceae; genus Allosphingosinicella. The sequence goes on along the minus strand of JBFWUJ010000029.1, from coordinate 8,762 downwards.
GACCCAAAAGGCGTCGCCTTGCCATTGGACGGCACAAAGCCGCGTTCAGGCGTAAATGGTCGGGGAGAGAGGATTCGAACCTCCGGCCCCTGCCTCCCGAAGACAGTGCTCTACCAGGCTGAGCTACTCCCCGACCGTAACGCGCGGCCCCAAGGGGGCCGGCGGGGCCGGGCGTCTATAGGGAGGGCTTCAGCGCAGTTCAAGCGGCGTCGGACGACAATGGCCTTACTGGGCGGGCGCGATTTCGTCCTGCCGCGCCTCGTCCTGCTGGAAGCTGGTGTCCTCGCCAGCTTCCGGCGGATAGCCGGGTTCCTGCTGGCCGGTCTGCGGCGGCGTGTCGTAGCCAGGAACGCCGCCCTGCTGTGGAGGCATCACGTTCTGCTCCGCCGGCGTGACGACATTGCCGCCGCCCCGCCGCGGCTCAGGCCCGGTACGCGGCGTCTGGCCGGTGGTCGCGACAACCGACAGGATGATTGTTGCGACGATCCCGCCGATGGCGATCGCCAGCGCCAGCTTGGAAACACCGCCGCGACGGGTCAACGCCTCGATCTGCGCCGGACGCCCCAGCGACGCCGTCTCCTCGATCAGCTTCTCGATCTGCTGCCGGTAGAGATAGTTGCCGAAAGCGCCGGTAATGAAGGAAATGCCGATGCTGAAGATCCAGGAAATCTCGCCGAATTCCGGATTGCTCCCGGCGATCGCCAGCAGCGCGAAGGAGGCGGCGAAAACGCCGGCCATCGGCAGCCACATCTTGCGATAGCCGAACCAGAAGAAGTTGAAGAGGCAGGCCGGCCAGTTCCAGCTGGTCGCACCGCCCTTGGCGTCCATCGCCGCCCAGCGATCGATGAAAAATGCGGCATTGGGGCCGATCGCCGCCTGCAGAAGCTCCGGATCGGCCGGCCTGGGCGGCGCGGCGGGCGGCATCATTGCCACCGTCGGCGCGGTCGGCGCCGTGCCGACGGCAGAGGCCGGCTGCCAGGCCTGCGGCGCAGGAGAAGGAGAAGCAGCTGGTGGCGGCGGCGGTGGCGGGGGCGGCGGTGGAGACGCGGGCGGCGGGCTGGCAGGTGGCGATGCCGGCGGCGCGGCACGGGCCGCCGCCGCCCGCGCATCGGCCTGCATGACGACCTCGGTGGGATCGACCGGTACCCCCGCCGCGGTCTGCAATTCGCGGACGAGTCGGGCCAGATTGGCCTCGCGCTCGTTGCCGAATGCATCGGTCCAGTGGCGGATCTTGAGGAAGAAGGCGAGGCCGGCGGCCGGCTTGATGTCGGAAAGGCGGACCGGGAAAATCGGCTTCGACAGGCTGAACGCCATCTCGACCTCGGCCCGGACATAAGGCGATTTGTTCGCCTTGTCGGTGACCAGCACCAGGAAGGCGCTGCAATTCTCGATCGCCTCCTGCAGCTGCTCGGAATAATCTTGGCCCGGCCGGACGTTGCGGGGCGCGATCCAGGCGCGCGCGCCCTTCGCCTCGATCAGGGCCGCGAACTCGTTCGCCTGGACCCGGTCGTCCGATCCGTGGCTGACGAAAACGTGGCCGTTCATGCACTTCCTCATGCGCGGGAGGCCGCGAACCCCCCGGTCCACAGCCGCTCCGTTAGGTAGCCGCGCCGCGCCGCCGCGTCTAGCGCCGGGCGTTCAGCATGTCCTCGATCAGCACGAACTTTTCGCGTGGCGACCCTTCGCGGGCTCGCCCCGTCTCCGCCGCTTCGATCCGTTGCCAATCGCGGAAGGTGACGATGTCGATCCCCCGCGCCTCCAGCAGCCGATCCAGCCCCGGCCGGCCTTCCTTGCGGCCGCTCGCGCGGCCCAGATCGGCGACGATCGTCTCCGCCACCTCATAGCCGTCGGGACGATTGGTGCCGATCGTGCCCGTAGGGCCGCGTCGCGCCCAGCCGACGCAATAGAGTCCGTCGCCGATCACCCCCTCGCTATTGGCAAATCGGCCGCGATCCTCCTCGAAGGGCACACCGGAGATCGGCGAGGTGTTGTAACCGATGCAGGTGACGACGAGACCGCAGGCGATCGCATAGGTCTCGCCCGTGCCCTTCGCACCGCCACGCTCGTCAAGCTCCGTGCGCTCGACGATAACACGCTCGACCTTGCCGTCGCCCTCGATCGCCACCGGCTTGGCGAAGAAGTCGAAATGGATCGTCTTGCGCTTGCCGCCCGGATGCGCGGTGAACTCGCGCAGATGGGCGACCGACTTGCGTTGCCCCGGTTCGAGCAAGGCATCATCCATCTCCGGCGGGAAATCGGCGAGGTCCACCTTCGGCGCCGCCTCCTCCAGATGGCCGAGTTCCCCCAGTTCCTTGGGCGTCATCGCGATCTGGTGCGGCCCGCGCCGGCCAAGCAGGAAGATGTCGCGGACCGCGCTGTCGGCAAGCGCCGAAAAGGCATGGCCGACGATGTCGGAGCCGGCGAACTCCGCCGGCGTCTTCGACAGGATGCGGGCGACGTCGAGCGCGACATTGCCGTTGCCGATCACCGCCGCGGCGGCGACGCCGAGCGGCGGATCGAGCCCGGCGAAATCGGGATGGCCGTTATACCAGCCGACGAACGCGGCGGAGCCGATTACGCCGGGAAGGTCGCCGCCGGGTATGTCGATTCTCCGGTCGCCCGGCGCCCCGGTCGCCAGCACGATGGCGTCGTACAGACCCTTCAGCTCCTCGATCGAAACGTCGCGGCCGACCGAGACATTGCCGACGAAGCGGACATTGTCGCTGATCGCCACCTTCTCGTAGCGCCGATAGACGGCCTTGATCGACTGGTGATCCGGGGCAACGCCGAAGCGGATCAGCCCATAAGGCACCGGCATCCGGTCGATGATGTCGATCCGCACGTCCTCGCCCAGCGCCTTCTGCAACGCCTCGGCGCTATAATATCCGGCCGGGCCAGATCCGATCACCGCGACATGGCGCATGCCTCTCCCCTCGCCTCGCCGAACGTCAGCGGAACCTAGCGGCGACGGGCGGCGTGGCAAGAGCCGGCACCTCAGCGCGGCTTCGACTTGTCCTCGAGCATCGCCCTGCCGCCGCGGCTCAGCGCCGCCTCGATCGGCCGGGCGAAGAAAGCGAGGGCCGGCGGCAGCAGCATCTCGACCCGCACGATCCGCTCCCGGACATCGATACGGGCGTTGACCTCTTGCCCCATCGCCAGCACCTGCAGGCCCAGCTGATCGCCGGCCCAGGCCGACCGGACCTCGGCCGCGCCCGGGATATGATCCTTGAGGCTGCCGACACCGCCGTCGATCCGCCGGCGCGCCTCTTCGGCGCCCAGCGTGTGCGGTAGATCGATCGAAATCGGTGTATTGCTCACGCACTACACGTAGCGTGCGCGCGGCAATATTTCCAGTGGCGTTACGCGGCGAAGGTGTTGCAGCTGCGCGGCGTGATCCGGCCGAGATTGCGCAGCGCCTGGTCGGTGCGCTGGCGGACGTTGAAGGCACTCTGGTAGCGGATCTGGCGGCCGGACAGGAAGCTGTTCGGGATGATCGGCTGGTAATTGTAGACGACCTCGACAACCATCACCGCGGTGCTGGGCGCGGCGGCGATCGTTGTCCCGGTTCCCATGCTGGCGAAGGTCGGCGTCGCGGCCGGGCTGCTCGGCGTCGACGTGTTGAAGGTCTGCCGGTCGGCCAGATAGATTTCCGTGCCGTTGGTGATCGCCGCCCCGCCGGCCGTGCGGGGCCGCCAGCGGGTCTCCGGATTGGTGTAGCTCAAGGCACCGTCGCAGCGCTGCCAGCGGATCCACTGGTTGCCGCCGGTCGGCGTCTGCTCGAGGTCGGATAGGATGATCCGGCCGTTTTGCGCGAAGTTGATCCCGGTGCCGGTCATCTTCGCGCCGGTGAACAGCTCGACAATGTCCGCTTCATCGATGCTGTCGCGGATACGCGCGGCATTGTCGGCGGTCATCGTCGCGATGTTGCTGATCCTGAGGTGCGCCATCGCGAAATTTGCGGTCTCGAGGCCGAACAGCCCGAGCGTGAGCAAAATCGGAACCGAAAAGGCGAACTCGGTGAGCGCGAGGCCGCTGGTGCATTCGCGAAGCGAGCGCGAGAAATCGCGGAAGCGGCGGACGGACGCGATCATGAGCACCTCTCGATCGTTGCCGTATTGCGGCCGGCATAGGGCTGGTTGCGCAGCACCGTGTTGCCGCTGATCGTCTGCGTCGTGCTCCAGCCGAGGAAGCGGTCGATCGGAAACATGCGCGGCGCCGTGAAGCTGACCTCATAGCGGACGATGTCGTCGGCGCCGCCGGTGCCGCTGCGGCCGCGGTCGAGATCGAACGAACCGTTATTGTTGGCGTCCTCGTAGCAGTCGCCGGCATTGTAGGTGCCGATCGGCGTGGTATCGCTCGTGATCCGCTCCGGCATCCGGACGCCGCTGAATTCGAAGTAGGAGGTGGTGGTGATTGTCACCGGACCGTGATTGGTGAAGTTGCTCAGCCGCTGACGCACCCGGGCGTCGATCTGCGCCTGGCTGACCCCGCCGACTGTGGCCATCCGCGCCGCCTCGTGCAGCGCCCCCTGCAGCACGGATGCCGCATAGGACCGATAGCCGAGCTCAAAGATGCCGAGCAGCATCACGCACATCGCGGGCAGGATCATCGCGAACTCGACGATCGTCGCGCCGCGCGTGTCGCGGCCAAGGTGATGAGGCGGGCGCGGCATCACTGCGTGAGCCTCAGCGCGCCGATGTTCGAGCCGATCTCGCGGAAGCGGGCGATCAGCGCGTCGCGGCTGCCAATCGTCGAAGCCTGATTGGCGTTGCTGGCGCATTCGAGCATCTCGGCGCTGAGCGATGTTCCGAAGGCGATCACCCAGATCGAGGCGTTCCCGCTCTTGATCGCGTTGCACATCATCCGGAAGCGCCGCATGTGCCGGCCGTTGAGTTCGCTCTCCGACGGACTCGACATGCCGCTGATCCGCTGGTCGAGACTCTCGATCCCGTACATGCCGTAAAGGTTGCGGTCGGTGTCCATCTGCCCGTCCGACATGAAGATCACGTGGCGGGAGACCGGCATGTTGGCGAACGTGTCCGGGCTGTCGGCGAAGATCCCGGCGCTGGAGATCATCCGCGCGCCCCAGATCATGCCGGTATCGTGATAGGTGCTGCCGCCCGGATCGAGATCGTTGACGTAGGACAGCAACGCCGTTCGGCTCCACGCTTGGAGTCGACGCGCCTCGAGGGGGCATGCCGCGCCAGACATGCTGGTGCCCGAACTGCTGCTGCTGCGGCGAAATTCGATGGACGGCCACATCGGCCGCCAGCGCGTGGCATCGTTGTTGGGGATACGGTTTACGTCCAGATCCCACGCATTGTTGGGGATCGTGTTCGTCGAGCTGCCGGTGATCACGCTCGTGGTATTGCGCTCCTCGATGCAACCGTTCCAGGTAACGTTCGTCTGGTCGTCGCCGACCGCGAGCTGGGCGGCCTGGAGAGGATCATATTCGCCTGCGGTCGCCGTGAGTCCGCCGTCTTCCTCGTCCTCGGTGTTGATCGCGACCGGGGTACCCAGCTTGTACTGGCTCGTGTCCACCGTCGCCTGACGATAGATCCAGCCGTCATTCTGATAGCCGGACTGGGTCGTCACCGTGCGCCGGTAGCGGCGGCACGTGCGCGTCGAGCCGGACGTATCGCCGGTCTGGCCCCAGTCCCGGACCGAATAGGTGATCTGGGTGACCGGATTGGGCGGCGGGCCACCGGTGGAAGCCGGCTGGCCGTTCAGCGTGGGATAGTTGGCATTGACACCATATTGATTGCACTGTGCGTTCGTGATCGAAGAGCCATAGGTCTCGGTGACCCTGGTGTCGCTGTTGGTGATCGTCGTGTAATCGTCATAGTCGCCGACACGCGTCTGATAGGCGACGCTGTTGGCGAGATAGTCCGGATTGCCGGCCAGTCCGCCGCCGGCAGGCGTGGGCACGGCGCCGGAAATCAGCCGGCCGACATTCACCGTGCTCGAATAAGGAACGATCCCGTAGCGCAACCGGAGCCCGTTGGCCTCGAGCTGGGTCTGGATCGGCCGCAGCTCGTCATAAAGCGCCATCACTGCATCGCGCAGCGCGGTGATCCGGCGATTGGCGTCGTTATTCGTGGTGTTGCCGTTGATGTCCCAGTCCATCGAGCCGGTGACGTCGAGCACGAGCATCACATCGGTGTTCACGAAGTTCAGCGATGCATCGCAGGTGACGCTGAGCGGCAGCGTCGTGAAGCCGAACATCCGCATGATTGTCGTCGGGATCGTGGTGGCCGCGGTCATCCGGACGGTGCCGGCCGTCGGGCGGGTCACCGCCGGGGTGAAGGCGGCGGTGCCGTAGAGGCCCTGATTGAAGTTGAAGGTGAAGAAGCGACGACCCTCGTCGATCACGCTCTGCGTAAGAGTGTCGTTCTGCATCACCCGGCGGGCGGCGAGCGCGCCAGCGTCGCAGGCGCTCTGCAGGCGGGTCTTCGCCATATAGGCGCGACTCATGTCGACGCCGGAGCCGATCATCGCGGTCAGCGGCACCAAGGCCGCGCCGACGATCGCCAGCGTGTTACCGCGAATATCGCGGCGAAATCGGGTAAGGAAGCCGCGGCCATCCTTGCGCATGAGTGGTCCCTCCAAGGCCCATTCGGGGGCACTTCGAAGGCTCGCATTTGCCCGATTAAAGCTAAGGGCCGCTCAAGCGACGTGGTAAACGAAAGGCTAAGGAGCTTCTTCGGCTTACCGGGTCCGGTCAGCGGGCGATGGCCAGCCCGTCGCCATTGGTTCCGGCCGCGAGCCGTCGCAACACCCGGCCGCTTTCCATATCGACCTCGGCGACGCTGTTGCGGCCGGTCTCGGCGGCATAGATGCGCCGACCGTCGGGCGAGAAGAGGATCGTCACCTGCCCGGCCGGCTGCTCGCCGCTCACCGTTATCGTGCGCACGGCCGCGCGCGTTCGCGCGTCGATGATCGTCAGGCTGCCGCCGCCGAGATTGGAGGTGACGATCCAGCGCCCGTCCGGGCTTGCGAGCACCCGGATCGGCGTCTGCCCGGTCGCCACTTCGGCGAGCCGCTCATAACTCGACGCGTCGAACGCCTGGACCCGCGCGCCTTCAAGATCGCCGACCCAGAGCGTCCGTCCGTCCGGCGTCAGCGCGATCCCTTCCGGCCGGCCGCCGACCGGAATGTCGCGGATCTTCGTCCCGGCCGCCAGATCGAGGACACTCACGGTGCCGGCCGCGATATTGGCGGTGAAGGCCCGGCGGGCGTCCGGGGTCACCGCGACCATGTGGCTGCCCTGCTGCCCGGTCGAGATCGCGGTCACGCGGTCGCCATTCCCGGTATCGACGACGGTCAGCGACTGGCTGCGCTCGGTGGTCGCGAGGATCCGGCCGTCTGCGAGCCAGAGCAGGCCATGCGGCCCGTCATTGGGGGACAGATCGATCGTGCGCAGCCGGGTGCGGGTCGCGATGTCGAAAATGTCGATCGCGCGGGCCCCATAAGCGACGACCGCCGCCCGGGTGCCGTCCGGCGAGATCGCGATCTCGTGCGGCATCCGCCCGGTCGCCGCACGGCCCAGCTCGCGGCCGCTGGCGAGATCGATGAAGGAAAGCGTGTCTTCACCCTTGTTGCCGACGAGCAGGGTGCCGGTGATTCCCGGCCCGCCGGGAACCTGCGCGTTGGCGCCCCCCGGCGAACAGGCGATGATCGCGAAAGCGGCGAGAGCAGCGAGCGGCTTCATGAGTCCTCCATAGAGCCCGGCGCGGATGGTAGCCGTCCGGCGGCGGAGCGCAATGGATGGGGGCGGCGGACCCGGCATTCGTTCCACCGATCACCTCGCCGGAAAAATCGACCGCCTGTCCAAGGACAAGATGGCTAGCCTTCGTCGCGGCGGCGGATGGCTTCTTCCAGCTCCAGCATCTGGCGTTCCAGCCAGGCCCGACGCTTGGCCGCCTCGACGGTGGCCGGCGGACCGTCTGCTTCCAGATCGGCGAGTTGACGCTTCAACCGTTCCAATTCCTCGCGAGCACCCCTGATGGCCGGCATATTGGACGATAGCTCCTGGTTTCGAGCGCAGAACGAAGCGCGCGACGGCTCGTTCCCCATAACAATCCGGGCCGGCTTCGGCCACCGCACCCCCGCTTCGCCCCGGCCTTCACCTATGTTATGATGACACCGCTCCCCCGCGCGAGGCCGCCGGGGCGAACGCCCGGGGGGGCGGGAGCGATGCCGTTCCGGGTGGACGAGGCGAAGTTCGAACAATGCAGCCGCATCGCCGGCGTCTCCGTCGCCGCCTATACGATGCGGGCGATGGAGCGGTGGCGGGCGAACCTCGTCGATTATGACTGCGTGATGATCATGATCGCGGTGATCGCGATCAGTTCGGACCGGCTGCTGCGGACCGATTTCCCGGAGCGCTACCGCAGCCTCGCGGCGCCGATGGACCCGGCCCTGCTCGGCAAGGTCAACATCAGCTCGATCGCCCACGCCACCGGGCTCAACCGGGAGACGGCGCGGCGCAAGGTCAACGATCTGATTGAGCAGGGGCTGCTGGCCCGAGACCGGCGCGGCAACGTCTCGTTCCGCGCCGGCCTGGTGCAGGAAGAGCGGATCCGCAGCCAGATCCGCGGCCAGATCGGCGAGATCGCGGCGATCGCCGGCCAGCTGCAGCGGATCGGCGCGATCGTCGAGGAATGAACGCGGCCGCCGCCCGGCCGCCTTCGCCGCGATCCGCACCGCCGGCGCGCCAATGTGCACAATCTGTGCGCCCCGCGCCTTGATCCCCGTCGGCC
>JBFWUJ010000028.1:9356-25163 GCA_050247295.1 Sphingomonas sp. | reverse complement strand
GGCCTCGCCATGGCGACGATGGACATCATCAAGCTGAATGGCGCCTTCCCGGCCAATTTCTGCGACGTCGGCGGCGGCGCCTCGAAGGAAAAGGTCACGGCGGCGTTCAAGATCATCCTCAGCGATCCGGCGGTCGAGGGCATTCTCGTCAACATTTTCGGCGGCATCATGCGCTGCGACATCATCGCCGAAGGAATCGTCGCCGCCGCAAAGGAAGTCGATCTGAAGGTGCCGCTCGTCGTCCGGCTTGAGGGCACCAATGTCGAGGAGGGCAAGCGCATCCTCGCCGATTCCGGCCTCGCCATCGTGCCGGCCGAGGATCTCGGCGATGCGGCAAGAAAGATCGTCGCCGAAGTGAAGGGCAAGGTCGCGGCTTAGCGGGCGTCCGGCATCCCGGACTTGATCCGGGGTCCATCTTGCCTTCACAGGGGCCGGTCAGGAAGATGGATGCCGGATCGATTCCGGCATGACGACTTGAGAGGAAACGGAATGAAGCTCCTGGTCGCGGTCAAGCGGGTGATCGATTACAACGTCAAGCCGCGGGTGAAGGCCGACGGCACCGGCGTCGATCTCGCCAACGTCAAGATGAGCATGAACCCGTTCGACGAGATCGCGGTCGAGGAGGCGATCCGGCTGAAGGAGAAGGGCGCGGCCAGTGAAATCGTCGCCGTCTCGATCGGCCCGGCCAAGGCGCAGGAGACCCTGCGCACCGCCCTCGCCATGGGCGCCGATCGCGCCATCCTGATCCAGACCGACGACGAGGTCGAGCCGCTGGCCGTCGCCAAGCTGCTGAAGGGCGTCGTCGATGAGGAGCAGCCTGGCCTGGTGATCCTGGGCAAGCAGGCGATCGACGACGATTCGAACCAGACCGGCCAGATGCTGGCCGCATTGCTGAACTGGCCGCAGGGCACCTTCGCCTCGAAGGTCGAGTTGGCCAGCGACTCGGTCGATGTGACCCGCGAGGTCGATGGCGGTCTCGAGACGGTGCGGCTCAACACGCCCGCCGTGGTCACGACGGATCTGCGCCTCAACGAGCCGCGTTATGCCTCGCTGCCGAATATCATGAAGGCGAAATCGAAGCCGCTCGCGACCAAGGCGCCGGGCGATTACGGCGTCGATACTGCGCCCCGTCTGCAGACGCTGAGCGTCGCCGAACCGGCGAAGCGGCAGGCGGGCGTCAAGGTCGGCTCGGTCGACGAGCTGATCGGCAAACTCAAGACCCTGGGAGTGGTGGCATGAGCGTCGCGCTGGTTCTGGTCGAACATGAAGGCGGGGCGGTCAAGGACGCCACCCTCGCCACCGTCACCGCCGCGGCGAAGCTGGGCGAGGTCCATGCGCTGGTCGCCGGCCAGGGAGTCGGCGCGGTCGCCGAAGCGGCCGGCAGGATCGCCGGCGTCGCCAAGGTGCATGTCGCGGACGACGCGGCCTACGCCCACAACCTGGCTGAGAATGTCGCGCCGGTCGCCGCCGATCTGGTTCGCGATCATTGCGACTATTTCGTCGCTCCGGCGACCACCACCGGCAAGAATATCGCGCCGCGCGTCGCCGCCTTGCTCGATGTCATGCAGGTCTCGGACATCCTTTCGGTCGAAAGCGCCGACACGTTCACCCGGCCGATCTATGCCGGCAACGCCATTGCCACCGTTAAGTCTTCGGATGCCAAGAAGGTGCTTACCGTCCGCACCACCGCCTTCGAAAAGGCAGCGGCGGAGGGCGGTTCGGGCAGCGTCGAGCCGGTTGCAGGAAGCGGCGACAAGGGGATTTCCTCCTTCGTCGGCGCCGAGCTCAGCAAGTCCGAACGCCCGGAGCTGACCAGCGCCAAGGTCATCGTCTCGGGCGGCCGCGCCTTCGGCTCGTCCGAGCAATTCCACGCGCTTCTCGATCCGCTCGCCGACAAGCTCAAGGCGGGCGTCGGTGCTTCGCGCGCCGCGGTCGATGCGGGCTATGCCCCCAACGACTATCAGGTCGGCCAGACCGGCAAGATCGTCGCACCGGAAGTCTATATCGCGATCGGCATTTCCGGTGCGATCCAGCATCTCGCCGGAATGAAGGATTCGAAAACGATCGTCGCCATCAACAAGGACGAGGACGCGCCGATCTTCCAGGTCGCCGACGTCGGTCTGGTCGGCGACCTGTTCAAGATCGTCCCGGAGCTGACGGAGAAGCTTTAGCGCCGGGCCGGAGAACCATCCACGCCGCCACCATGGACGAGATATCGATCGCCGTGTGCGCCACCATGGGCAGGAGCAGCGAGCCACTGGCGAGATAGAGCCAGCCGAGTCCGACACCGATCAGGGAAGTGCCCACCACGCCCTGCCAGCCCTGGTATAGATGCGACAGGCCGAACAGCAGCGACGACGCGGCGAGGGCGCCCCATAGCCCGATAGACGCTTCGAAATAGGCGATCAGAAAGCCCCGATAGGCGATCTCCTCGAACACGCCGGCGAAGACGGAAACCGCAAGTCCCCAGCCCAGCTGCTCTTTCGTCTTCGGCAGATAGGGTTCGATATCGCCCATATGGGCCCGCAACGCCTGCGCGAAACCGGCGCTTACCGCCGCGAACAGGTTGCGCAAGAGGAGCCCGATGATGAGCGCGACGGTGATCGCGGCCGCAGCGGCGCTACCTTCAGCCGGTAAGGCGAACCCGAGCGCGGCCAGCGGTCGCCCGGCCCATAGCCAGACGCCGAGCGCTCCAAACCCGATGCCGAGCAGCCAGAGTAAAGTGTAGCGATATTCCCCCACCAATGCTGCATCGCCCTGCGCCTCAACCCTTCGCAGAAACAGGCGATAGTCCCACCACCCGCCGATCGGCACGATCAAGCCAAGACCGATGGCGACGTAGAGATGGTCGACCGGGCCGAAAATCATCGAAGCCCTTCCAGAAACGCTGCGACGTTGGCGCCAAGCGCGTCCACCGCGTAGCCGCCTTCCATCACGGCCAACGCGGGCAGGCCGAGGCTCGCAAGACGCCTCGCCAGTACCGGATAGTCCCCTGTTTCGAGCCGGAAATGCGAGATCGGATCGCCCGTGAACGTGTCCGCGCCGTAGGAGATGACCAGCAGGTCAGCCCCAAAGGCGGCAATCCGCTCCAGCGCAGCATCGAGGGCCGGCAAATAAGCCGCGAAATCTGTGCCCCGCGGCAAAGGCAGGTTGAGCGTCGCGCCTTCGCCCTCGCCTTCGCCGATCTCGTCGGCGTGGCCCCAGAAATAGGGATAATCCATAACCGGATCGGCGTGGATCGAGACGAACAGGACATCGCTGCGGGCGTAGAATATATCCTGCGTGCCGTTGCCGTGATGATAGTCGATGTCGAGGATCGCGACCCGCTTGCCCGCCGCAACCGCGGCCTCGGCGGCAATCGCGGCATTGTTGAGGTAGCAATAGCCGCCGAGATAATCGGCGCCGCAATGATGGCCGGGCGGGCGGCAGGCAGCGAACGCCGTCTCGCCGCCCAGCACCGCGCCAAGCGCGGTCAGCGCAGTTTGCGCGCTCCAATAGGCGCCGTCCCAGGTTCCTGCGGCGATCGGTGAGGAGGCGTCGAAGCTATGGGCGCCGAGCCGCGCGTCGATCCGGTGGAGCCCGAGCGGCCGCCGCCGCACCACGGGCCAGGCGTAGCCGCTCGCATCGCCTTCGCGCCCTGCCGCCCGCCAATCCTTGTGCGCCGACCAGAGAAACGCGAGATAGGCCTCGGAATGAACCGCTCTGAGCGGCGCTTCGCCATGGTCGATCGCCGCCTCTGTCGTCCCGATCACGGCCAGGATCGCTTCCGCCCTCCGCGGCGATTCGGCGAACGGCACGAAGCCGCCATTGTGCAGCTCCTGACGAGGAGCATGGACGAGCTGGCGCGGATCGAAGAAGCAGCGCATCCCAGCGTTCCTACAGGTCTACGCGGCCGCCGGGCAATGTAAGGTGCACCGACGCCGCCTTCACCCTTTCTTTGTCAATTTATCCGACACTGCGTTCCGTGTCGGATACTCTTACACGCAGCGCTGACGCCGGGGGCGCTCGCCCGTGATCCGGCTGTTCAAGCATTATGTGCCTTATGCGGTGCTGTTGCTCGCGGGCATCGATCTCGCGTTGCTGATGCTCGCCGCCGAGGGCGGATGGCTGCTGCGGTTGTGGCAGCTGGGCGGCGAGGGTGGGGACCCGGCCGTGCGGCTTCCCAATATGATCGCCTTCGCGGTCGCGATCCAGGCGGCGATGGTCGCAGTGGGCGTGTACGGCATCCACGCTCTCTATTCGGTGCGCTTCGCCACCGCCCGGCTGGTGGCGGCGATGGCGCTCGGCATCGTCGCTCTCTCGCTTCTCTTCTTCATCTTCCCGCCGGTCGCCTTCTGGCGCTCGAGCCTTCTGTACGCGGTCTGGATTGCGCTGCTCGCGATGGTCGGCGTCCGCATCCTCTTCCGCGACGTGCTGACCAGCGGCCGCTTCCGGCGGCGGCTGCTGGTGCTCGGCGCCGGCTCGCGCGCGGCGCGGATAGAGGCGCTTGGGCAACGTCCCGGTGCCGGCATGGCGGTCGTCGGCTTCGTCGCGATGAACGACGGGCCAACCGCCGTGACGGGGGCGATCAACCGGACTGACATCGTCAGCCTTCCACGCCATCTGCTCGCGCTCGGCGCGACCGAGGTGGTGCTCGCGCTGGAGGAACGGCGCAACGCACTGCCACTCAATGACCTCCTCCGGATCAAGACGACCGGGGTCGAGGTCCATGACTTCTCGACCTTCCTCGAGCGTGAAACCGGCCGTGTCGACCTCGACAGCCTCAATCCCTCCTGGCTGATCTTCTCGGACGGCTTTTCGGCGGGGCGACGGCTGTCCTCATGGGGCAAGAGGCTGTTCGACCTCGCCGTCAGCCTGTCGGTGCTGGTGCTGACGGCGCCAGTCATCCTGATCGCGGCGATCGCGGTAAAGCTCGAAAGCAAGGGACCCGCTTTCTATCGCCAGCAGAGGGTCGGCCGTTATGGCGAGACGTTCGACGTCATCAAGCTGCGATCGATGCGGACCGACGCCGAGGTCGGCGGCAAGGCGGTCTGGGCGCAGAAGGACGACCCGCGGGTCACCCGGGTCGGCCGTTTCATTCGCCAGGTGAGGATCGACGAGCTGCCGCAGGCCTGGAGCGTGCTGAAGGGTGAGATGAGCTTCGTCGGCCCGCGGCCCGAACGGCCGCAATTCGTCGCCGATCTGGAAGAACGGCTGCCTTATTATGCGGAACGCCATGTCGTGAAGCCGGGGATCACCGGCTGGGCCCAGATCAACTATCCCTATGGCGCTTCGATCGCGGATGCGCGCGAGAAGCTGGAATACGATCTCTATTACGCCAAGAATTACACCCCGTTCCTCGATCTGCTGATCCTGCTGCAGACCGCCCGCGTCGTGATCTGGCCGGAAGGGGCGCGCTAGGATGGCCGCCGCATTGGTCCTGGTCAGCCACCTTGTCGCCGCCGCCCTGTTCGGCGCGCTGGCGATCCATCAGCTGCGCCGCTGGCAGAGCGATCTTCGCCAGCGACCGCTGGTCACCGCCTTTGCCGTCGTCGCGGTCTGGGCGATCTTCCTCGCATTCCTCGATTCCGATGCGATGCTGACTCGGCTCGCCGAAAGCGCCCGCAACCTCGCCTTCCTCGCTTATATGTACGGCATCCTGCGCGAAGCGGGCGACGATGATCGTCAGCGGCCGGTCAAGGCGGTCTATGCGGCCGTTGCGGGGGCAATCGGAGTGCAGATCGCCGTCGGCGGTGTAATCGCCCAGTTCGAAGGCAGACCGCTCGCATTCGCGGCGCTCCAGTCGACCAGCCAGTTGCTCGGTCTGACCATCGCCGCCGGAGCGCTGATCCTTGTTCACAACCTCTACGGCCAGGCTGACCGGACGTCGCGCGCGGCGCTCCGGATGCCGATGGTTGCGCTCGCCGGCCTATGGGCGTTCGATCTCCATCTCTACGCGGTCGATTATTTCCTCGCCGATCTCGGCGCGAGCCTGGAACCGGTGCGCGGGCTTGCACTCGCCCTGCTCGTGCCGGTCTTCGTCATGGGACTGCGCGGCGATGCCAACTGGCGCTTCAGGCTCTCGCGCGCCGCGACCTTCCAGTCCGTCTCGCTGATCGCCATTCTCGGCTACCTCATGGCGATGATGTCCGCCTCCTGGCTCGCCGGGCTGGCGGGCGGAGATTGGCGGCGCGCGGCCGAGCTCGGCGTTATCCTGCTGGCGACCGCGGTCGCTGTCGCAGTGGTCGTCTCGGCGAGGGCGCGTAGCCGGCTGCGCGTGTTCGTCGCCAAGCATGTTTTCGAGCATCGCTACGACTATCGCCGCGAATGGGCCCGTTTCACCGATACGGTCAGCCGCGAGCGGGGCGACGGCGTTTCGCTCGAAGAACGGATCGTCAAGGGATTTGCGGACATCGCCGAATCGCCCGGCGGAATATTGCTGCTGGTCGACACCCATCGTCAGCTGAGCAGTGCGGCGCGCTGGAACGCGGGCGCGGTCACGCCCGGCGGCGGCGAGGAGACCGAGGCGCTGCTGCGCTTCGTCCAGGACAAAGCCTATGTTCTTGCCTTCGACGAGCTGCGCGAAGGCATATTGTCGCATCGTGGCGAGACCTGCGCCGTGCCGGCCTGGCTGGCGAGCCTCGATGTCTGGGCAGGTGTGCCGCTGATCCATGGTGGCCGCCTGGTTGGCCTCGTGCTGCTCGAATATCCGAGCTTCCGACGGGCGCTCGACTGGGAGGATCTCGATCTCTTCCGGACCGCCGGCATCCAGGCGGCTTCCTATCTCGCCGAGGCGCAGGGGCAGCAGGCGCTGGCCGACGCGAGGCGTTTCGACGAATTCAACCGGCGCTTCGCCTTCATCCTGCACGACATCAAGAATCTGGTAAGCCAGCTGAGCCTGGTCGCCCGCAATGCGGAGCGCCATGCCGACAATCCCGAGTTCCGCGCCGACATGGTCGCCACGCTGCAAAGTTCGGTCAGGAAGATGAACGACCTTCTGGCCCGGCTCTCGAACGGCACGGCGCGTCTGCCAGAGCAGATCGCCGACGTGCCGCTGGCACCGCTGCTGGAGGAGATCGGCGCCGCCAGGCAGCGCACCCATCCGGTGGAGGTCGACGGCGACGCCGCGCTTGTCGCGCGCGCCGACGCGGCCGCGCTCGAGCAGGCGATCGGCCATCTCGTCCAGAACGCCATCGAGGCGAGCAGCGCGTGCCAGCCGGTCGGCATCCGCTGGTTCGAAAGCGGCGGCGACGTCGCGATCGAGATCGTCGACGCAGGCGAGGGCATGTCGGCGGATTTCGTCGCCAACCGCCTGTTCCAGCCCTTCGTTTCCACCAAGGAAAGCGGCTTCGGTATCGGCGCTTATGAAGCACGGTCCCTGATTACCGCCATGGGCGGACGGCTCGAAGTGGAGAGCGCGCCCGGCTGCGGCACCTGCTTCACCATCTATCTGCCGGGCGTGGCGACGAGCGCTCCGCCCCAATTCGAACGGATGCGCGCATGAATGCTCCCCTGAATCACGACCGGCTGAAGCCGACGCTGCTGATCGTCGAGGATGACGAGGGCCTGCAGCGGCAGCTCAAATGGGCCTATGACGATTATCAGGTCGTCACCGCCTCCGATCGGCAGGCGGCGATCGACATCGTCCGCGCCGCTGAGCCGGCCGTCATCACCCTGGACCTTGGCCTGCCGCCAGATCCGGACGGCGTCACCGAAGGCTTCGCGGCGCTGGAAGCGATCCTGGCGCTCAGGCCCGATATCAAGATCATCGTCGCCTCCGGCCACGGCGCGCGGGAAAGCGCGCTAAAGGCGATCGCCGCCGGCGCCTATGATTTCTACCAAAAGCCGGTCGATATCGATCAACTCGGCCTGATCGTCCGCCGCGCATTCCAGCTGCACGATATCGAGCAGGAGAATCGCCGGCTGGAGAGCGAGGTTGGAGGCGACAGGACGGTACTGGGAGAAATGGTCACCGCGTCGCCGGAAATGGCGAAAGTCGCGCGCACGATCGAGCGGGTCGCCGACGCCGATGTCTCGGTGCTGCTGCTCGGCGCGTCCGGCACCGGCAAGGAGCTGCTGGCCCGCGGCCTCCATCAGGCGAGCCGCCGGCGCGGCAGCGGCTTCGTCGCGATCAACTGCGCTGCGATCCCGGAGAGCCTGCTGGAAGCCGAGCTGTTCGGCTATGAAAAGGGCGCCTTTACCGGCGCCATCAAAACCACGGAGGGCAAGATCGAGCTGGCCCAGGGCGGCACCCTGTTCCTCGATGAGGTCGGCGACATCCCACTGCCGCTGCAGGTCAAGCTGCTGCGATTCCTGCAGGAGCGAACGATAGAGCGAATTGGCGGTCGACGGCCGATCCCGGTCGATACCCGGATCGTATGCGCCACCCACCAGAACCTGGAAGCGATGATCGCACAAGGGACGTTCCGCGAAGACCTCTATTATCGGCTTGCCGAGATCGTCGTCCGAATTCCGACCCTTGCCGATCGGCCTGGCGACGCCGCCTTGCTGGCCAAGCATTTCCTCGCCCGCTTCGCGCGCGAGATGAATCCCAAGGTGACGGGCTTTGCGCCAGGGGCGCTGGCCGCAGTCGAGAACTGGGGCTGGCCGGGCAACATTCGCGAGCTTGAGAACCGGATGAAGCGGGCGGTCATCATGGCCGAAGGCAAGCTGGTCTCGGCCGAGGACATGGACCTGTCCGCGCCGGCCGAGGACGAACTGCCGGTCAATCTCAAAGCGGCGCGCGAGGCCGCCGACCGGCGGGCGATCCGCAAGGCGCTGGCGGGCGCGGGCAGCAATATCTCCAATGCCGCCAAGCTGCTCGGGATCAGCCGGCCGACCCTCTACGATCTGATGAAGCAATATGGGTTGCAGCGATGAGGCGAGCGCTGCCGCTCCTGCTCGGCGCCCTCGCGCTGCTCGCCGCCTGCGGCGACGGCCGCTCGTCCTACGAGCGGGGCGCCGCCGCGTTCGAGGCCGGCGACATCCGCTCCGCGCGTGTCGAATTGATGAACGCGCTGCAAGCGGATCCGCGCAATGCGGCGGCGCGGGTGTTGAAGGCGCGGATCGATCTCGCGCTCGGCGACGGGGTCGCCGCTGAAGCGGAGATCGTGCGCGCCCGCAATTCCGGCGCTTCGATCGACGACACCCGGCATCTGCTTGCCCACGCCCGGCTGCTCCAGGGCAATGCCAACGGCGCGCTGGAAGAAGTCGGCGAACTTTCCGGCCCGCACGCCGCCTATCGTGCCCGCATCCGCGCGCGGGCGCTGGCGGCGCTGGGCGACGCTGGCGCCGGCGTCGCCTTCGATCGAGCGATCGCGCTCGGCCAGAACGACAGCGACGTGTTTACCGACGTTGCCCTGTTCCGCCGCGGCAATGGCGATATCGCGGGCGCGCTTCGTGCCGTCGATCAGGCGGTCGCCTTGGGACCGCGCAACGCCCGGGCGCTGCTGTTGCGCGGCGAGCTTACCCGCAGCCAATACGGGCTTGCCGCCGCGCTCCCCTGGTTCGATCGCGCCATCGAAATCGATCCGGGCAATGTCGATGCCCGCCTCGAACGGGCGATCACCTATGGCGATCTCGGCCGGATGACGGAGATGCTGGCCGATGCGCGCGAAGCGCACCGGCTCTCCGGCGGCGCCAACAACAATGCATACTACCTGCAGGCGGTGCTCGCCGCCCGCGCCCGGAATTTCGAGCTCGCCCAGGCAATCTACAATCGCACCAACGGCGCTTTCGCCGAACGGCCGTCGGGCATGTTGCTGGAAAGCGCGATCGATTTCGGCGCCGGCAATGTCGAGCAAGCGGCGGTGCGGCTGGTCCGGCTGGTCCGGATGCAGCCGGGCAACCGACGCGCCCGCAGGCTGCTCGCCGCCGCCCAATGGCGAATGGACGATCCGGAGGCGGTGATCGCGACGCTCGGCCCGCTGGCCTCGCGGCCGGACGCCGACAGCTACAGCCTGTCGCTGATGGGCCGGGCCTTGGCCCGGCGCGGTGATGCCGCCGGCGCCTCTGGCTATCTCGCCCGTGCGGCGCTGCCCCGGCCGCCGGCACAGACGGCGCTTGATCCGCTCAGCCCGCAGGATTTCGACGCGCTGCGCCGGCAGGCCGCCGCCGATCCGGACAACGGCCCGGTGCAGGTGCGCCTGATCTCGGCCTTGCTGGCACGTGGCCTCGGCGATGAGGCGCTGGGACGGGCACGGCGGCTTCAGGCCGCCAATCCCGGCGCACCGGAAGTCCATATGCTGGTTGGCGACGCGCTCGGCACGCGCGGCGATTTCACCGGCGCCGCCGAGCAATATCGCCGCGCCGCCAATCTCGCTTTCTCCGAGCCGGTGGCACTTAGGCTGATCGAGGCGCTGCGGCGTTCCGGCCGCATCGAGGCTGCCGACGGCGTGCTCAACCTCTTCGTGCGCCAGAACCCGCGCAATGTGCGGGCCCAGGTGATGACGGCGGCGCGGATGATGGAGCGCGAGCAATGGTCGGAGGCGATCGACGTCTACGAAAGCCTTCGGCAGCGGATCGGCAACAATGACGCGACGATCCTCAACAATCTCGCCTGGGCCTATGCCGAGACCGGAGAATACCAGCGGGCGATCCCGCTGGCGCGGCGCGCCTGGAGCCTGGATCGCGACAATCCGGCGACCGCAGACACGCTCGGCTGGATCCTTTTCCGCAGCGGCGAGGATCCGATCGGCGGGCTTGCCTTGCTCGAACGGGCCGCCCGCGGCGCCCCCAGCGACGCAGAGATTCGGCGCCGGCTGGAGCAGGCACGCCGCGGCTAACGCAAGGTTGCGCTGTCCAAGCTCAATTCGGCTAGCGGGATCACGGTGACGTTCCGTCCCTGCGCCCGCAGTCGCTCGACGAATTGCGAGGCTTCGCCGACGATCACCACCGTCGCACCCTCCGGATCGAGTAGCGAGGCGGCGCTCGCCTGCGCCTGTTCCGGCGTCACCGCGAGCACCGAAGGGATGTAGCGTTCGATCTCGGCCGGCGGGATGCCGCGCGTGACGTAGCCGGCGATCAGGCTGGCAACGCCCGATGTCGTCTCCGCGGTCCGACCGTAATCGCCGGTCAAAGAGGCGCGCCGTGCCACCAGTTCGGCCGGCTGAATCGGCTCCGCCCCCAGCCGCCGCATCTCGGCGAGGATCAGGCCGAGCACTTCGGCCGCCGCGTCGTTCCGTGTCTGGGTGACGGCGACGAACGGGCCCGGCATGGCCCGCGCGTCCAGGCTGCTGCCGGACCCGTAGGAAAGACCGCGGCGAATGCGGATTTCCTGGTTCAGCCGGGCACTATAGCCGCCGCCCAGGATCGCGTTGGCGACGATGCCCCGATAGAAGCCGGGATCGCGCCGCGCGATCGTGTTGCGGGCAACGGCAACCGCCGCCTGGCCGGCGCCGGGCATGTCGACGACGACGATCTGCCCGCCTTGCAGCGGCGCATCGTTGGCCGTCGCCTCGAGCGGCCGGTCGGCCCGCCAATCGCCGAAATGCCGCTCGGCCAGCTGCCGCGCCGTCGCCGCGTCAATGTCCCCGGTCAGGATCAACGTCACGTTATCCGGCCGCCAGGCCTGCTGATAGGCCTGCAGTATGTCGGCGCGGGTGATCGCCGCCAGACTCGCTGCGGTGCCCCCGGCCGGATGTCCGTAAGATTGATTGCCGTAGAGCGCGCGGGCGACCGCCAGCCGCGCCACCTGACCCGGATCGCTCATCGCGACCTGCACGGCATCGCGGGCGGTCTGCCGCTGCCGTTCGATCTCCTCGTCGGCGAAGGTGGCGTTGCGGGCGAGATCGGCGACAATGCCGGCCGCAGCGTCGGCATCGCTGCTGCGCACCGTAAGCGCGAGCGAGGCGCCGTCCCAGCCGGCGCTCGAATCGAGCGATGCCCCGAGCGCCTCGACCGCCTGGTCGATCTGCGACGCGGTGCGGGTACCCGTGCCTTCGGTCATCACCGCCGCGGCCAGCGCCGCAGTGCCTGCTCGGCCGGCCGGATCGCGGGCCGATCCGCCCCGTGCCACCAGCCCGGCAGTGACCAAAGGCAGGCGGCGGTTGGTGATCGTCACCACAGTCAGTCCGTTGGGAAGGCGCACGCTATTGGGAGTCGGGATCGACGGTGCCACCTCCGGCCCCGGCGCCGGGGGCTGGACTCGTTCATTCGCCGGCGCCGGCTCCCAGACGCGGACGTTTGGCGGCGTGACCAGCACGGCGGTCTCGACCGTCGCCGGCGTCTCGATCACATCCTCCGGAGCGCCGTTGCGGCTCTCCTCCGGCAGATAGCGGACGACGGCGCTCCGGTCCTCCGCCAGCCAGCGCCGGGCGACGCGCTGGATGTCGGCCGGCGTCACCGCCGCGATCCGGGCCAGCCGTGCATCGGCGGCGCGCGCGTCGCCGGCGACCAGAACCGCCTCCGCCAGCGCTTCGGCCCGCCCCTCCACCGTCTCGCGTGCCCGCAGGGCGCCGGTGATCAGCTCATTCTGCGCCTCCCGCAATTCGGCCGCACTCACGGGTTCGTCGCGGAAACGGGCGATCTCCCGCCTCAGCGCCGTTTCGCCGGCCTCGGCGCTCTGACCCTGCGACAGAATAGCGAAGGCGGCGAGGGAGCCGCGTCCGCGTTTGATGTCGACGAACGAGCTGGCCTGCGCCGCGATCCGGTCGCGATAGACGAGGCCTTGGTGCAGGCGCGAGCTCTCGCCGGTGGAGAGAATGCCGTCCAGCACCTCCATTGCCGCCGCATCGGCATCGCTCGCGGGCGGTGCCGGATAGGAAATCAGCACGGCCGGCAACGGTGTATTCGGCTCATAGACGGTGAAGCGTCGCGCCTGCCGGCGGTCCGGTTCGGTCACCCGCACGCGAGGGATCGTCGTAGCGGGCCGGACGATCGGCGCGAAATAACGGTCGATCCAAGCATCGAATTGCGCCTGATCGAAATTGCCGGCGACCACGAGCACCGCATTGTCCGGCCGATAGTAAGTGGCGTGGAAGGCGCGAACATCCTCCACCGTCGCCGCATCGAGATCGGCGATGCTGCCGATTCCCGGCCGCGCATAGGGATCGCGATCGTAGGAGATCATCGGCAGATAGAGATAAAACAGCCGGCCATAAGGCGCGGCGAGCACCCGGCTCCGAAGCTCTTCCTTCACGACGTCGCGCTCGGAATTGAAGAAACCCGGCTCGATCACCAGAGAACTCATCCGCTCTGCCTCGGCCCAGAGCAGTCGCTCCAGATGGTTGGCAGGAACGACCTCGTAATAATTGGTATAATCGTCGTTGGTGGAGGCGTTGTTGAAACCGCCGACATCCTCCGTCAGCCGATCGAACTGCTCCGGCACCATGTTCCGGGTCGATTTGAACATCAGATGCTCGAACAGGTGCGCGAAGCCGGATCGGCCGCGCGGATCGTCGCGCGAGCCAACGTCATACCAGACCTGCACCGAGACGTTGGCGCTTGCTGGATCCTGGATCGAATAGACGCGAAGGCCGTTGGCGAGCGTCCGGGTCTGATATTGCAGCGGCGCCACCGCCGGTCCCTGCGCCGTGGCGATGGCCGGCGCGGCCAATGCGATCAGGAGGCCCAAGCGGACCAGCAGCTTCGCCATCATCTATTCTCTCCCGGAATCCGAGAACGGTGTGGCGGGCCGCCGGGCCGGGCGTCAAGCCGGGTTCGCCAACCCCTCGGCCATTTCGGCCAGTTCCAGCCAGCGATGCTCCGCCGCATCGCGCTCCGCTCGCGCGGCGGCGATCGCGGCGGTCAGCGATTCGAAACGGGCGCGGTCGCTGACGTAAAGATCGGGATCGGCGAGCGCCGTCTCATCCCGCGCGATCGCCGCCTCCAGCACCTCGATCCGCTCCGGCAACAGATCGAGATCACGTTGGTCCTTATACGACAGCTTCTTCCTGAGTGGGCTTCGTTCGGCGGCGGCGGATCCGGGCCCGTCGGATATGCCGCTCGACTTCGCCCGCGACAAGCGAGCCGGCTGAGGCCGCCGCCGCTTGCGCTCCCAATCCTCATAGCCGCCGGCGACGATATCGACCTTGCCGGTGCCGTCGAGGCCGAGCGTGATGGTCACCGTCCGGTCGAGAAAGTCGCGGTCGTGGCTGACGATAAGGACGGTGCCCTCATAATCGGCAATCACTTCCTGAAGGAGGTCAAGCGTTTCCATGTCGAGATCGTTGGTCGGCTCGTCGAGGACCAGCAGGTTCGAGGCGCGCGCGAACTCCCGCGCCAACAGCAGCCGCGATCGCTCGCCGCCCGACAGCGTGCCGACCAGCGCGTCGATCAATGTCGGCTCGAACAGGAACTCCTTGAGATACCCCTGAACGTGCTTCTTGTGGCCACGAACGGTGATCCAGTCGCCGCCGTCAGCGAGAATGTCGCGTACCCGCTTGGCGGGATCGAGAAGCCTCCTCTGCTGATCGATCATCACCCCGGACAGCGTTTTCGCCCGTGCGATGCTGCCCTCGTCCGGTGCAATTTCCCCGGTGAGGAGCTTCAGCAAGGTCGTCTTGCCGGCGCCGTTGGCGCCAACGACGCCGATCCGGTCGCCGCGCTGGATCCGCAGGGAAAAATCACGGACGATGGTTCGATCACCGAACCGCTTGGTCACCCGATCGGCCTCGATCACCATCTTTGAGCGGACTTCGTCCGTCTCCAGCGCCAGCTTCGCGGTTCCCGCAGGACCCAGCATCGCGGCCCGCGCCGCCCGCATCTCGCCCAATTTGGCCAGTCGGCCCTGATTGCGGCGGCGGCGCGCCGTCACCCCGCGCTGGAGCCAGTGCAGCTCAAGCTTCAGCTTCGCGTCCAGCTTGTCTGCCGCCCGCGCCTCTTCCTCATAGACCCGTTCGGTCCAGGCATCGAAGCCGCCATAGCCAACCTCCGCACGCCGAAGCTGGCCACGGTCGAGCCAGAGCGACGAGCGGGTCAGGCGCCTGAGGAAAGTCCGGTCGTGGCTGATGACGATGAACGCGCCGGTATAGCGGCCCAGCCAATCCTCCAGCCATTCGATGCCGGCGAGATCGAGATGGTTGGTCGGCTCGTCGAGCAGCAGCACATCGGGGTCGAGAGCAAGCGCCCGGGCGATGGCGGCGCGGCGGCGCTCGCCGCCCGACGCGGCGTCCGCCGGTCGACCGAGGTCGATGCCGACCTGGTCCGCGATCGCGTCGATCTCGTGCGCCGCCGCACCGCCGGCGAGAGCGAAATCGCGTAGCGTGGCGAATGAGGCGAGGTCCGGGTCCTGCTCCAGCAGCACGATCCGGGTGCCGGGTTGGATCGTCCGCCGCCCCTCGTCGGTTTCGATCAAATCCGCGAGGCACTTGAGCAATGTCGTCTTGCCGGCGCCGTTGCGCCCGATCAGCGCCAACCTGTCGCGGCCGCCGATGAACAGGTCGAGTTCGCGGAACAGCCAGCCCGATCCCTGGATCAGGCCGAGATTTTCATAGGCGAGAATGGGCGCGGCCATGGCGAGCCGGTTAGCGGTCCGCGAGACAGCCGTCACCCCATGGCTTGACTGATGCAGCACCTCGTTCCTATTGATGATGCGAATCACTCGCATTAGCAACTTGGGAATAATATGAAGCGTGCGACGCTAATGCTGGGCTCCGCCTTGGCTGCCATACCAAGCGGTGCCTGGGGTCAGGTGCAGCTCGCCGCCAACGATGCAGACGGGCAGACGATCACGGTCACGGCAACCCGCTCGCCCGACATGATCGAGAATGTCCCGGTCTCCGTCACCGTGATCGACGAGCAGCGGATCGCCGACGAGCTGGCAACCGATGCGCGCGACCTCATCCGCTTCGAGCCGGGAGTCGTGGTTCCGCGCTCGCCCGCCCGCTT
>JBFWUJ010000028.1:1816-9256 GCA_050247295.1 Sphingomonas sp. | reverse complement strand
GACCGGATCGAGCGCCGCCGGGTCAGCCTCGACTGGCGCTACGAAGGCGAGGGCGTGATCGATTTCGCCCAGATCGCGGTCTACTGGCAGGACAGCGACAATCGCCAGTTCACGTTCGAGGACCGTCAGCCGGCCGCCGACCGCACCAGGATCAACACGTTCGACAATCGGGTGGTCGGCGCCAGTGTGGAAGCGCGCTCGACTTTCGATACCGGCACCGTCGGGCACGATCTGGTGTTTGGCGGCGACATCTCCGAAACGCGCCAGGAAGGAGTGCGCGACGGGACGGTGCCGCCGTTCGGCGAGACATTCCCCACTCGCGCCTTCCCCGTCACTGATTTCACCTTGGCCGGCCTGTTCGTCGGCGACCAGATCACGCTGCCCGGCGGACACATCACGCTCCATCCGGCACTGCGCTTCGACCATTACAGCCTTGATCCACGGAACGATCCGTTGCTTCCCGCCTTTGCCGGGGCAACGCAGGACGCCTCGCGGCTGACGCCCCGCTTTGGCATCGTCGGCCGGCTGGGCGGGGGCTTCAGCATCTACGGAAACTATGCCCAGGGCTTCAAGGCGCCCTCGCCAACCCAGGTCAACCAGTTCTTCTCGAACCTCGCCTCCGGCTACACCTCGATCCCGAATCCGAATCTCGGTCCGGAGACCAGCGAGACGTTCGAGGCCGGCATTCGCTTCAACCGCGGCATCGTTTCGGCGCAGCTGACCGGCTTCATCGGCAGCTACGACGATTTCATCAGCCAGCAGGTCGTCGGCGGCAGCTTCACGCCGGCCGATCCGGCGATCTTCCAGTTCGTCAATCTGGACCGGGTCGAAGTCGAGGGAATCGAAGGCCGGATCGCCGTCGCCCACCCGAGCGGCTTCAATGCCGACGCCGCCTTCGCATGGGCCAGCGGCGACGTGATCCAGCCGAGCGGGGCGGAACTGCCGCTGTCGAGCATCGATCCGTTGCGGCTGGTGATCGGCGCCGGCTATCGCGATCCGGGCGGCCGGTTCGGCGTGCAAGCCTATCTGACCCACACCGCGCGCAAGGAGCTCGACCGAACGACCGGCGTCTGCAGCGCGGTATGCTTCCGTCCGCCGTCAGCGACGGTCGTCGATCTCACCGCCTTCTGGCGAATCGGCGAGAATTTGACGCTGCGCGCGGGCATCTTCAATCTGTTCGACGAGCGCTACGCTTATTGGGGCGATGTCGTCGGGCTGCTCGCGACCTCGACCGTCACCGAGGCCTATACCCAGCCCGGACGCAATTTCCGCGCCTCCCTATCCATCCGCTTCTGAACGGGAACCCCTACATGCGACCGATCCTCGTCCTCGCCCTCATTCTTGCATTTTCGCCGCCGGCCGCCGCGCTGGCCCAGCCGGGGGCGGCGCCGATCGACCGACAGGAGGGCTTTGAGGCCGACCGGCGGGCGATCCTCGCCATGGCCGGCAACTATCGGGTCCGCTTCGACATGCGCGAGACGACGAGCTGGCGTTCGGATTACACCCCGATCGATCCTTCCACCTCGGGCGGCAACGAGATCGTCCGCGTGATCGCCGATACCGGCCGCTTCATCAGTCTCCAGCACATCCTCGTCATGGGCACCGCTGAGCAGCCGGTGGTCATCAAGCATTGGCGACAGGACTGGACTTACGAGCCGGAAACGGTGCTTGCTTATACCGGCCCCAATCAATGGACACTCCAGAGGGTATCGGCCGCCGAGCGGCGCGGCGCATGGTCCCAGACCGTGTGGCAGGTGGACGATTCGCCGCGTTACGGCGGTGTCGGCCGCTGGACGACGACGGGCGGGGTGCGGCGCTGGCAGAGCGGGTGGACCTGGCGGCCCCTCGCCCGGCGCGACGCGATCCGTACGCCGCGCTACGATCGCTACCTCTCGATCAACCGCCATTCACCGACTCCGGACGGCGGCTGGATCCACTGGCAGGACAATCAGAAGATGGGAATGGTCGACGGCGCGCTCGTGCCGTTCGTCCAGGAAAGTCTGCTCAACACCTATCGGCCGTCGACCGACTATCAGCCCGGCCCCGGAGACCGCTATTGGGCGACGACGCAGGACTATTGGGCCGCGGTTCGGGGCGCATGGGACCGGGTTGCGCGCGAACAGGGCGGCATCCGCATCGAGGAGGAAGCGCAGACCGGCAACGTCATCGCCAGCCGGCTGTTCGAAATGGGCAATGAGATCAACGCGGGTACCCTTCAGACTGCGGCCGCGATCACCGAGGCGCAGCGGCTGATCAGCGAGGCGACCGCGCGTCGCTGATCAGCGTGGCGCAGCTTCCCGCGCCCGCGCTTCGGCGACCATTCGCTCCACGCTGGCGAGCAGCGCCGGCGCGTCGTAGACGATGCCGTCCTTGATCGTCCAACGGACACCGCCGACCCGCTCGACGCGCTGGGTCTCGGGATTCAGGCGCTCGTGCCCGGTGCCGTAGAGCAGCTTCAGATTGGCGAGCGGGTTGCCCGGAACGATGACGAGATCGGCAAGCATGCCTTCGCGAACGAGGCCGAATGGAGGCTCCTGTCCGCGCGGCTCATACAACTCGCGGGCGCCGTTGATCGTCGCCGCCTGAATCACCTCAAGCGGCGAAAAGCCCGCTTCCTGCAGCATCTCAAGCTCGGCAATGTAGGAGAAGCCCCAGGTCTGGTAGATGAAGCCCGGGTCGGAGCCGACCGTCACCCGGCCGCCCATATTCTTGTAATCGTTCACCAGCCGCATCCACGCCTGATAGAAGCGCCGCCAGGCAATTTCGTCTTCGGTCGTCCAGTCCCAGAAATAGGAGCCGTGATGGACCCGGCTCGGCTGGAAGAAGCGCATCAGCGAGGGCAGCGTGTAGCGATCATGCCATTCGGCCGTGCGCGCCCGCATGACATCGCGGCCGGCCGAATAGATGTTGAAGGTCGGTGACATGAAGACGCGCCGCTCCAGCAGCCGTTCGAGATAGGCCCGCCATTCTAGGCTTCCCGGTTCGACGATCTGGTCGGCCAGCCGCGCGACCTGACTGAAACGCCATTGCTCGTCGGCCAAATTGTATGCGTGCGGATAGGAGGGCAGCCGCCGGCCGCGCAGCAGGCTTTCGAAATGGCCATAGAAATGGGTGATGCCCTGCAGACCCATCGCCGCGGCGCGGTCGCCATTCACTTCGGCGACCCCGGCCTGGCTCAGATGGGCGATCGTGCCGAGCCCCCGCGCCCGCGCCTCGGCAATCGCCGCCTCCGTGACCGCCGGCGGATGGCTGAACAGCTTGATGCCGTCATAGCCTTGGCCGGCAGCCCAGCGAACGAAGGCACGTGCCTGCTCCGGCGTATTGACCGCACCGCCGCTCCAAGCGTCTCCAAGGACGACATAGGCGAACAGGCGCGGGGCGACGATCCGGTTGTCGCGGCTGCGCTGCCGGTCCGACAGCGACATATTGTTCGGCCCGCCGTAGAGGCCGACGCCGCGCACCGTGGTAACACCATGTGCCAGCCACAGCCGATAGCCGTAGGTCGCATTGGGCGCCTTGTCCGGATCGCCATTGTGGCCGTGCGTATCGACGAACCCCGGCAGCACCGTCATGTCGCTGGCGTCGATCTCCCGATCGGCATCGTCGGGGGCGCGCACGGGCCGGATCGGCAGGCCCGGGGTACCGGCCGAGCGGATACTCTCGATCCGGTTGCCGGCGATGACGATGTCGACCGGTCCGCGTGGCGGGGCGCCGGAGCCGTCGATCACGGTGGCATTGCGGATGACGAGCCGGCGATAAGGACCTTCGCCCTCGCCCGGCTGGCGATCAGGCACCCGCTCCATCGCCGCCCGCTCCTGCGCCTGGCCGGGCGGCTGCAGGGAGAAAGCCGCGGCGATGAGCCCGAACCAGCCCGCGAAACGCAGCCCCCGCATTGTAATCCCCCTTGGCT
Source organism: Sphingomonas sp. (assembly GCA_050247295.1). Classification (GTDB taxonomy): domain Bacteria; phylum Pseudomonadota; class Alphaproteobacteria; order Sphingomonadales; family Sphingomonadaceae; genus Allosphingosinicella. The sequence continues at coordinate 5,346 of JBFWUJ010000028.1, read as the reverse complement.
GAAGCCGAGCCTACAGTCCTATTCATGGCTTATTCAATGGCTTCGGCCATAATGGCTTGCGATTCCCCCGTGAAAGGCCAAACTTTCGATTCCGCTTATGCGCCTGATTGCCGTCCTTCTCCTTGCCGGGCTCGCCTGGTCAGCGTCGCCCGCCGAGGCGCAGCGCGGCGGGGCTGCGCGCGGCGAACAGGACGCCGCCTATCGGGCCATGAGCCAGGGCCAGATCCTGTCGCTGGGGCAGATCAGGTCGCGGATCACGGTGCCCGGGGCGCAATTCATCGGCGTCGAATTTGACGGCCGCATCTATCGCCTCAAGTTCATGCGTGGCACCGAGGTCATCTGGATCGACGTCGACGCGCGGACCGGCAGAGTGATCGGTCGCCACTAAGCTGCGGCGTGGCGCTGGATCGTGCGCGCTGCTATTCCCATCTTGCGACGACTGTGCGACGCCGCCTGGCGAGCGGCGATTGTTTGAAGGGACAAAGTGATGCGGGTGCTGATCGTCGAGGACGAACCCAATCTGGGGCGGCAGCTGCGCGCCACGCTGGAAGGCGCGGGCTATGCGATCGATCTCGCCACCGACGGCGAGGATGGTCACTATCTGGGATCGACCGAGACCTATGACGCGATCATCCTCGATCTCGGCCTGCCCGAGGTCGATGGCCTGACTGTCCTCGACCGCTGGCGCCGTGAGGGAATGAAGGTTCCCGTCCTCGTCCTTACGGCACGCGATTCCTGGTCGGACAAGGTCGCTGGCCTCGACGCCGGTGCCGACGATTATCTGGCGAAGCCATTCCAGACCGAAGAGCTGATCGCCCGGCTGCGCGCCCTGATCCGTCGCGCTTCGGGCAACGCATCGTCAGAGCTTATCGCCGGCGACGTCCGGCTCGACACCCGGTCCGGCAAGGTGACGCTCAACGGCGAGCCGGTGAAGCTGACGGCGCAGGAGTACAAGCTCCTGTCCTACCTCATGCATCACAAGGGCAAGGTGGTGAGCCGCACCGAATTGATCGAACATATTTACGATCAGGATTTCGATCGCGATTCGAATACGATCGAGGTGTTCGTCACCCGTATCCGCAAGAAGCTGGGCCCGGACGTGATCACGACGATCCGCGGCCTTGGCTATTCGCTCGACGAACCGCAAAGGTCATGACTCGTTCAGGCCGGCTCACTCATCTTTCGCGAGACGGGAAGCGGCGCTGACCGCTGCCCGGGCTCCCGCATGGGAGGGACGGATCGCCGATGAAGCTGAAGCTGCCGTCCCTGCGCCGCTTCCTTGTCCGGCAGTCGGGAAGCCGGAGCGCCGGCTCGCTTACCCGACGGATGATCGGCATCGCTGCTCTGTGGATCGGGCTGCTGCTTTCGGTCGGCGCATGGACGCTCGACCGGATGCTGACCAGCGCCGTCACCGAGAATTTCGATGCCCAGCTCGATTATGTTCTGACCTCGATGATCGCATCGGCCGAGATCGGTCCGGCTGGCGAGGTGCTGTTCACCCGCGCGCCGGCGGACCAGCGCTTCCTTGAGCCCTATTCGGGCCTTTACTACCAGATCAGCGGCGAAGGCTATGACCCCTTCCCTTCCCGATCGCTCTGGGATCGGCGACTGCAGGTGAGGCAGGCGCATCGCGACGGCGAAGGCCATTATTACGACAGTCCCGAATTCCCGAGCGAGACGCTTCGCGTGATCGAGCGGGACGTTCGGCTGCCCGGATCGCCGGTGCGCTGGCGATTTCAGGTGGCGCAGAACCGCGAACTCCTGGATCAGCAGATCACGATCCTGCGCAACACGCTCCTTCAGTCATTCGGCATCCTTGGGCTCGGCCTCGTGATTCTTGCGGCGCTGCAGGCAATTTACGGCCTGTGGCCGTTGCGCAGGATGCGCCGCGCCATCGCGGCGATCCGTTCCGGCCAGAAGTCGCGGATCGATGAAAGGCTGCCGAGCGAGATCCAGCCGCTCACCGAAGAATTGAACGCCCTGCTGGAGCATAATGAAGTTCAGGCGGAGGAGGCGCGTCGCCACGCCGGCAACCTCGCCCACGCGCTGAAGACGCCGCTCACCGTGATCAACAATGCCGCGACCGCACACAGTCACGATCTCGCTGAGACGGTGATCCGCGAATCGCGGACCATGCGGCGCCAGGTCGATCACCATCTTGCCCGTGCCCGGGCGATCGGCCGGCGCTCCAGTGCGCAGGCGCGGGCCGCCGTCTGGCCGAGCCTGGAATCGGTCGAGCGCGCGGTGAGCCGCCTGTACGAGAACGTCACGATCGACATTGCCGGTCACAAGCAGGCGGAGGCGCGGGTGGAACGGCAGGACCTGGACGAGATGCTCGGCAATCTCATCGAAAATGCCGCCAAATATGGTCATGGCCGCGTGTTCGTCACCGTCCAGACCGAACCCGACTTCGTTGAGATCGAGGTCGAGGATGACGGCGAAGGAATACCGGAAAACGAGCGCGAGACGATCTTCGATCGTGGGGCACGGCTCGACACCGACAAGCCCGGCACCGGCCTCGGGCTCGCCATCGTCCGCGACGTCGCCCAGATCTATGGCGGCGCGATTACGCTGGAGGAAAGCGAGGACCTGGGCGGCCTGCTGGCCCGGCTGAAACTGCCGGTCGCCGCCTGACGCTTGCCTTTCGGCGCCGTGCCGCGCAGAGCGCGCCACGCATGAGTGCGACCGTACATCCCCTGCGGCCGAACGCCGCGCCGACGCTCGATCCGATCGTCCAGCTGGTCGCCGCCGACCTGAACAAGGTCAACACGGTGATCCTGGAACGGATGCAGAGCGAGGTGGCGTTGATCCCCGAGCTCGCCGGCCATCTCATCGCCGGGGGCGGCAAGCGGATGCGCCCGATGCTGACGCTCGCCTGCGCAGCCATGCTCGATTATCAGGGTCAGCGCCACCACCGGCTGGCCGCTGCAGTCGAATTCATCCACACCGCCACCCTGCTGCATGACGACGTCGTCGACGGTTCTGGACTGCGCCGCGGCCGCCGCACCGCGAACATCATCTGGGGCAATCCGGCGAGCGTGCTGGTCGGCGATTTCCTGTTCTCGCGCAGCTTCGAACTGATGGTCGAGGACGGCAGCCTGAAGGTGCTGAAGATCCTTTCCCGCGCCTCCAGCGTGATCGCCGAAGGGGAGGTGAGCCAGCTCACCGCCCAGCGCATGATCGACACGACCGAGGATCATTATCTGGAGATTATCTCGGCAAAGACCGCCGCCCTGTTCGCCGCCGCCTGCCGGATCGCGGCGGTCGTCGCCGAACGCGACGAAACAACCGAGGCCGCGCTCGACGCTTATGGTCGCAATCTCGGCGTAGCCTTCCAGCTGGTCGACGATGCGATCGACTATTCCTCCGATGCTGCGACAATGGGCAAGGGCGCCGGCGATGATCTGAAGGACGGCAAGGTCACCTTGCCCGTCATCCTCGCTTATGCCCGCGGCAGCGAGGCGGACCGCGCCTTCTGGCGAACCGCGATCGCCGGCGGCGCGACCGACGCGGATCTCGCGCAGGCAACC
>JBFWUJ010000028.1:0-1716 GCA_050247295.1 Sphingomonas sp. | reverse complement strand
AGCAAGCGATCGGCGCGGACCCGGATCGCGGTCGTCACCGAGGGCATCTTCCGCGAGCGCATTCAGACCGATCCGGAGCTCAAGGGCGTTGCCGCGGTGCTGTTCGACGAAGCGCATGAGCGAAGCCTCGACAGCGACTTCGGCCTCGCTCTGGCACTCGATGCGCAGTGCGGTTTGCGGCCCGATCTTCGCATCCTGATCATGTCGGCGACGCTGGACGGGGCCCGCTTCGCCCGCCTGATCGGCGACGCGCCGGTGATCGTAAGCGAAGGTCGCGCCCATCCGATCACCGAAATCCATCTCGGCCGCGAGGCCGGGAAAAGAGTGGAGGACGAGATGGCGGCCGCGATCCGGCGCGCCCTGGCCGAGAGCGATGGAGACCTGCTGGCCTTCCTGCCCGGCGTCGCCGAGATCGAGCGAACCGCCGAACGGCTGACGCTGACTCCGGATATCGACCTCCACCGACTTCACGGCAGCCTCGATCCGGCCGCGCAGCGGGCCGCGATCCGCGCCACGGCGAAGGGACGGCGCAAAGTCGTGCTCGCCACGTCGATTGCCGAGACCAGCCTGACTTTGGACGGAGTCCGGATCGTCGTCGATTCGGGCCTCGCCCGCCGCCCCCGCTATGATCGCGCCGCGGGTCTCACCCGGCTCGTCACCGAACGCGCCAGCCAGGCGGCCGTGACGCAGCGTGCCGGCCGCGCCGGACGGCAGGGGGCCGGTCGCGTCTATCGCCTGTGGGAGGCGGCGGCGACGGCGAGCCTGCCGAAGTTCGATCCTCCGGAAATCCTCGAGGCCGACCTTTCGGCAATGACGCTCGATTGTGCGCTTTGGGGTATTGCCGATCCGCGCGATCTGAAATGGCTCGATCCACCCGGCGCCGCAGCAATCGACGAGGCCCGCACGCGCCTCACTGGGCTCGGCGCACTCGACGCAGCGGGAAGGCCGACCGATCACGGCCGGGCCATCGCCCGTCTGCCGCTGCCGCCGCGACTTGCCCATATGCTGATCGAGGCGGCGGCGCGCGGCTGGGGCGTGACGGCGGTGCACGCTGCGGTCCTGCTTTCCGAGCGCGGCCTTGGCGGTGACGATGTCGATCTGGAGCTGCGGTTGCAGCGCTGGCGCAACGACAGGAGCGGCAGGGCAGAGGCCGCGCGAGGCCTGGCGCGTCGTTGGCGAAGTCTGCTCGCCGCCGCGCAAGCGCCGGATGGTCGAGCGGAATTGGGTGCCTGCGTCGCGCTGGCCTTTCCGGATCGCCTGTCGAAACGACGCGATTCTTCGGGTGCGGACTGGATCAGCGCCGGCGGGCGCGGTTTCCGCCTCGATCCGGCTTCGCCGCTGGCTCGCGAGCCATGGCTGGCGGTCGCCGAGGTCGCCGGCACCGCTTCCGGCGCGCGCATCCTCGCCGCCGCGGCAATCGACGAGGCGACGGTCGAGACGCTGTTCGTCGATCGCATCCAGACAGGCTCGGAGGTTGTCTTCGATTCCGCCACCGGCGGCATCCGCACCCGCCATGGTCGCCGGCTCGGTGCGATCCTTCTGTCCGGCGGTCAGGACAACCGGGCCGATCCCGCCGCCATCGAAGCCGCCTTGCTGGAAGGCGTCCGCACCCATGGTCTCGGGCACCTGCCGTGGAGCGAAGCGTCGCGCAGCTTGCGGCGCCGCGCCGCCTTCGCCAGCCGCGTAGATCCATCGATCGCCGATCTCTCGGACGAC
>JBFWUJ010000027.1:19779-25332 GCA_050247295.1 Sphingomonas sp. | reverse complement strand
CCGAGGTCGCGCACCGTGGTGAAGCCGGCGCGCAGCGTCAGGCGGGCGTTTTTCGCCCCGACGAGCATTGCATATTCGTTCGTGTCCACCGCTTCGCGCCAGAAAGCGCCCTGCGGATCGCCTGCCAGGTGGACGTGCATGTCGATCAGGCCCGGCAGGACGGTGCGGCTGGACATGTCGATGAGCCGCGCCCCGGCCGGCGGGGGAATGAATCCGTCTGCGATGCCCTGGATGCGGCCATCGACAATGGTGATCGTCGACGGGCCGGCGGCGGGTCGCGAAGGATCGGCGATCAGCCGGCCGGCATGGACGACGATGACCGGGTTCGCGGAAGCGGCGGCCGGGGGCTGGGCCGATAGCGGGGCGGCGAGGACGAGGGAAAACAGCGCAAGCAAGCGGGCGAGCATGAAGAAGCCTCCACCGGGAAAGGCGCTCCATGCGACACGCCCGGCGGGACTGACAAGCGAAAAGCCCGGCGCGTCGGGGGACGCGCCGGGCCTATCGAAACGACGCTGGCGTAGCGCCTACCAGAAGAAGTCGTGGATGACGTCGATGATCTCGCCGGTATAGACGTCGACCAGGATCACGTCGTTGTAATAGCGGATCCACTGCGTTCCGTAGGGCGCCGCCGGAAGCCGATAATAGAACGGATCGTTGATCCAGTAACGCTGGCCGAAGAACAGCCGGTCGAGGAACAGCCCGGCCGAAAACCGCCGGTAGCCGTAATTGTAGGGCGAATAATAAGGCGGCAGCCGGAACAGGTTGCGGTTCTGGTGGCGCCAGTTCTGCCACGCATAGCGCCGGTCGTTGCGCCAGCCGCGATTCCAGTCGCGCCGGTCGCCGCGCCGCTCCTGCCGCGCATCGCGGCGATCCCGCCGCTGTTCGCGAAAGGCCTCGCGACGCTGATCCCGGTTGCCATAGCGGATCGCATTTTCGCGGGCGCGCCGGTCGTAGCGATCGGCGTCGCGCCGGGTTTCGGGCGTGCGCGGACCCTGCCAGCCGCCGACCGAGCCCTGGCCCGCCGAATTGCCGCGGCGATTGCCGCGCGCTTCACCGCGATTCCCGCGCCGGCCTTCGCCGCGCTGTGCCAGCTGCACGGGCGCCGGCGCAGCCTGAAGCTGCTGCTGGCGGCCCTGAGACCGCGCCGCGCGCCGTTCCTGCCGCGCCGCCTGGCGCTGGCCATCGCCGCCGCGCACGACGTCTTCGCGCTGCTCGTGACGGTTACGCGGTTCGCCGCGCTGCGCCTGCGCCGCCACCGGTGCGAGCGCGCTTCCGGCGATCAGCAATCCAATCAATATCTTACGCATCTTCATTGCCCTCTGTCATGGTGAAGGGCGAACGCGCCCTCATGGCGCAACTATGTCCCGAATCGGATGAGCGCGGGCTGAACCGGGGCGAAAGGGAGATGAAAGGAATCAGGGATTCGGCGTGCGTCGCCGGCGCGGCTCGGCCCGCAGCGCCGGCACCGAACGCGCGGCGTCTTCCGGCCGGATGCCCGATGCCGGCGCACCGGCCAGCGGCTGGCCCCCGGTCCGGATCCGCGCCGCCTGCCGAACCGCCTCCTTGACTCGCGGGTGGATGCCGCAGCGGCAAAGATTGGGGATTGCCGCTTCGATCTGGGCGTCGGTCGGGCTGTCGGTGCGATCGACCAGGGCGGCGGCCGCCATGATCATGCCCGGGATGCAAAAGCCGCATTGCGGAACGACGCCCGCGGCGAACGCCTGCTGCACCGGGTGGGCGCGTCCCTGCGACAGCCCTTCGATGGTCACGACGAAGCTTCCCTCCAGCTGCCGGATCGGCACCTGGCAGGAGCGCACGGCGCGGCCATCGACATGGACGATGCAGGCACCGCAATGGCCGGTCCCGCAACCATATTTGGCGCCGGTGAGGTTCGAAGCTTCCCGCAGCGCCCAGAGCAGGGGCGTGTCGGGGTCCATCCGGTAGTGGACGGGCTGGCCGTTCACGGTAAAGCGCGACATGGCGCGGTCTTAGATCGATTTCGAGCCGGGTGGAAACAGCCGGCGATTCGGGATTTGCGATCGAAGGAAATCGGGGAGCGGACTCATGGGAAGCGAACGGATCGCGATCGAGATTGTCGATAGCGTCGCCGAGGTCGTGATGACCCGGCCCGAAAAGTTCAACGCGATGGACCGGGAGATGTTCGCCGCGATCGGCGACACCTTCCGTTCGCTGGGCCGCGATCCGGCGGTGCGAGCGATCCTGTTGACCGGCCGGGGCAAGCATTTCACCGCCGGACTGGACCTTGAATATGCCTCCAGGCAATTTCCGCCCAGTGCCGATCCGGGGCGCGCCGCGGAAGCGCGGTTCAGGCATATTGAATGGCTGCAGGACGCGTTCGGCGCGGTCGAGGCGGCGCGGCCGCCGGTGATCGCGGCGATCCAGGGCGCCTGCATCGGCGCCGGCGTCGATCTCGCGAGCGCCTGCGATATCAGGATCGCCGCGGCCGACGCCTTCTTCCAGGTCGCGGAGGTCGATGTCGCCATCACCGCCGATCTGGGCACGCTGCAGCGCCTGGGATTTCTGATCCCGCACGGCATCCTGCGCGAACTCACCTATACCGGTCGGCGGATGATCGCGGAGGAAGCGGCCCGCTACGGCCTCGTCAATCAGCTTGCCGACGATCCGGTCGCGGCCGGGCGCACGCTGGCGCGGACGATCGCCGCGAAGTCGCCGCTCGCGGTCGCCGGAGCCAAGCGCAGCCTCAACTACAGCCGCGGCCGGACGGTCGAGGAAGGTCTGCGCGATGTCGCGACCTGGAACGCCGCGACCCTGGTCAGCGCCGACCTCACGGAAGCGATCGGGGCGCGGCTCGCCAAGAAGGAGGCTCGGTTCGGCCCGCTCGACGACTAGGCAAGGAACCGGGGCCGGCGCGACCGGGTTCGATCCATAGTGTGCAATTCAAGTGGAGCGTAACCATGTCGACCATCCCGAAAGCCGCCCTGCCCCAGGGCGCCGAGCCCCAGGTCGCCGAACCCGGCGCGCAGGCCAGCAACGGCTCGTCCTTCCTGTTCGATAATGCGCAGAGGATCGCCGATGCGGCGCGCGCCAATCCGAAGACCGCGGCTGCGGTCGGCGCCGGGGTGGTTGCCGCAACCGCCGCGGCCACGGTTGCGCTGGCCCGGCGGGGCGGTTCCGCCGGATCGCGGACTCGCGCCTCGCGGCAGAAATCGAAACCCTGAACCAGCGCGGCACGGCCGCCAAGATGAACGCCAGATGAAGGCGCTTGCCTGATCGGGCCTGTTCGGTCATCGTTCGCGGCCATGAACGAACAGCCAAATCAGCCGCTTGAGGCCGCTTCGCCGCCCGATCCCCACGCGACCTTCGTCCGCGACCTCATGTCGCCGCCGATCGGCGTCTTCGATCGGGACATGACCATCGCCGATACGGTCGAGCAGATTCGCAAGATGAGCGAAACGGCGATCGTCACTTATTGTTATGTGACGGACGACGACGGCAAGCTCGAAGGGCTGGTGGTGATGCGCGACATGCTGCTCGCCACGCCGGAGACCACGCTCGGCGAAATCATGCTGACTGATGTTTTCTCGCTCGGCGAAAGCATGAAATTGTCGGACGCCCTTAAGGAGGCGCTGCACAAGCACTTTCCGGTCTATCCGGTCTGCGATGCGGAAGGGCGGCTGGCGGGCCTTATCCGGGGCACCGAGTTGTTCGCCGAGCAGGCGATCGAAATCTCCGCCCAATCGGGTAAGATGGTCGGTGTCGACAAGGAGGAACGGCTGTCGACGCCGCTGATCCGCAGCCTGACGCTGCGCCACCCCTGGTTGCAGATCAACCTGCTCACCGCCTTCGTCGCCGCCGCCGTTGTCGGCATCTTCGAAGGCACGCTGGAACGGCTCGTCATCCTCGCGGTCTTCCTGCCGGTGATGGCGGGGCAGACCGGCAATACCGGCTGCCAGGCGCTCGCGGTCACGCTGCGCGGCATGACGCTGGGCGAACTGAAGCCCGCGTTCGTCAACAAGCTGATCGCGAAGGAAGGCTTGCTGGGCCTGTGCAACGGCTTGCTGGTCGGAGTCACGGCCGGGCTCGGCATGTATTTCTACGCCGTGCAGCAAGCGGAGGCGCAGCCTTTGATTCTCGGTATCGTGGTGCTGGTGGCGATGGCGGCGAGCTGCACCGTCGCCGGCATTGCCGGGGCGGTGATTCCGTTGGCGCTGAAGCGGGCGGGGGCGGACCCGGCGACCGCGTCCAGCATCTTCCTCACCACCGCCAGCGATGTCGCCAGCATGGGCCTGTTCCTTACCCTCGCGACCATATTGCTGATCTAGCGGTGCGGGATGCGCCGGCGGGCGGGCCTTGCCGGACTGGCGGTGACCGCCTTTGCCGGTGCCGATCCGGCCGTCGCCGCCGGCGGGGCGCGGGTCGTGGACGATGCGGCGGTCGAAACGCCGGGAATCTGCAATATCGAAAGCTGGCTCACCGGCTCGACAGGGGGCAACCGGCTGGTTCAGTTCGCGCCGGCCTGCACCTTGCGCGCGATGCCGATGCTGGAGATTGGCGGCGCGATCACCCGCAGCTGGGCGCCGGGCGCCGACGACACCCTGCTCGCCGCGGCGGCGAAGGTGAACCTGCGCGACGAGACCCGGCGCGGCTGGGGCGCCGCGATTTCGGGCGGCATTGGCTGGTCCGTAGACGGGGGGCGAGTGGATTCGGCCAATATCAACCTGCCGCTGACAATTCCCGTGGGCCGGCTGCGGATCAACCTCAACGCGTCATGGCTGTGGTCGCGCGCCGAGGGCCATGCCGCTTTCATCGGCGCCCAGGCCGACTGGCCGATCCGGCCCGATCTCGACCTGATGGTCGAAGCGTTCGCGCGCGACACCGGCCCGCCGGGCGGACAGATCGGCTTTCGCTGGACCCCGGGCGGCGGCCATGTCGATTTCGACCTGATCGCCGGCCGCTATATCGACGGCATGACGCCGACCTCGCTGACCGCCGGCGTGATCGTGAGATTCTGAAGGCGATGCGATCGTGAGCGAACGATTCGAGCGTCATCGCCAACCCTGGCGGATCGAGGAAATCCAGAAGCTCCGCACGCTGGCCGGGAAGGGCATGGCGCTGAAGGCGATCGCCCGGGCGCTCAAGCGGAGCGAGGAATCGGTCAAGGACCGGGCCAGGCTCGACGGGCTCGTCATTGCCCGGCTCCGCTGAATCCGGCCCGCGCATCCTGGTCGATGCCGACGCCTGCCCGGTGAAGGAGGAGGTCTACCGGGTCGCCTTTCGCACCGGCGTGCCGGCGACGATCGTCAGCAACATGCGGATCCGGGTGCCGGAACATCCGCTGGTCGCGCGCGAGGTGGTGAGCGACGCCTTCGACGCCGCCGATGACTGGATCGCGCAAGCGGCGGGGCCTGCGGCGATCGTGATCACCGCCGATATTCTGCTCGCCGATCGCTGCCTGAAGGCGGGCGCCGCGGTGCTGGCGCCCAACGGCAAGCCGTTCACCCGCGATTCGATCGGCTCGGCGATCGCGGTGCGGGCGATCATGGCGGACCTGCGGGCCGGCGGCGACCAGCT
>JBFWUJ010000027.1:5702-19679 GCA_050247295.1 Sphingomonas sp. | reverse complement strand
ATCGCTGCCTGAAGGCGGGCGCCGCGGTGCTGGCGCCCAACGGCAAGCCGTTCACCCGCGATTCGATCGGCTCGGCGATCGCGGTGCGGGCGATCATGGCGGACCTGCGGGCCGGCGGCGACCAGCTCGGCGGCCCGCCGCCATTCTCGAAGACGGACCGGTCGCGCTTTCTGCAGGCCCTGGACGCAGCGGTTGCGAGGCTCAAGCGAGCCGCCTGATCCCGCGCCGGCCGGCTTGGGTTAGGGCAGGCGCCAAATGCGTGCTACATGCCCGCGATCGTCGGCATTCCTCCCTCGGCGGGCGGCTCTGCCGCTCGTCCGCGCCCTCGCTTGCATCACGGCGTCTGCAGGCAATCGTTGATAGATAAACCCGGCAAGGAGATTGAAGCGCCCATGTCCACCCATCTGGATTTTTGCGTCGAGCGCGCCGCGATCGCGCGCGATGAGGCCAATGCGGCGCGGCTCGATAATGTGCGCGACCGGTGCCTGCGCGCGGCCGCGGCATGGGAGGCGATGGCGGAACGCGCCGAGCGCACCGAACGCATGCGTGCCGATACCGAGGCCAAGAAGATGGCGGCTCTCGCTTTGTCCGATTGACGCGGCGAACCCCGCTTTGCTTTCGGGCGCGGCGCAAATGGGCGCGCGGATTGCCGCGTCCCGTTCCGTTCCGGTCAGTTGGTGCCGACAGGGACGCCGGCGGCCGGCGTGGCGGCGGCGATCGTCGTGACCGGCGTGACAGCAGGGGCGGCCTCGCCCGGCGCCTCATTGTAGATGAAGCCGAACACCGGATTGGCGCGGATGCCGAGCGAGCCTTGCGGGCCGTACCACACCCGCACCTGGCTCCAGTCGCCCTCGGGCGACACGTCTCGCGCCAGCGCGCGGCGCTCGATGCGGCCGGGCCCGGACCAGTTGGCGTGGTTGAGATAGACGTTCCTGTCGTCGATGATCTCGGCGACCATGGCGACATGGCCGATCGGCATCGCGCGCGTCGGCCGCAGCACCATCACTGCGCCGACCCGAGGCTCGGCGCCGCGGGCATAGCGGCCCTCCGCCTGATCCCACCAGGTCCCGGCATTGCCGCGGATCTCGATCCCGGACTGGGCCCGCGCATAGGGCACGCATTGCAGGACGGCGGCGGCGGGAGCGGCGAAGGCGGCGGTGAGACCCAGCGCGATCAGGGCGCGAAAGATGAATCGTGCGCTGAAATTCGATAAAGACATGAATCCCCCCGGACCTGACGGCGCCACCCTACACCGCAAGGCTGAAGCGGATAGCCGCGGCCGGATCGGCGTGCCTTGCCACCGGAACGACTCATCCCGGCCGGCCTCCGGTCGAGCGAGGATTCGTTGGCGCGAGCCCTGAAAGGCGCGGCGCGCCGGGTATGTCCCCTCCCCTGCTTCAAGGGGATAAACGCCCTCTTCATTGACTTTTTGCACTGCAACATGCATATGCCCGTCAGCGAGGCGTCATGCAGCGTGAATCGCCCCGGACATGATCCGGTGCCGGCTCCGCCTCGGTTTTTTGAAAGAGCTTCCCTTTTCACGCGGGTCGTTCAGACACCCGCCGCGTTTTGCGCGCCATTCCGGCTGCGTGGGGCGCCGCTCAATTTGTGAGTTTTTCCTACCATGTCATTCCAATCCCTCGGGCTGTCGCAGCCCGTCCTCCAGGCGCTCGCGTCCAAGGGCTATAGCGAGGCCACGCCGATCCAGACCCAGGCGATCCCGACCGTGCTGAAGGGGCGCGACCTGCTCGGCATCGCCCAGACCGGCACCGGCAAGACCGCCGCCTTCATGTTGCCGTCGATCGATCGGCTGGCCGCCGGCCGGCGCCGCGCCAGCCAGCGCGCCTGCCGCATGCTGGTCCTTGCTCCCACCCGCGAGCTCGCCGGGCAGATCGCCGAATCGGCGCGGTCCTACGGCCAGTTCGCCGGCATGCGCGTCGCCACCGTCTTCGGCGGCACCTCGCTCGGCAAGAACCGCGCCGACGTCGCGCGCGGCGTCGATGTCCTCGTCGCGACGCCCGGCCGCCTGATCGACCTTGTCGAGCAGGGCGCGCTGACTTTGCGCGAGGTCGAAATCCTCGTCCTCGACGAAGCCGATCAGATGCTCGACCTGGGCTTCATCCACGCCCTGAAGCAGATCGTCCGGATGCTGCCGGCGAAGCGCCAGACGCTGTTCTTTTCGGCCACCATGCCGAAGGCGATCAAGGAACTGGCCGACCGCTTCCTCACCGATCCGGCCTCCGTGTCGGTCGCGCCGCAGGCGACGACTGCCGAGCGGGTCGATCAATATGTCACCTTCGTTCAGCAGCAGGAGAAGCAGGCACTGCTCACCATGATGCTGCGCTGGGGCTTTTCCGAGCGCGGCAATATGGATCGGGTGCTGATCTTCACCCGCACCAAGCACGGCGCGGACCGGGTGGTGAAATTGCTCGCCGGCAACGGCATCCCCGCCAATGCGATCCATGGCAATAAGAGCCAGCCGCAGCGCGAGCGGGCGCTGGCCGAATTCAAGGCCGGCCGGGTCAGGATTCTCGTCGCGACCGACATCGCGGCCCGCGGCATCGACGTCAGTGGCGTCAGCCACGTGATCAACTTCGAACTGCCGAACGTCGCCGAGCAATATGTCCACCGCATCGGGCGGACGGCGCGGGCCGGCGCGGCCGGCGTCGCGATCGCTTTCTGCGCCGACGACGAGAAAGCCTATCTGCGCGACATCGAGAAGCTGACCCGCCAGCGGATCGCGGTCGAGCCGTTGCCGGCCGGCTTCCTCGCCGAAGCGGCGCGGATCAAGGCGACGCGCACCACCCGGCCGAGTTTCGAGGATCGCCTTGCCCCCCGGCACGAGGGGCGGCGGCACCAGCCGCAGGGCCGGCACGGACAGCGGGGCAAGTTCGCCGATCGGGTCAAGCCGAACGGCGGCGGCCGGCGGCGGCGTGCGGCGCGGGGGTAGTTGTGTTTACCGGGCGGCGCTGCTAGGGGCGCGCGCTGGCGCTGCAGGGGTCCCCTCGCGGCGAATCCTTTTTTGACGGCTTAGACGAACAGGAAGAGTGGCGAGCTTTTATGCAGATCATCGTTCGCGATAACAATGTCGACCAGGCGCTGCGGGCGCTGAAGAAGAAGCTGCAGCGCGAAGGCGTCTATCGCGAGATGAAGCTGCGCCGCCATTACGAAAAGCCGAGCGAGAAGCGCGCCCGCGAGCGCGCCGCCGCGATCCGGCGCGCCCGCAAGCTCGAGCGCAAGCGGGCCGAGCGCGACGGCGTTCGGTAAGGCGTCCCTTCCAACTTGGCATTACGACCGGGCGGCGATAATCACTCGCCGCCCGTTTTCGTTTTGGGGACCCGCCGATGTCCGTGACCACCGTGCCGATCCGCCCCCTTGCCCGGGGCAGCGTGCTCAAGCTGTGGCTGGCCATCGTCACATTGTGCGTGGCCGGCGGGGCGCTGGCCTGGATCGGCACCGCGCCGCTGCAGATCATCACCACCAGCACCGGGGTCCGGTTCCAGACGATCCGGTCCGGCGAAGGGGCGCTGATCACGCCGGCGGATCTGGTGGCGATGCGCTACCGGCTGACCAAGGCGGACGGCACCCTGATCGAGGATAGCGACCAGGCCGGACAGCCTTTCGTCGCCAGCGTCGATCGGGTGTTCCCCGGCTTTGGCGAGGCGATGCAGATGATGCAGCAGGGCGGACGCTATCGCTTCTGGCTGCCGCCCGGTCAGCATGCGCAGATGATTCCGCCCGGCGCGCCCTTCCGGGCCGAGGACACGTTGGTGTTCGAGGTTCGCGTGCTGCAGGTCGCCGAGGGCATGGCCGCGATGCAGCAGATGATGGGCCCGCCGGGCACGGGTGGCGGCGCGCCGCCGGGCGGGCTGCCGCCGGGGGCCCTTCCGCCGGGGGCCGAGGGCCTGCCGCCGGGTGCCGCCCCTCCGGGTGCATTGCCGCCTGGCGCCGAAGACTTGCCGCCGGGCGCCGTCCCCCCGGCCGGCCCGCCGCCGGCGGGATCGGAGCGGCGACGGCCGGGCGGCCGCTAGCGCCGGATTCGGATCAGGTCGCGGCGGCCTGCGCGATTGGCGGCGGCTCCGTCTCCGCCTCGTCGTCGTCGGACTTCTGCTCCAGCGCCGCCTTCAGCATCGCGACGATCGGATCGGCCAGCGCAAGCCCCAGAATCCCGAACAGCGCCCCGAAGATCACCTGCGCGCCGAGCACCAGGGCCGGCGCGAGGTCGACGGTCTTGCGGGCGACATAAGGGACGATGAGATAGCCGTCGACGACCTGTACGACGACATAGACCGCGACCGCCCACAGCCCGGTCTCGACGTTCACCGAAAAGCCGATCAGGATGATGAGAGCGCCGGAAATGATGGCGCCGATATTGGGCAGGAAGGCGAGGATGCCGGTCAGCAGGCCGAGCAGGGCCGCCATCGGCACCCCGCCCATCAGCAGCAGCAGCCAGGTGCCGACGCCCTCGACGGCCATGCCGAGCAGCCGGCCGGCCATCAGGTGGCGCAGCGTCTTGCCGATCCGGTCCGAGGTGCGGAAGTAGCGGGCCCGCATCTCGGCCGGCAGCATCCATGCGATGCCGCGTTCGTAGATTTTCGGCTCGACCGCGATGAACAGGCCGATGACGACGATCATCACCAGATTGGTGAGGCCGCCGAGCACGGAGGACACGGCCGAGGTCAGCCGGCCCAGCGAGCTCATCGCCTGTTCGAACAATTGCTGCGGCTGGACGGTATCGACGCCGAGGCCGTAGGTGGCGCCGAGCGCCAGCAGCCGGTTGATCTGCAGCGTGACGATATCGCGCAGGGCGGCGAACTGGGCGGTGAGCTGGACGCCCGCGAACCAGATCGTGCCGGCGATGAAGCCGAGCGCCAGCAGGCTGACGATCAGCAGCCGCCAGCCGCGGCCGATCGGCAGCACCCGGCCCAGCAGGCGGGTGCCGCCGTCGAGGATGGCGGCGAAGACGACGCCGCCGAAGATCAGCAGCAGCGGCTGGGCCAGGAAGATCACCGCCGCGACGCCGAGCGCCATGCCGATCCAGACGGAGGCCTTCTTCAGCTCGCGACGGACCAGCGGATCGCGAAGGTCCGTCGGGCCTGCGGCGTCGAGCTGCTCCAGCTCTTCGGCGTCGAGGGCCCGCTCGTCGCTCACTGGCGGTTGCCCGGTTGCGGCGGCTCGGTCTGCTGCGGCCGCAGCGAGCTGCCCGAACGGCCGCCGCGCAGCGCCGTGAACCAGCTGATCGGATTCCAGTAGCTGGAGCTGCCGTCGAGGCTGAAGGTGATGAACTCGGCCCGGCCGCCGATATTCTCCCACGGCACCGGTCCGCCGAGTCCGCGCTCGGGGAAGCCGGCGCGGAAGCGGCTGTCGGAACTGTGATCGCGATTGTCGCCCATCAGGAAGACATGCCCCGCCGGCACCGTGATCCGGGCGAAATCGTCGCCCTGCGAATGCCCGACGTCGATCGTGTCGTAGGAACGGCCGTTCGGCAAGGTCTCGCGGTAGATCGGCAGCCGGCAATACATCCGGCCGTCATTCCCGCGCACCCGGAAATCGCCGAAGCCGTCCGGCTGGCACGGCGTGTTCTGGTCGATCGGGATCATGATCGGCTCGCGCGCCTCCCGGCGCACCGCCTGGCCGTTCAGGTAGATCGTGCCGTCGATCACCTCGATCGTGTCGCCGGGCAGGCCGATGACACGCTTGATATAGTCGCTATTCTCGCCCGGCGGAGCAACGATCACGATGTCGCCGCGCTCCGGCATCGCGCCCCACAGCCGTCCCTGCCAGCGCGGCAGGATGTGGAAGCTGGGCGAGACCCAGGACCAGCCATAGGGATATTTGGAAACGACCAGTCGATCGCCGACCAGCAGGCCCGGCATCATCGATTCGGACGGGATGTAGAACGGCTTGGCGATGAACGAATGGAAGCCGAGCACGGCCAGGACGAGCCAGAAGATCGCCTTGATCTCGCCCCACCAGTCGGTGCCCTTCTTCGCCGGCGCCGTCTTGGCGGGCGCGTCGGCCGGGCCCTTTGTTTCCGCCGTGGCGTCGGCTGGCGGCGCCGGCGGCGCCGGCGCGGTCTCGCTGCTGGTTTCGGCCGCGTTGGCGCGGTCGGCGTCGGTCAACTCAAGTCACTCCCGGGCAAGGCCTCGATGATCACGACGGCCATGGCGAACGGGTGGTCGTCGGTCATCGTCAGATGGATGTGGGCGCGGTGGCCCGGCGGGACAAGCGCGTCAAGCCTTTGCCGGGCGCCGCCGGTGAGCGCGAGGGTGGGCGCGCCGGACGGCAGGTTCACGACGCCGATGTCCTTCATGAAGACGCCGCGCTTGAAGCCGGTGCCCACTGCCTTGGAGAAGGCCTCCTTCGCCGCGAAGCGCTTGGCGAAGGTGCCCGCGCGCGTGAATGGGCGCTTCGCCGCCTTGGCCGCCTCGGTCTTGGTGAACACGCGGGCGATGAAGCGGTCGCCGAAGCGGTCGAGCGAATTCTGGATCCGCTCGATGTTGCACAGGTCGGAGCCGAGGCCGACGATCACCCTCTGGCCTCGTCCATCAACGCGCGCATCCGGCGGACGCTGGCATCGAGCCCGGTGAAGATCGCCTCGCCGATCAGGAAATGGCCGATATTCAGCTCCGCGATCTGCGGGATGGCGGCGATCGGCTGGACGTTTTCATAAGTGAGGCCGTGCCCGGCATGCGGCTCGATACCGCTCTTCGCGGCAAGCGCGGCGGCGTCGGCGATGCGGGCCAGCTCGGCCGCCTGCGTATCGCCCTCGGCATGGGCGTAGCGGCCGGTATGGAATTCGACCACCGGCGCGCCGAGCAGCATCGCCGCCTCGATCTGGCGCGGATCGGGCTCGATGAAGAGCGAGACGCGGATGCCGGCATCGCCCAGGCGGGAGATCAGCGGCTGCAGATGGTTGTGCTGGCCGAACGCATCGAGCCCGCCCTCGGTGGTCACCTCCTCGCGGCGTTCCGGAACGATGCAGGCGGCATGCGGGCGATGCTTGAGGGCGATCGCGACCATCTCCTCGGTCGCCGCCATCTCCATGTTGAGCGGCAATGCGATGGCGCCGATCAGATGGCCGATATCCTCGTCGATGATGTGGCGCCGGTCCTCGCGCAGATGTGCGGTGATGCCGTCCGCCCCCGCCTCCTGCGCCACCATGGCGGCGCGGATCGGGTCCGGATAGCCGCCGCCGCGGGCGTTCCGGATCGTCGCGACATGGTCGATATTGACGCCGAGACGAAGGCTCATGCCGAAAGGCCGCGGCTGCCCGGCTTGACCGGCGGCAGCGCCGCCAGCTCCGGCGGCAGCGCATCGGCCGGATAGGCCGGCACGTCGATCTGCGCGAGCGAGACCAGCGGAATGCCGATGTCCGCCCGCCCGCCGGAGCGGTCGATCAGGCATGCGGCGCCGAGCAGTTCGCCCGGGTGCCGGCGGATCGCCGCGATGCATTCGCGCGAGGAGAGACCGGTCGTCACCATGTCTTCGACCATCAGGACCCGGTCGCCCGCGGCGATCTCGAAATTTCGGCGAAGGCGGAATTCGCCATCCTCCCGCTCGACGAAGATCGCCCGGCAACCGAGCGCCCGTGCCGTTTCGTAGCCGGGAATGACGCCGCCCATCGCGGGCGAGACGATCACGTCGACGGTGCCGAAGCGGGCGCTGATGCGTTCCGCCAGCGCCCGGCACAGCCGCTCGGTGCGCACCGGATCCTGGAACACCAGCATCTTCTGCAGGAACAACGGCGAGCGCAGCCCGGAGGAGAGGATGAAATGGCCTTCCAGCAGCGCCCCGGCGGCGCGGAATTCCTCGATCGCTTCGGCTTCGGTCATGACCGGCGGAATAGGCCGCCCGGCGAGGTGCCGCAAGCGGCCCACCAGCGGGGTTGAGGGACTTGAGGGACGTGCCTATAAGCGCCGCCGACGCCGCCCTTCGGGAGGCGATTCAGCCATTTGCTGCGATGGCACAGGGGTATTGATGAAAACGTTTCTGAAGGCTTTCGCCATCGCCGCCGCATTCGGCCTGGCGTCCGGAACCGCCCTTGCTCAGGCGGCCGTGCCGGCGCCGGCGACCGAGACCGCGCAAAACGGCGCCGCCGGCGCCTCCACCGAAGCGGCCCCGGCCGGCGACGCTGCCGCGGCGACCGACGCTGGAATCGCCAATGCCGCGACTCCGGCCGCGCCGCCGCAGGCCGCGCCGACCCCGGGCATCGGGCAGCCGGACGGCCGCATGGGCCTGCCCGAGCAGGTGTCGCCGATCGGGCTGGAGGCGGCCTTGTTCCACGATATGATCCTGCTGCCGGTCATCACCTTCATCTCGCTGTTCGTCCTGGGGCTGATGCTCTTCGTTATCGTCCGGTTCCGCCGCGGCGCCCATCCGACGCCGTCGCGGACCAGCCACAATACGACGCTGGAAGTGATCTGGACCCTGGTCCCGGTGCTGATCCTCGTGGTGATCGCCGTGCCGTCGATCCGGCTGCTGGCGAACCAATATTCGCCGCCGCAGGCCGATCTGACGCTGAAGGTGACCGGCAACCAGTGGAGCTGGAGCTACGAATATCCGGATCACGGCGTCCAGTTCACCGCCAACATGCTGCCTGACGATCAGGCGCGGGCGCGCGGCGAGCCCCGGCACATCGCGGTCGACAACCGCGTCGTGGTGCCGGTCGGCGCGAATGTGAAGGTGCTCGTCACCTCGTCCGACGTCATCCACTCCTGGGGCGTCCCCGCCTTCTGGGTGAAGATGGACGCGGTGCCGGGACGGATCAACGAGACCTGGTTCAGGGCTGAGCGCGAGGGCGTCTATTACGGCGTCTGCTACGAACTGTGCGGCGCCCGCCACGGTTACATGCCGATCGCCGTCGAGGTGGTGAGCCGCGAGCGCTTCGCGCAATGGGTCGCCTCGCGCGGCGGCCAGATGCCGGGCGCCGCCCGTCCCGCCGCTGCCGCCGCTCCGGCGGTCGGCGCCGGCGAGGCGACGGAGGCGACGCCCGCGCCCGCCAACGTCGTGGCGGCAACCGCGAACGCCCAGACCGCCAATCAAGCTGCCACCGCGAACTAGGACCGCGATACGATGACCGACACCACCGCAGGCGCCGTCCATTTCGAGGCCGAGCACGGGCATGACGCCCATGATGCCGATCACAAGCCGGGCTTCTTCGCCCGATGGTTCATGTCCACGAACCACAAGGACATCGGCACCCTCTATCTGATCTTCGCGATCGTCGCCGGGATCATCGGCGGCGGCATTTCCGGGTTGATGCGCTGGGAGCTGGCGGAACCGGGCATCCAGCATCTGGAAGCCTGGGCCGGGATGATGGCCGGCGGGCCGGTGGACGAAAATACCGCGCTCCACATGTGGAACGTGCTGATTTCCGCGCACGGCCTGATCATGGTCTTCTTCATGGTCATGCCGGCGATGATCGGCGGCTTCGGCAACTGGTTCGTGCCGCTGATGATCGGCGCGCCGGACATGGCCTTCCCGCGGATGAACAACATCTCCTTCTGGCTGCTGCCGCCGGCGTTCATCCTGCTGCTGGGATCATCGTTCGTCTCGGGCGGCACCGGATTGGGCGCCGGTGTCGGCTGGACCGTCTACGCGCCGCTGTCGACGATCGGCTCTCCGGGGCCTTCGGTCGACATGGCGATCTTCTCGCTCCATCTCGCCGGCGCCTCCTCGATCCTCGGCGCGATCAACTTCATCACCACGATCTTCAACATGCGCGCGCCGGGCATGACGCTGCACAAGATGCCGCTGTTCGTCTGGTCGATCCTGGTGACCGTGTTCCTGCTGCTGCTGGCGCTTCCGGTGCTGGCCGGCGCGATCACGATGCTGCTCACCGACCGCAACTTCAACACCCACTTTTTCGACGCGGCCGGCGGCGGCGATCCGGTGCTCTACCAGCACCTGTTCTGGTTCTTCGGCCATCCGGAGGTCTACATCATGATCCTGCCGGGCTTCGGCATGGTCAGCCAGGTGGTGGCGACGTTCAGCCGCAAGCCGGTCTTCGGCTATCTCGGCATGGCCTATGCGATGGTCGCGATCGGCGTGATCGGCTTCATCGTGTGGGCGCATCACATGTTCACCGTCGGCATGGACGTGAACACCAAGATGTATTTCACCGCCGCGACGATGGTGATCGCGGTGCCGACCGGGGTGAAGATCTTCTCCTGGATCGCGACGATGTGGGGCGGCAGCCTCACCTTCCAGACGCCGATGATGTGGGCGCTTGGCTTCATCTTCATGTTCACGGTCGGCGGCGTCACCGGCGTCGTGCTGGCGAACGCCGGCGTCGATACGATCATGCACGACACTTATTATGTCGTCGCCCACTTCCATTACGTGCTGAGCCTCGGCGCCGTCTTCTCGCTGTTCGCCGGCTGGTATTACTGGTTCGGCAAGATGTGGGGGCGGCAGTATAACGAGGTGCTCGGCCAGCTCCATTTCTGGACCTTCTTCATCGGCGTGAACGTGCTGTTCTTCCCGATGCACTTCCTGGGTCTGGACGGGATGCAGCGCCGGGTGCCCGATTATACGGACCAGCTGGCCAATTATAATTACATCGCCTCCTACGGCTATCTGATCATGCTGGTCGGCATGGGCTTCTTCTTCATCAACATCTTCTGGTCGCTGCTGGCCGGCAAGAAGGCGCCCGACAATCAATGGGGCGAAGGCGCGACGACGCTGGAATGGACGCTGTCCAGCCCGCCGCCTTTCCACCAGTTCGAAACGCTGCCGGTGATCGACGACACGAGGCATTGAGCGGTCGCGCGGCTGCAGCCGCGCGCCGCCGCGGGTGAGTTATGACGACGCAGACGCTTCCCTACGCCATGCCCGCCGATTGGCGGGACTTCTTGGCGCTGACCAAGCCCCGGGTGATGACGCTCGTCGTCTTCACCGGGCTTTGCGGCCTGCTCGCCGCGCCGGCGGCGATCCATCCGGTCATCGGTTTCACCGCGATCCTGTGCATCGCTTTGGGCGCCGGCGCGGCGGCGGCGCTCAACCAATGGTATGAGGCGGATATCGACGCGGTGATGAAGCGCACCGCCGGCCGGCCGCTGCCGGCCGGGCGGATGGAGCCTGAGACGGCGCTGCATTTCGGCGTCGGCCTTGCTTTCTTTTCGGTGCTGCTGATGGGCGTGGCGGCCAACTGGCTGGCGGCGGCGATCCTGGCCGTCTCGATCCTCTTCTACGTCCTCGTCTACACGATCTGGCTGAAGCGGCGGACGCCGCAGAACATCGTCATCGGCGGCGCCGCCGGGGCGTTCCCGCCGCTGATCGGCTGGGCCGCCGCGACCGGCGACGTCAGCGCGCTGCCGATCCTCCTGTTCGGCCTCATCTTCCTGTGGACGCCGCCGCACTTCTGGGCCCTGGCCCTGTTCGTGCGCACCGATTACGCCGCCGCCGGGGTGCCGATGCTGCCGGTCGTCTCCGGGCTGAAGGCGACCCGTCGGCAGATCGCATTTTACAGCCTGCCGATGGCCGCGATCGCGGTCGCCCCATGGCCGCTCGGGCTCGCCGGCGCGCTCTACGGCATGGCCGCGCTCGCGCTCAGCCTCGCTTTCCTCGTCCTGGCGCTGCGCGTCCTCGCCAATCGGGCGACCGACCCCGCCGCAATGAAGCCGGAGAAGCGGCTGTTCGCCTTCTCGATCCTCTATCTGTTCGCGATCTTCGGCGTTCTCGTCCTCGACGCCCGGCTGCCGCTATGAATCCCGATCCGGTGACTGAGGAGGTCCGCCGCCGCCAGCGCGCCCGCGCGGTCCTGATGGCGATCGGTCTCGGCGGCTTCGTGGTGCTGGTCTATTTCATCACCATCGCCAAGATGGCGGCGTTCGGATGACCACCCTCGCCCGCCGCAACAGCCGGACCGCCTTGCTCGCCGCGCTCGGCGCCGTCTTCATGGTCGGCCTCGCTTACGCCAGCGTGCCGCTCTACCGGATCTTCTGCCAGGTGACCGGTTTCGGCGGCACGACGCAGCGCGCCGCGACGGATGCGGCGCCCGGGCCGGTGGGCCGGATGATCTCGGTTCGCTTCGACGGCAATGTGTCGCCGGCATTGGGCTGGGAATTCCGGCCGGTCGACACCAGCCGCCGGGTCGCCATCGGCGCCCGCAACATCGCGCTCTACCGGGCCCGCAACACCGGGCCGACGCCGATCACCGGCACCGCCACCTTCAACGTCGCGCCCAACCAGGCGGGACGCTATTTCGTGAAGATCCAGTGCTTCTGCTTCACCGAGCAGACGCTCCAGCCGGGGCAGGAGGTGAACATGCCGGTGATCTTCTACGTCGATCCGGCGATCCTCGAGGATCCGGACGCGCGCGACATCAGCGAGATCACGCTTTCCTACACCTTTTACCCGGTGGACCGGGCGGAGTCGGGAAGCTAGAGCATCGCCAGCTAGCAGGGAAACGCCACATGGCCGGAGCGAAGAACCACCAATATCACATCCTGCCGCCGAGCATCTGGCCGCTCGTCGGGTCGTTCGCCGCGCTGGCGCTGACCGGCGGCGCCGTGATGTGGTTCCACGGCAATTCGGCCGGCGTCTACGTGATGGTCGCCGGCGCCCTCGGCGTCGCGCTCACCATGGTGAGCTGGTGGGCGGACGTGATCAGGGAAGCGCATCAGGGCGATCACACGCCGGTCGTCCAGCTCCACCTGCGCTACGGCATGATCCTGTTCATCGCCTCGGAGGTGATGTTCTTCGTCGCCTGGTTCTGGGCCTGGTTCAACGCGGCGCTCTTTCCGGCTTCGGTCGAAAGCGTTGGCGGCGTCTGGCCGCCCGAAGGCATGCACGTCATGGATCCGTTCGGCTGGCCGCTGCTGAACACCCTGATCCTGCTCTGTTCGGGCACCACCGTGACCTGGGCCCACCATGCCCTGATCCACGGCGACCGAAAGGGGCTGATCCGCGGCCTGTGGGCGACGATCGGGCTCGGCCTGATCTTCACCGGCGTCCAGGCCTATGAATATATCCACGCGCCGTTCAGCTTCGGCGACAATATCTACACTTCGGCATTCTTCATGGCGACCGGCTTCCACGGCTTTCATGTGATCGTCGGCACGATCTTCCTGATCGTCTGTCTCGCCCGCGCCTATAAGGACCATTTCAAGCCGCAGCAGCATTTCGGGTTCGAGGCGGCCGCCTGGTATTGGCATTTCGTCGACGTGGTGTGGCTGTTCCTGTTCCTGTGCATCTATGTCTGGAGTGGCTGGGGCGCCGAATATCACTGATGCATCGACCGTCCCCGCACGGGCCGCGTTACGCGGCCTGTGCCCGCGCTGCGGAGCGCCGACGCTGTTTAACGGGGTCGTCGCCTTCGCGCCCAGATGCCGCGCCTGCGGGCTGAACTATTCCGCCTTCAATGTCGGCGACGGGCCGGCCGCGTTCCTCATCTTCATCGTCGGCGGCATCGTCACCGGCTCGGCGATCGCGCTCGAGCTTTCCGCGTCGCC
Organism: Sphingomonas sp.; assembly: GCA_050247295.1. Taxonomy (GTDB): domain Bacteria; phylum Pseudomonadota; class Alphaproteobacteria; order Sphingomonadales; family Sphingomonadaceae; genus Allosphingosinicella. Next base: position 6,222 of record JBFWUJ010000027.1, on the reverse strand, counting down.
GCCCTGGTGGCTGCACGCCCTCCTCTGGCTGCCGCTCACCGTTCTGCTGACCCTGGTCCTGCTTCGCCTGGCCAAGGGCTTGCTGCTGGCGCTCGAATATCGGCATCGCGCCCGCGAGGTGGGCGCCGCCGACAAGGTATGAGTCGGCTGCCGGTCCTGCCGACGATCATCGTCGCCGGGGCGGTGGCGGTGATGATCGGCCTCGGCCTCTGGCAGCTCGGGCGGGCGTCATGGAAGGACGGGCTGCTCGCCGAATATGCGGCCGCCGCGTCCCTGCCCGCGCTCGATCTCGATCCGCTTCCCGCCGCCGGCGCTGCGCCGCCGCCGCTCGCCTTTCGCAGGGCGCTCGTCACCTGCCGGGCCGAAGACGCGGTTCCGGAATGGCGCGGCGGCCGCAGCCGCGACGGCCGCAGCGGCTATGTTGCGCTCATGGCGTGCCGGCCGGGAGCCGACGGGCTGGCGGGGCGGGTGATCGTCAATGCGGGGTGGGCGGCGTTGCCGGACCGGGAGCGGCGGCTGT
>JBFWUJ010000027.1:0-5602 GCA_050247295.1 Sphingomonas sp. | reverse complement strand
CGCAGCCGCGACGGCCGCAGCGGCTATGTTGCGCTCATGGCGTGCCGGCCGGGAGCCGACGGGCTGGCGGGGCGGGTGATCGTCAATGCGGGGTGGGCGGCGTTGCCGGACCGGGAGCGGCGGCTGTCGCTGGCCGGGATCGTCGCCGGGACGCTTGGCGCGGATATCGCCGGCGAGCCGCTGATCCTCACCGCGGCGACGCCGTCGGCGCCGCTCGTCGCCAGCGCGCCGGCGCGGATCGAAGACGTGCCGAACAACCACCGCTCCTATGCCGTCCAATGGTTTTTCTTCGCCGCCGCGGCGGTGCTGATCTATCTGCTCGCCCTGCGCGGGCGCGGGCGGCGGTTGCCGCCGGAGCCCTGAACGCCTAAACGCCCGCGTCCCATGATGCAGCTCACCAGTCTCGACAACGGCCTCAGGGTCGCCAGCCGGTCGATGCCGGGCTTCGAGACGGTGGCGGTCGGCCTTTATGCCGATGTCGGCTCGCGGCATGAACCGGCGCGCCTCAACGGCGTCGCGCATCTTTACGAGCATATGGTGTTCAAGGGCGCCGGCGGCCGGACGGCGCGCGAGATCAACGAGGCGGTCGAGGATGTCGGCGGTGATCTCAACGCCGCGACGGACCGCGAGGGAACCAGTTTCACCGCCAGCCTGCTCGCCGAACATCTGCCGCTCGGCATCGAGCTGATCGCCGACATGATCCTGCGGCCGCATTTCCGGGCGGACGATCTGGCGCGCGAGAAGGAAGTCGTGCTGCAGGAGCTCGGCGAAGCTCGCGATACGCCGTCCGACATCATCTTCGACGATCTGTGGGCGACCTGCTGGCCCGATCAGCCGCTCGGCCGCTCGGTGCTCGGCGATGAAACCAGCATCGCCGCGATCGAGATCGACGACCTGCATGATTGGCGGCAGCATCGCTATCGCGCCGGCAGCCTGTGTCTGGTCGCGGCGGGCAAGGTCGACCACGATCAGCTGGTCGCGCTTGCGGCGACCCGTTTCGGCGATCTGCCCGAAGGCGCGATGCCCGCCGCCGAACGGGCCCGGTTCATCGGCGGCGCCCGTGCCAGCCGGCCGCGCGCCGATCAGGCGCACCTCGCGGTCGGCTATGCGGCGCCGGCGGTCCACGATCCCGATTTCTATGCGGCCCGGCTGTTCAGCGACCTCACCGGTTCGGGCGCCTCCTCGCGGCTGTTTCATGCGGTGCGCGAAGAGCGCGGGCTCGCCTATAGCGTCTGGTCGGCGCTGCAGCCCTATCGCGAGGACGGGCTGTTCTATTTCTACGCCGCGACGGCCCGGCGCGAGGCGGCGGCGGCCGCCGCCCTGATCGCCGAAACCGTCGCCGATGCGGCGGCGAACGCGACTCAGCGCGAACTCGACCGGGCGCGGGCGCAGGTGAAGGCCGGCATGCTGATGAGTCTGGAAAGCGCCTGGGGCCAGGCCAGTTATGTCGCCAGGCAGCTGGCCCTGTTCGGCCGGCTCGTGGAGCCCGGCGAGATGGTCGCGCGGCTCGAGGCGGTGACGATCGAAGAGGTCCGCGCGGCCGGCGCGAAGATCCTCGCCGGCCCGCGCGCCAGCGCGACGATCGGCGTCGCGGCCGTGCGCGCCGCGTGACCCTCGCCACCCTGGTCGCGGAGGGCTGGGCCGATTACGGGCTCGTCGATTCGGGCCACGGCCGCAAGCTCGAGCGCTACGGCCCCTACCGCTTCATCCGTCCGGAGACGCAGGCGATGTGGGCGCCCGGCGCCAGCGAATGGGATGCGGATGGCGAGTTCGTGCCCGGGTCGGACGAGGAAGGCGGCGGGCGCTGGCGGTTCGATCGGCCGGTGCCGCGCGAGGGCTGGGAGCTGGGCTGGGAGGATGTCCGCTTCCGCGCCCAGTGCACGCCGTTCCGCCACCTCGCTTTCTTCCCCGACATGGCGCCGCAATGGGCATGGATGCGGGAGCGGCTTGGCGAAGGGGCGGAGGCGCTGAACCTGTTCGGCTATACCGGCGTCGGCACGCTGGCGATGAGCGCGACGGGCGCGAAGCTCACCCATGTCGATGCCTCGAAGAAATCGGTCGAGGCGGGCAAGGCCAATGCGGTGCTGTCCGGCATGGCGGATCGGCCGATTCGCTGGCTGGTCGACGATGCCGCCAAATTCGCGGCGCGCGAGGTGCGGCGTGGCCGGCGCTATGACGGCATCATCCTCGATCCGCCGAAATTCGGCCGCGGGCCGGAGGGCGAGATCTGGCGGCTTGAGGAAGGGTTGCCCGGCCTGATCGCCGATTGTCGCAGGCTGCTCGACGCCGACAGCCATTTTCTCGTCCTCACCGTCTATGCGGTTCGCATGTCCGCGCTGGCGATCGGGGGGCTGCTCCAGCAAATGCTGGGCGATCTTGGCGGCCGGATCGAGTGCGGCGACATGGCGGTGCGCGAAGAGGCGCGCGGGCTGCTGCTGCCGACCGCGATCTTCGCCCGGTGGAGCCGGAGCTAGGAAAGGCGGATTTTCGCTTTCCTACCCGCCCGCTCCGGGTTCATTCTGGGCCCGCTCTCTCCTGCTCTTTGAACATGTCGATCACCTGTTTCGCCGGGGCGCCGCGGCGGGGCGGACTCCGGACATAGGGGGTCGCCGTCAGGACAAACCCCGAACCGCCCCGGCGCTTGCGAATCGCGCAAATCCGGGATTTTCCGGCGACGAAGGCCGGAAAATTTCGTTTCTGGCCCGAACCTGCCGAACGTTGCCCCGCGCTTGGGATCAATCCCGCCCCGCCCGGATCGCCGCGCCGGCCGCGAATGGGGCGCCGGCGACGAGCAGCAGCGATGTGGCGCCGAGCCATTGCAGCGCGCCGCTGTCGCCGCCGCGCTCGACATAGCCGGCGCCGAAGATCAGCAGCGGCACCGCCAGCGGCAGCATCAGCAGACCGGCGAGGGGCCCCGAACGTCTGAGGCCGGCGGTCAGCGCCCCGACGCCGAGGGTGAGGGCGGCGAGGCCGGGGGTTCCGATCAGCAGGCCGAGCTCCAGCCGCATCAGCACGTCCGCCGGCAGCTTCATCAGCGCCGCGGCCGGCAGCGCCGCCACCATCAGCGGCGGGCCGAAGCTCAGCCAATGGCCGATCAGCTTGGCCAGCGCGATCATGTCCTCGCCGATCCCGCGCAGCGCCAGTTGATCGAGCACGCCCGTGGCCCGGTCCGGCGCCACGAGCCGGTCGATCGGAAGGAGGGCGGCGAGCAATGCCGCCATCCACAGGGCGCCGCCGCCGGTGCGCGCCAGCAAGGGGCCGTCCGGGCCGACGGCGAAGGGGAAGAGAGTGGCGACCAGCAGGAAGAAGACGATCGGCATCGCCGCTGCGCCGCCGGCCAGCGCCTGCTTCAGCTCGCGGACGATCAGCGCCGTCATCCGATCACCCGCGTGGCGGCATCGGGCAGGACCAGCGGCTGGTGGCTGGCGACGAGGATCGCGCCGCCCCTGATCCGGTGCGCGGCCATGCCCTTTTCCAGCCGCTCCTGTCCCTCGGTGTCGAGGCCGTTGGCGGGCTCGTCGAGCAGCCACAACGGGGCGTTGCAGGCCATCATCCGGGCCAATGCGGCGCGCTTTCGCTGGCCGGTCGAAAGCATCCGGACCGGCACGTCGGAAAGATAGGCGATTCCCATCGCCTCCATCCCCGGCACTGCCGATACGCCGTCGAGGCCGGCCCAGAAGGCGAGCGCGACGCCGAGCGGCTGCCGCTCGTCGAGCGCGAGATGTTCGTCGGCCAGCGCCACGGCGGCGCTTTCGACGGTCCCGGCGGCGGGCCGAAGCAGGCCGGCTGCCACGCGCAGCAGACTCGATTTGCCGACTCCGTTGGGGCCGCTGACCAGGGTCGCTTCGCCGGGACCGAGAGTCAGGCTCAGCGCCTCGAACAGCAGCCGGCCGCCGCGCCGGCAGGCGACATGGTCGAGGCGGAGCAGGTCGCTCAACCGGCCGCATCCTCGATGCGATGCATGTCGGCGTCGGAGAGGCCGAAATGGTGGCCGATCTCGTGGACGATGACATGCGTGATCAGCGCCTCCAGGCTGACGCCGGTATCCGCCCATTCGTCGAGCAGCGGGCGTCGATAGAGGTGGATCATCGGCGGCAGTTCGCCCGATGCGAGGCTCGAATTCTCGCGCATCGAGCGGCCCGAATAGAGTCCGGTCAGGTCGAACGGGTCGTCGATTCCCATCGCTTCGAGCGTCTCGCCGTCGGCGAATTCATCGACCCGGAAGACGACATTGGCGAGATGGCGGCGGAAGCGTTGCGGCAGGGCGGCCACCGCAGCGTCCGCCAGCCGCTCGATCGCCGCCGCATCCGGCGCGAAGATTTGACCCCTGCCCATCGCCCGGCACATAGGGCGATGGGCAGGATGGAGGAAGGGTCATGGCGATCCTGAGCGAGACCGAGCGGGCGGCGGCGCTGGCAGGATTGCCGGGCTGGACCTACGATGCCGGGCGCAGGGCGATCGCGCGGCGCTTCCGCTTCGCCGATTTCGGCGCCGCATTCGGCTTCATGGCCCGGGTCGCGCTGGCGGCCGAAAAGGCCGATCATCATCCCGACTGGACCAATGTCTGGAACCGGGTCGACGTCCTGCTCAGCACCCACAGCGCCGGCGGCGTTACGGAAAAGGATATCGCGCTCGCCGCCGAGATGGATCGCTGCGCCGCCGAACTTGCCGAACCGGGCGCCGCCGACTAGATCACGCGCCTTCCAGGCGTTTTGGTTTGCGATCCGATTCACGCCCGCCGCGCTGCGGCGAACGATCGGGTTCGATGCGGAGCGGTGGCCGAGTGGTCGAAGGCGCTCGCCTGGAAAGTGAGTATACGGCAAAACCGTATCGAGGGTTCGAATCCCTCCCGCTCCGCCAACTACACGTCGATCCTTGCTCTCGTGGACCGCGGATCGCCAGAAAGCGAGCGGTTCTGCGTCCATTAGGCTCCGAAAGAGTGCGAACCCGCGTTCTTTGGCCGCAAAGGCCCTGTGATGTCCGCCGAATTTGACGCCGGTCTCGCGCTGCAGAAACCGACACACCCTTCAGCGGGGCCGGAATCGCCTAGGCTAATGCCCGGCCTCGAGCTGCTGCTGGCGCTGGTGCTCGGCGAGCAGCCGCTCGAGACCGTCGGCCCGGGTCCGTTCCAGCGCTTCCCGGCGCTGCCGCGCCTGCCAGCAGCGCGCCTCCCCTTCCCGGTTCAGGCGCCGACGCTCCTCGACGCCGCGATTGTCGCGCTTGATGACGCGCCGCTGGTAGCCGGCGCGGATGAACCGCCGATCGAGAACCAAGCCACCCAGCCCATTTTGCTACCTCAGCTCATCGCCCGAGGTGACCCGCCTGGTCGTCCGGCAGAGCCTCAGAAGCGCCATGCCAACGTCATTCCGCCGCCGAATTCCTGCTCGGCACGGCCGAGAACGGCGCGCGCGTGGCCGCCGAGCGACCAGCCGCCGCCCAGATCGTGACGGCCGGCGAGGCTGAGGAGGGCCGCTTCGCCCTGGGTGCGCGGCGAGCGGACCAGGAAGCGCTGCCCCGCCGCCCCGGCGAAAGTCAAAGGCACCTCAGCGAAACCGCCATCGCCGTCGACATATTGGGCGCCAAGATCGACGCTTCCGCGCGT
>JBFWUJ010000026.1:13494-26687 GCA_050247295.1 Sphingomonas sp. | reverse complement strand
CGCTTTCGCGAGCGGCTCGACGGCGCCGACTGGGCCGATGGCGCGGTGACCGCGGGCTATCAATCGGCGCTCGCCAAGAGGAACCTGCAGCTTGCCGAGCGGAGCGAGGCGGCGCTGGCGCTGGGCGAGGCGCTGCAGCAGGCGCTGGAGCGCTCCCTGCTGTTCCAGGCGGCGGCGCTGCCGGATGCGATCTATCCGCCGCTCTTCAGCCGTTACGAAGCCGGCCATGATTTCGGCGCCCATGTCGACAATGCCTGGCGGCCGCTGCCGGCCGGGGGACGGATCCGGACCGATCTTTCCGCGACGCTCTTCCTGTCCGATCCCGAAAGCTATGACGGCGGCGAACTGGTGATCGAGGATATGGCGGGGGATCGGACGATCAAGCTGCCGGCCGGCGACATGATCCTCTATCCGTCCACCAGCCTGCACCGGGTCGCGCCGGTGACCCGCGGGACCCGCCTGGCCGGCGTGTTCTGGGTGCAGAGCCTGGTCGCGCGCGACGACCGGCGTTCCTTGTTGCTCGACATGGACCTCGGTATCCAGTCGCTGCGCGCCAAGGTTGGCGACGAGGATCCGGCGCTGATCGCACTCACCGGCGTCTATCACAATTTGCTGCGGCTCTGGTCGAGCTAGAGCGAACCTCGCGGGCGGGCGCCATCCCCTTGGCCCGGCGCGGGGAAATCTGTAACCAGCGCCGCCCATGCCGCTTCCTTCCCGCCTTTTTCCGCCCGTCGCGCTTGCCGCCTTTCTCTCGGGCTGCGCCGGTCATGTCGCGGACTATGTCGGTCCGCGCGAAGGGATCATCGCGCCGCAGCTCGCGCGCTACGGGCTGAACCTCAGGCAGACCAATTGCGTCGCCGGCCAGCTCACCCAGACCCTCAACCCGCGCCAGCTGCGCTTCCTCACCCGCGCCGCCGGCGCGGTGACGCGCGGCAATTACGATCCGGACCGGCTGACGATCCGCGACTTCCTGCGCGTCGCGAGCGGGCTGCGCGACAGCGCCATCGGCCTTGCGGCGGTGCGTGCGACGGCCAGCTGCGATGCGTCGCCGGAGCAGATCGCGGCGCGCGAGGTCGAACGGATGATGGCCGCGTTGCCGCCGCCGCCCCCCCGCCAATCGGCCTGGCTCAGCCTTGGCAGCGCGCCCAGCGGCCAGGCGATCGCGGTCGACGGCGGGACGCTGGAGCAGCAGGGGTCGACCCGTACCGCCTGGTTCCGGCTGATCGATCCGCCGCCGGCGCCGGCGAACCAGAATACCTATCGCCTGCGCATCGATTGCCAGGCGCGGACGATCAATTCGCTCGCGCGGCGGCGGCAGGAGGAGGACGGCCGGGTTTCCGAATTCCGCGAATATCCGGACAATCCGTTGCCGATCGAAGGCGGCACGGTGATGGAAATCGCCTATCTGTCGCTCTGCCAGCCGGCATCGGGCGCGACCCCGGCAACCCCGATCCAGCCGCAGCAGCAACCGCCCGTTCAGTAAGGAAAGGCGCAGAATTCCGCCGATTCCGGCCCGATGTGGCACATATGGTGAATAAGCGCCCTGTTTCGACCACGGTAGGCCGTCAAAACCATTGGCAAGCGCGCGCCGCCTACGCATGCCTTCGCCATGTCCGTTACCATCCTCGCCTTGGCGCTTGCCATGACACCGCCGGCCGGAGCGCAGGCGCATGCCGGCAGCCTGAGGGTCGAGGCGATCGTCGTCCGCCCGCCGGCGATGCCGCGGATCAGCCGCAGCCGGCACGGCATCCGGATCGACAATCCCGGCGCGATCGCGATCAGCGTGGACGACGAACCGCCGCAGGCCACCGCCAGCCGCCTCATCGGTGGCCCGGCCGGCGGCCGAACGATCCGCCGGATCACCCTGATCTTCTGAGCCCGCGCTTGCGGTGGGGTTTCGCCCTGCTAGCGTGAGCCGATGTCCGCCGCGCCCGAACATGTCGATGTGCTGATCGTCGGCGCCGGCATTTCGGGCATCGGCGCCGCCTGCCGGCTGCGGCAACGCTGCCCCTCGAAGAGCCTCCTGATTTTGGAGGGACGGGAGCGGATCGGCGGCACCTGGGACCTGTTCCGCTATCCCGGCATCCGCTCCGATTCCGACATGTACACGCTGGGCCTTCCCTTCCGTCCGTGGCGGGAGGACAAGGCGATCGCCGATGGCGCATCGATCCGCGCCTATGTCGAGGAGACGGCGCGCGCGCACCGGGTCGATGGCGCGATCCGCTTCGGCCACAAGGCGGTGCGGGCGTCATGGTCCTCCGCCGAGGGACGCTGGGCCGTGGAAGCGGAGGCAGGCGGCGAGACGCGCCGGTTCAGCTGCGCCTTCCTCTATCTCGGCAGCGGCTATTATGACTACGAAGCCGGCTATCGCCCGGAATGGCCGGGTGAAGCGGATTTCGCCGGCCGGATCCTCCATCCGCAATTCTGGCCCGACGATCTGGAGGTTGGGGGCAAGCGCGTCGTCATCATCGGCAGCGGTGCGACGGCGGTGACGCTGGCCCCCGCGCTCGCCGATCTGGGCGCGCAGGTGACGATGCTGCAGCGATCGCCTTCCTATGTCGCCGCGCGGCCTTCGCGGGACAGGCTGGCGGCGCGGATCGGACCGCGGCTGACGCGCTGGAAGAATGTCCTGTTGAGCGCCTATTTCTTCAATCGTGCGCGCAAGCGGCCGGCCAGGGTCCGCGCCTTCCTGCGCCGGATGGCGGCCAGGGAATTGCCGGCGGGCTATGATATCGATCGCCACTTCAACCCGGCCTACAATCCGTGGGACCAGCGCCTCTGCCTCGTCCCGGACGGGGACCTGTTCAAGGCGATCGGCGCCGGCACGGTGGAGGTCGTCACCGATCGGATCGCGCGCTTCACCGAAGGCGGCATCGCGCTGGAAGGCGGCGACGAACTGGAGGCCGATATCGTCGTCGCCGCGACGGGTCTGGTCGTGAAGCTGCTCGGCGGCATCGCGCTCGACGTCGACGGACGTCCGGTCAACGTCGCCGATCATCTGAGCTACCGGGGCGCGATGCTGAGCGACGTGCCCAATCTCGCCGTCGCCTTCGGCTACACCAACGCCTCATGGACGCTGAAGAGCGACCTCACTGCGCGCTATGTCTGCCGGCTGCTCAACCATATGGACGCTGGCGGGATGGCAATCGTGACGCCGGTGCCGGGCACCGCCGCGATCGAGCGCAGGCCGATGCTCGATTTCAGCTCCGGCTATGTGCAGCGGGCGCGCGAACATATGCCGAGCCAGGGCATGGCGCCGCCGTGGAAGGTGCATCAGAATTATCCGCGCGACGTGCTGGCGCTCCGCTTCGGCCGGATCGACGACGGGGTGCTTCGTTTCTCGCGATTGACTCGGCAGCCCGAGAGCGTCAGTTGACGTTAACGTAAAGGAGGCGGCGATGTCCGATCTTGAGCAGTTTCGCGCCGACACCCGCGCCTGGCTGGAGGCCAATTGTCCGCCCGAAATGCGCGAGCCGATGCGCGACGAGAGCGACGCCTGCTGGGGCGGCCGCAATCCGGTCTTCAAGAACGAAGCCCAGAAAAGCTGGATGGAGCTGATGGCCGCGCGCGGCTGGACGGTGCCGGACTGGCCGACCGAATATGGCGGCGGCGGCCTTTCACCGGCCGAGACCAAGGTGCTGAAGCAGGAAATGGCGCGGATCAACGCGCGCAATCCGCTGATGAGCTTCGGCATTTCGATGCTCGGGCCGGCGCTGCTGAAATATGGGAATGAGGCGCAGAAGACGCTCTATCTGAATCAGATCGCGCGCGGCGAAATCCGCTGGTGCCAGGGCTATTCGGAGCCGGGCGCCGGTTCCGATCTCGCTTCCCTGCAGACCAAATGCGAGGACAAGGGCGATCACTGGCTGGTCAACGGCCAGAAGGTCTGGACCAGCTATGCCGACAAGGCCGACTGGATCTTCTGCCTTGTCCGCACCGATCCCGCGGCGCCCAAGCATAAGGGCATCAGCTTCCTTCTCTTCGACATGGCGAGCGAAGGCGTCTCGACCAAGCCGATCCTGCTGATTTCCGGCTCCTCGCCCTTTTGCGAAACCTTCTTCGACGATGTGAAGGTGCCGAAGGACCAGCTCGTTGGTGAACTCAACAAGGGCTGGGACGTCGCCAAATATCTGCTTGGGCATGAGCGGGAGATGATTTCCGGCATGGGCCTCGGCGGTCAGACGGGGGCGCTCGGTGCGGCGCTCGGCGAAGTCCTGGCGGACGATCCGATCCTGCGCGCCGACGTCGCCCGCTTCGACGTCGACGCGATGGCCTTCCGCGCGATGAGCGAGCGGTTCATCGATGAGTTGAAGGCCGGGCAGGCGCATCCGGCCCAGCCGTCGATGATGAAATATGCCGGCACCGAATTGAACAAGGCGCGGCACGAGCTGGTCATGGCCGCCGGCGGCTCGGACGCGCTGGAATGGGACAGCGATCGGTCGAGGAAGGGCAAGGCGGCGCGGGAATGGCTGCGCACCAAGGCCAATTCGATCGAGGGCGGCACCAGCGAGATCCAGCTCGGCATCGTCGCCAAGCGCATCCTTGACCTCCCGGGAGCCTGACGAAATGCCCCTCTATCTCACGGACGATCAGGCGATGCTGCGTGACACGGCGCGCGGCCTCATGGGCGATGAAGGCGCGATCGGAAAGCAGTTGCGCCACTGGCGCGACAAGGGCTGCAAGGATGGCTTCGGCCACGATCTGTGGAAACGGTTCGCCGAAATGGGCTTCACCGGCATATTGATCGACGAGGCGGATGGCGGGCTGGGTCTGGGCCATGTCGAGGCCGGGATCGTGCTGGAGGAAATTGGCCGCAACCTGACACCCTCGCCGTTCCTGATGACGGCCGTCGCCTTCGTCGAAGCGCTCAAGGGATCGGCGCTGAAGGAGCGTTGGTTTCCGGGCATTCTCGCCGGTGAGACCGTCGCCGCGCTGGCGATCGACGAGGGGCCGAAGCATCGGCCGGAGGCGATCGAGATGCGCGCCGAACGCTCCGGCAACGGCTTCAGACTGTCGGGCCGCAAGCAGTTCGTCGTTCAGGGTGCTTCGGCCGACGTAACCCTGGTCGCGGCGCAGGCGGAGGACGGCCTGACGTTATTCGCGGTCGGCAAGGACGCGGCCGGACTGGCGGTCGAGGGGGTTCGGCTGGCCGATTCCAGCATCGGTGCGCGGATGGTCTTCGACAATGTCGAGGTCGATGCCGATGCGGTGGTGGGCGAGGTCGGCGGCGGCGATATCGTGCTGTCGCGGGTGCTGAACGCCGGCCGGGCCGGTGCCGCCGCCGAACTCGCCGGCGTCGGCTCGGCGTCGATGGATATGACCGTCGACTATCTGAAGCAGCGCAAGCAGTTCGGAAAGCTGATCGGCGAATTCCAGGCGCTGCAATTCCGGGCCGCGCACCTCTATTCGGAACTGGAGATCGCCCGCGCGGCGACCCTGAAGGCGCAGCAATTGCTGGACGAAGGCGCCGCCGATGCCGAGGCGATGGTTTCCGTCGCCAAAGCGAAGGCCGGCCGCGCCTCGCTCCTCGCGGTGCAGGAGGGGGTGCAGATGCATGGCGGCATCGGCATGACCGATGAATATGATATCGGCCTCTACATGAAGCGCGACCGGGTGTTGAACGAGCTGTTCGGCGATCCGGCTTATCATGCCGACCGGCTGGCGCGGATGAATGGATATTAGAAGGGGGTTGCAATGAGGAAGGCGATATTCGCGGCGGCGCTGGCGGCATGGCCGATGGCGGCGCCAGCGCAGGAGCCGGCGCTCAGGACGGCGGTTCAGCAGGATTATCGCGCCAATCTCGCCGCCTTGTTCGATCATTTCCATCGCAACCCGGAATTGTCCGGCCGCGAGGTGCAGACGTCCGCCAGGCTGGCGCGCGAGCTCCGGACGCTGGGCTATGAAGTGACGACCGGCGTCGGCGGCACCGGCGTCGTCGCGGTGATGCGCAATGGCGACGGACCGACCCTGTTGATGCGCGCCGACATGGATGGGCTGCCGATCGAGGAGCGCTCCGGCCTCGCCAATGCCTCTCGCGCGCGGCAGACCGACAGCGGCGGCGTCGAACGGCCGGTGATGCACGCCTGCGGCCATGACGTTCACATCACCGCCCTCGTCGGCGCGGCCCGGCAGATGCGGGCCCGGCGCGCGAACTGGTCGGGCACCCTGGTCCTGATCGCCCAGCCGGCGGAGGAAACGATCTCCGGCGCCCGGGCCATGATCCAGGACGGACTCTATACGCGCTTCCCGCGGCCCGATTACGCGCTCGCCTTCCACGTCTCCGCCGACACGCCCGCCGGGCGGATCGAGGTGCCGGATGCGATCGTGTCGTCGAGCTCGGACATCGTCACGATCCGGGTCAATGGTGTCGGAACGCACGGCGCCTCGCCGCATCTCGGCGTCGATCCGGTGTTGATCGCATCGCAGATCGTCGTGTCGCTCCAATCGATCGTCAGCCGCGAAATCAACCCGTTGCAGGGACGCGTCATCACCGTCGGCGCGATCCACGGCGGTGTTCGCGGCAACATCATTCCGGAGCATGTCGACATGGCGCTGACGGTGCGGGCCGATACGCCGGAGGTGCGCGTACAGCTGCTCGACCGCATCGACCGGGTCGTTCGCAATACCGCACTGGCCCTGGGCGTGCCGCAGGACAGGCTGCCGGTGGTGACCAGATCGACGACCGAAACGACGCCGGCCAATATCAATCATACCGAAACGGCACAGCGGGTGCGCGCCGCCATCGCCGCTTCGATGGGCGCCGATCGCCTCATCGACATGCCGCGCAACGGCATGGGGGCCGAGGATTTCGCCTATTTCGTCAGCCCCGAACATAATGTGCGCGGCGTCTATTTTGGCGTCGGCGGCACCGCGCCGGATCAGCTGGCGACGGCGGCCGGGCACCATTCGCCGCTGTTCCGGATCCTGCCGGAGCCTTCGGTCACCGCCGGCGTCGAGGCGATGGTGGTCGGCGCCGAGGCGCTCATGGCACGCCGCTGATGGCCGGGACGGATGACGGCCGGGGCTGAGGCCCGGCGACTGCCGGCGGGCAGCAACGGCGCCTATGCGCTCGGCCTTGCGCGCGCCGTCGCCGGCGCGATCATCTTCGGCCTGCCGCTGCTGATGACGATGGAGATGTGGTGGCTCGGCTTCCATATCTCGCCGCCCCGGCTGTTCCTGTTCGTCGCGTTCAATTTCGTCATCCTCGTCGGGCTCTCCCGCTTCGGCGGCTTCGAGCCGACAATGACGCTGAGCGAGGATCTGCTGGACGCGCTGGCCGCTTACGGGGTCGGTATCCTCGCGGCAGCGATCATCCTCATCCTCTTCGGCATATTGCAATGGGGAATGCCGCTGGACGAATGGGCCGGGAAGATCGCGGTCCAGAGCGTCCCCGGCAGTTTCGGCGCGATGCTCGCCCGCAAGCAGCTCGGCAGCGGCGCGGGGGAGAAACAGGAGGAGCACGCGCTGCGTACCGAAGGTTATCCCGCCGAGCTGTTCCTGATGCTGGTCGGCGCCTTGTTTCTCACCTTCAACGTCGCGCCGACGGAAGAGATGATGCTGATCTCCTATATCATGGGTCCGGCGCACGCCTTCGCGCTCGTCGCGTTGTCGCTGCTGATGCTGCACGCCCTCGTCTACAGCGTCGGCTTTGCAGGGCAGCACGATGCCAGGAAAGGCGGCTTCATTGCGGCCTTCTTCACCTACACGATCCCCGGCTACGGCGTCGCGCTGCTGGTCAGCCTGTACGTGCTCTGGACGTTCGGCCGCGCCGACGGGGTCGATCTCGCGGGGCTCGCATCGATTGTCGTCGTGCTCGGCTTTCCCGCCTCGATCGGGGCCGCGATCGCCCGGCTCGTGGTCTAGGGAGAGGCCGATGGCCGCGAAAGAGAAGAAGGCATCCGGAACGCCGCTCCTCGAATGGATCGCGGCCGGCATCGGCCTCGCGCTGCTGCTCGGCCTCTTGTCGGTGATTGGCCGGGAGGCGCTGCGCGGCGGCCCCACCGAGCCGCCGGCGATCGAGGTCTCGGTTCGCCGGATCGCGGCCACCCCGTCGGGCTATGTCGTCGAGTTCGAAGCCCGCAACATTGCAGGCGGCACGGCCCAGTCCGTCGACGTCGAAGGCATGCTGACCAGCGGCGGCGCGCCGGTCGAGAGGAGCGGCATCACCTTCGATTATATTCCCGGTCATTCGCACCGCTCCGGCGGACTTTTCTTCCGCCGCGATCCGCGGCAGGGCGTGCTCGCGCTGCGCGCCCTTGGCTACCAGATTCCATGAGGATGTGATGGCGCTCGATCCCGAAACCTTCGACGCGCTGATCGAGACGATCCGCCGGTTCGTCACCGAACGGCTGCGGCCGCTGGAGGAGCGGGTCGCGACCGAAGACGAAGTGCCGGACGACATCGTTCGCGAGATGCGGGAGATGGGGCTGTTCGGGCTGTCGATTCCGGAAGCGTTCGGCGGCCTCGGCCTGACGATGTCCGAAGAGGTGCGGGTGGCGCTGGAATTCGGCCGGACCACGCCGGCCTTCCGGTCGGTCTTCGGCACCAATGTGGGGATCGGCAGCCAGGGCCTGGTGATGGCCGGCTCGGATTCGCAGAAGGCCGAATGGCTGCCGCGGATCGCCTCGGGTGAGATCGTCACCAGCTTCGCGCTGACCGAGCCGGGTGCCGGTTCCGACAGCGCCGCAGTTCAAACCCGGGCCGTGCGGGATGGCGATGTCTACCGGCTCAGCGGCAGCAAGCGGTTCATCACCAACGCCGACAAGGCGTCGCTGTTCACGGTGATGGCGCGAACCGGCGGGGAGGGTGCGCACGGCGTCTCCGCCTTCCTCGTGCCCGCCGACATCCCGGGCGTCTCGATCGGCAAGCCCGAGAAGAAGATGGGGCAGCAGGGCGCCCATGTCTGCGACGTCAATTTCGACGATGCGCCGGTGCCGGCCGCCAACCGGCTGGGCGAGGAAGGCGAGGGCTTCAAGATCGCGATGCGGGTGCTGGATCGCGGGCGTCTGCACATCGCGGCGGTCTGCGTCGGGGTCGCCGAGCGGCTGATCGCGGATGCCGTCGCTTATGCGGCGGAGCGCCGGCAGTTCGGCAAGCCGCTCGCCGATTTCCAGCTCGTCCAGGCGATGATCGCGGATTCCAAGACAGAGGCGCTGGCGGCGCGCGCCCTCGTACTCGACACGGCGGCAAGGAAGGATGCGGGCGATCCGATCGTCCTCGAATGCGCGGCAGCCAAATATTTTGCCAGCGAGATGGTCGGCCGGGTCGCCGACCGGGCGGTGCAGATTTTCGGCGGCGCCGGCTATATCGCCGATTACGGCATCGAGCGGCTCTACCGCGACGTCCGCCTGTTCAGGATTTACGAGGGGACCAGCCAGATCCAGCAACTCGTCATCGCCCGCGAGACGATCAAGGCGGGCGGTTAGGGCCGGCGAAGGAGCAGGTTCATCTGCGCCGCGGCGATCGGCTTGCTGCGATCCTTTTGCCAGGCATGTGCTTCGACATTGGCGACCCGCTTGCCGAGCCGGGTGACGATCGCCGCCGCATAGGTGTCATGATCGATCCCGCCGCGCATGAACTGGACGGTGACGTTGACCGGCTTCGCCGCGATCCGCGCGTCGCCCAGCGACGCGTAAAGCGTGCCGAAGGCGGCAAACTCCAGCAGCCCGGCGATCGCCCCGCCATGCAGATAGCCCGGCCGGCCGAGCACGACGTTACCGAATGGCATGGTGTAGAGCGGCGTGCCGTCGATCGATTCTGATCGGATGCCGAGAAAACGGGCATAAGGCGGAAGCGTGTCCATCGCGCCGTCATCGCGGGAGCGCCGCGGCGAAGCAATCCAGTTTCTGGACACTCCCGCGCGCGGATCGCTTCGCTTCGCTCGCAATGATGGCTGATCCTCATTAGCCTTCATCGCATGACGGCGTGGAACTGGCGGCGCATGGGCAGGGTGGCGCTCAGGACGGCGGGCGGCATTCTCGCCATCCCGCTGCTCTATGTCCTCGCCGCCCTTGTGCTCGGCCTCGTGCCCGCCAATTCCGCATGGCGACAGGCGGACAGCGGCATCGCCATCTTCGTCCGCACGAATGGCGTCCACACCTGGATCCTGATGCCGAAGACCAATGCGCACATGGACTGGCGGCCGATGGTCCCCGGCCGCGATGTCCGCGATCCGCGGTGGGACGCGGCCGATTATGTCGCCTTCGGCTATGGCGAGCGCGAGGTCTATCTGAACACGCCGACCTGGGCCGATCTGTCGGTGCCGACGGCGGTCCGGGCGGCGATCGGCGGCGGCGAGCCGCTTATGCACGTCGAGCATGTGCACGATCCGCGCCCGGACGAATATACCCGCCGGCTGGTGCTGCGGTCCGCCGAATATCGCCGTCTCGTCGGTTTCGTCCGCGCGCGCTTTCGCCTCGATTCCGGCGGCCGCACCGTACCTGTGCCTGGCCGCGGCTATCGCGACAATGACATCTTCTACCTCGCGAACGGCGGTTACAGCGCGATCCTCACATGCAACGAATGGACCGGCCGGGCGCTGCGTGCCGCCGGCGTTCGCACCGGCCTGTGGACCCCGCTCGAACAGAGCATCATGTGGCGTCTCGATTGAGCGGGATAGTTGCGCTAAAGTAACGGTCAGGCTGCCAGCGGGGGACAAGTGATGGCGAAGATCTTCGGCAATTTCCGGCTCGCACTGCTGATCGGCATTGCGCTTCTGGTCGCGGCGATGGTGGGCCTGCACCGAGGGACGATGGACGCGACCTACTGGATGCAGTTCAGCCGCTTCCTGCACGTTTTCGTCGGCATTCTGTGGATCGGCCTTCTTTATTATTTCAACTTCGTCCAGATCCCGACGATGCCCAGCGTGCCGGCCGAACTGAAGCCGGGCGTGACCAAATATATCGCCCCGGTCGCCCTGTTCTGGTTCCGCTACGCGGCGCTGGTGACGGTGCTCGTCGGCCTGATCCTCGCCGAGCTGATCGCGCCCGGCTATCTTATGGACGCGCTGATGCTGAAGCAGCCGCGCACCACGATCGGCGTCGGCATGTGGCTCGGCATCATCATGGCGGCCAATGTCTGGTTCATCATCTGGCCGAACCAGAAGAAGGCGCTGGGCATGGTTCAGGTCGAGGATGAGGTGAAGGCGCGGGCCGCGACAACCGCGATGATCGGGTCGCGCTCCAACCTGATCCTGTCGCTGCCGATGCTCTATTGCATGATCGCCGGAGCCCATATCGGCTGAACGAGGAGACCGGGATACGGCCATGCCCACCGAAGAGACGTTTGAAGGAAAGGGCGGGCTCCGCATTTTCTTTCGCGCCTGGCGGCCGGAAGCGGCGCCACGCGCGGTGATCGTCATCTGCCATGGCGTCAATTCACATGGCGGCCAGTATCTGTGGGTGGCCGGGCAGCTCGTGGCGGCAGGGTTCGCGGTCTATGCGCTCGATCTGAGAGGCCGTGGCCGTTCGGAGGGCGAGCGATATTATGTCGAGGACGTCGCCGATTATGTCGCCGACGTCGCCGGGACGATCGCGATCGCCAAGGCCCGCGATCCCGGGCTGCCGGTCTTTCTCCTCGGGCACAGCGCTGGCGGTGTCACCTCCTGCACATATACGCTCGACAATCAGGCGGAGCTGGCCGGCCTGATCTGCGAAAGCTTCGCCTTCCAGGTGCCGGCGCCCGGCTTCGCGCTGGCCGCGATCAAGGGGCTGAGTCACATTGCGCCCCGGCTCGGCGTGCTGACCCTGAAGAACGAGGATTTCTCGCGCGATCCGGCGGCGGTCGCGGCGTTGAACGCCGATCCGCTGATCGCCGGCGAGGTGCAGCCCGCGGCGACGGTCGCCGCGCTGGTCCGAGCCGACGAACGGCTGCACGATTCGTTTCACGAGATCACGCTGCCGGTGCTCATCATGCACGGCACCGCCGACAAGGCGACGGTGTGCCGCGGCAGCGAGTATTTCCATGAACATGCGGGATCGGCGGATAAGACGCTGAAACTCTATCGGGACCATGCCCACGATCTGCTGAACGACATCGGCAAGGAAGAGCCGATGGCGGACATCATCGCCTGGATCGAGGCCCGGCTACCGGCCTGAACGTCGCGCGCAGGCGCCGCCGGATCGGCTCAGGCGTCCTCGGTTTCCGCCGGCGCGCGGATCGGCAATGCCCAGGCGATCTGGTCGCGCAACCGCTGTTCCTGCTGCGCCTGACCGTGGCGATGCGCTTCGGCCCGCTTGCGCAGCAGGGCGGCGAGAATCTGCTCGCGGCTGCGCGGCGCCGCGCCGCGCCTCCCGTTGGCGATCGATCGGGAAAGCTGGAAGGACAGGTCGGACATCGGCGGGCTCCGTCGGCCATTTTTCTTGCCGCCCGCCGCTTTAACGAATCGCTAAGCGGCGACTCGAAAGGACCGCATCGTCCGGCATTGGATGGGTGGCGCGCCCGGCAGGATTCGAACCTGCGGCCTCAAGATTAGAAGTCTCGTGCTCTATCCAGCTGAGCTACGGGCGCGTGCCATCCGATCTAGAGGCTGATCGCAGCCGGGGAAAGCGCACCGCGCGCCGTGCCGCCTTCGCCGCCTCGCTCAGGCAACGGGAGAAGCGGCGTCGGCCATTGATCGCCCAGTCGGGCGCGCACATGAAAACGGGCGGGGAAACGCGCTCCCCGCCCGTCTCAAACTCTACCCGAAGGCGAGCTGTGCTAGCCGCGGCAGCGGCCGTTGCCAGCCGGATCGGCGTAGCGGCCGGCATCGCTGTCGGTGCAGCCGGTGCGGCGGCGACGACCCCGTCCGTTGCCGATCGGATCGGAAGGATCGCGATCGGTGATGCCGGTACGACGACGACCACGGCCGTTGCCGACCGGATCGCTCGGGTCGCGATCGGTAATGCCGGTGCGACGCCGGCGGCGCCCGCGACCACGGCCGACCGGATCATAAGGATCGCGGTCCGTGATTCCGGTATACGGACGACCGCGACGACCGCGGCCGACCGGATCGTAAGGATCGCGATCGGTGAATTGTGCTTCGGCCGGCGCCGTCGGTGCAATCACCGCGACGGTACCGATAACCGCTCCCCCGAGAACCTTCGTGATGAACGATCGCCGGGATACTTTCCGAATTTCGTCACTCATACGCTCGTCTCCCCGTGGCACAGAGCTGCCTGATCAGCCAATGCGCAAGGAGGGTTATGCCGCCAATG
>JBFWUJ010000026.1:2265-13394 GCA_050247295.1 Sphingomonas sp. | reverse complement strand
AAAGGCCGGCATCTGTGGACCCGGACGATCGGATCGACGGTGGTCGGGCAGGGGATCGACAGCCTGATCTTCTATCCGCTCGCTTTCTACGGCGTCTGGGAGAACGGCACGCTGCTCATTGTGCTGCTTACCCAATGGGCGCTGAAGGTCGGCTGGGAAGTGCTGCTGACCCCCGTCACTTACGCCGTCGTCGGCTGGCTGAAGCGCCGCGAAGGCGTCGATGTCTATGACGAGCAGACGGACTTCACGCCGTTCCGGGCGAGTGTCTGACGTTTCGCTCCCGCCTCAGGCCTGTGGTCCGCAGGGGCCGATGACTCTCGCCTCGACTCGCGCCCGGACGCGCATCAAGGGCGCCGCTCCCGGGCGGGCGAAGGTCATGTCGAAGTCCGCACCATAGGCGCTGTCGGTGTATGTGCCGGCCAGGGCGACGCGCGCTTCGACCGGGTTATTCGGGCTGTTGCAGATCGCTTCGGTTCTGATCCGGCCGCCACCAAAGCTGTCGCGATCGGAAAAAGTGCAGCTGCCGCCGGGAACCATCTGCCTCAGGCCATCGAGGAAGCCGGTGCGGAACTCGCGAACGGCGTCTTCGCTGCGACCGCCCATACATGTTCGCCCGCCCAAGGCCTCGATCTGTTGGCGCAGCGTCTGCCGGACGCTGCCGGGCAGGGTCGGCGCGTCCATGGAGACGACCGTCATGGTCGTTTCCCATTCGGCCCTGAGAAACGTCACCGTCCCGTTCGATTGGGTGCCGGCATGAGCAGACGCGGCAACCACGGCGATCAACGGCAACAACCATCGCACCATGGGCTACTCCCGTTCCGAGGTGGCGCGCCACGGGCTGCTACAAAATCTCGAACAGTCCCGCCGCGCCCATGCCGCCGCCGACGCACATCGTGACGACGACATATTTCGCGCCGCGGCGCTTGCCTTCGATCAGCGCATGGCCGGTGAGCCGGGCGCCCGACATGCCATAAGGATGGCCGATGGAAATCGCGCCGCCATTGACGTTGAGCTGGTCGTTCGGGATGCCGAGCGTATCGCGGCAATAGATGACCTGAACGGCGAAGGCCTCGTTCAGCTCCCACAGGCCGATATCGCCGACGCTGAGGCCGAACCGGTCGAGCAGCTTCGGCACCGCGAAAACCGGGCCGATGCCCATCTCGTCCGGCTCCGTGCCCGCCACCGCCATGCCGACATAGCGGCCCAGCGGCGAAAGGCCGCGCTCGGCGGCGAGGCCGGCCTCCATGACGACGCAGACCGAGGCGCCGTCGGAAAGCTGGCTGGCATTGCCGGCGGTGATGTTCGCTTCCGGGCCCATCACCGGCTGCAGCGAAGCGAGTCCCTCCAGCGTCGTCTCCGGCCGGTTGCCCTCGTCCTTGGTGATCGTCACCTGCTGCTTGGTGACCTCGCCGGTCTCCTTGTTCTTCACCGACATGGTGGCGTCGCAGGCGACGATCTCGTCGTCGAACTTGCCCGCCTGCTGCGCGGCGGCGGTGCGCTGCTGCGATTGCAGCGCATATTCGTCCTGCGCCTCGCGGCTGATATCATAGCGTTTGGCGACCACTTCGGCGGTGCCGATCATCGGCATGTAGACGTCCTTGTGCATCGCTACGAGCTCTGGATCGGCGCCCAGCCGCATCTCCGGCGTCTGCACCATCGAGATCGATTCGACGCCGCCGGCGACGCAGATCGGCATCCGATCGACGATCACCTGCTTGGCGGCGGTCGCGATCGCCATCAGGCCCGACGCGCATTGCCGGTCGATCGACATGCCGGCGACGGTGACGGGCAGGCCGGCGCGCAGCGCGGCGGTGCGGCCGATGGTCGCCTGCACGCCCTGCTGCAGGGCCGCGCCGATGATCACGTCGTCCACCTCGGCCGGGTTGAGGCCGGCGCGCTCGACGGCGGCGCGGATCGCATGCGCGGCGAGGGTGGGGGAGGGGGTGGAATTGAACCCGCCTTTATAAGCCCGGCCGATCGGGGTGCGGGCGGTGGAGACGATGACGGCTTCGCGATTGGCCATGGTGGAATTCCTTGTCGGTGATCAGACGAATATCATCCCGATCCAGTCGGCGATCAATGCGGGCTTGTCCTCGCCCTCGATCTCGACCGTGACCTGGTGGGTGAACTGGAGCTGGCCCGGTCGCTTCTCCTCGAAGCGGGCGAGGACGAAGCGGCCCCGCACCCTCCTGCCGGAGCGGACCGGGGCGATGAAGCGGACCTTCTCGAAGCCGTAATTGACGCCCATTTTCACTGCTTCGGGACGCAGCATCGCGTCCGCGGCCATCCGGCTCAGCAGCGAAAGCGACAGGAATCCGTGCGCGATGGTGCCGCCGAACGGCGTCTTCGCCGCCGCCTCCGGGTCGATGTGAATGAACTGCGGATCCTCGGTGACGTCGGCGAACGCATCGATCCGGGCCTGGTCGATCAGGATCCAGTCCGAAACCCCGACTTCCCGGCCGATCTTGGCTTTGATTTCTTCGAGGCTGGCGATGGGCATGGCTTCGGTCTAGGGCCGCGCCGATACGAGACTCAAGCCTCAAGAGGTTTCCCAGATGGCTGACGCTACGGCATCGGCGCGCGCTGACATTCGCAAATTGCTCCGGGCACCGGAGCCGGACGTCTTGAAGCCGCTGCTCCGGGATGCCGCGCTCGACGCCGATTCGCGCCGGCGGGTGGAGCGGCGGGCCTTGGCGATGCTGCGCGACCTGCGCGAGGCGCAGTCGCGCGGCTGGGTGAATCAGTTCCTCCAGGAATATCGGCTGAACACGCAGGAAGGCGTGGCGCTGCTCAGCCTTGCCGAGGCGTTTCTGCGCGTCCCCGATCCGGACACTGCCGATAGCCTGATCTCCGACAAGCTCGGCGAGGGCGATTGGCGCAGCCACAAGGGCAAGGCGAACTCGACCCTGGTCAACACCGCCACCTGGGGGCTCGTTATCGGCCGGGCGCTGACCAGCGACAGCGACAATGCGTCGGCGCTCAGGAAGCTGATCTCGCGCACCGGCGAGCCGTTCGTGCGCACCGGGGTCGGCGCGGCGATGCGGATGATGGGCGAGATTTTCGTCATGGGCCGCACCATCGCCGAGGCGATCGAGCGGATGGGCAAGCGCGAGAATAAGGGCTTCACCGCCAGCTTCGACATGCTCGGCGAGGCGGCGCGGACCTTCCCGGATGCGGATCGCTATTATGCCTCCTACGAAGACGCGATCCGCGCCGTCGGGGCGGCGGCGGGCCACGGCCATTCGATCTCGGTCAAATTGTCGGCGCTGCATCCGCGTTACGAGGTCGCGCAATATGACCGCTGCGTGCCGGCGCTGATCGAGAAGGTCGAGGCCCTGGCCGGCCTCGCCGCGTCGCTGGATATTCCGCTCACCATCGATGCCGAGGAGACCGAGCGGCTGGAGATGAGCCTCGACATCATCGAGTCGGTGGCCGGCCTGCCGGCGCTGAAGGGCTGGGACGGCCTCGGCATGGCGATCCAGGCGTACGGGAAACGGGCCCGGCCGACCGTCGCCTGGGCCGATGCGGTCGGCGGCAGGACCGGCCGCCGGATCGCGGCGCGGCTGGTCAAGGGCGCCTATTGGGATACCGAGATCAAGCGGACGCAGGAACAGGGGCTTGCCGATTATCCGCTGTTCACCCGCAAGGCCGCGACCGATGTCTCCTATCTGGCCTGCGCCCGGGACATGCTGGCGGCGAAGCACATCTATCCGGCCTTCGCGACCCACAATGCGCTCACCGTCGCGACCCTGCTCGAATGGGCGGGACCGGCGCGCGATTTCGAATTCCAGCGGCTGCACGGCATGGGCGAAGGGCTTTACGAGGATCTGGTCCGCGAAGCCGGCTACCATTGCCGCATCTACGCGCCGGTCGGCGGCCATCGGGATCTGCTCGCCTATCTCGTTCGCCGCCTGCTGGAAAACGGCGCCAATTCCAGTTTCGTGCACCAGCTCGCCGACGAGAGTTTGACCGACGAACAGCTGCTGGCCGATCCGGTCGCCAAGATCGCGGCGGTTGGCGGCACCCGGCACCCGTCGATCGTCCTGCCCGAAGACCTGTTCGCGCCGGAGCGCAGGAACAGCGAAGGCATCGATCTCAACGACCGGCCGACGCTGGAGGCGGCGGCGAAGGCGGTCGGGCAGCCGATCAATTTCGCTCCCCTGCATACGCCCGCCGCCGATGCGCTCGTGACCCGGGCGCGCAAGGGCTTTGCCGAATGGTCGGCGCGTTCGGTCGATGATCGCGCCTCATGCCTCGACCGGCTCGGCGACGCGCTGGAACGCGATCGCGACATGCTGATGCGGATCTGCACCCAGGAGGCCGGCAAGACGATCCCCGATGCGTTGGCCGAGGTCCGCGAGGCGGTCGACTTCTGCCGCTATTATGCGGCGCAGGCGCGCCACCATCTGCGGCCGCTGGAGCTCCCCGGCCCGACCGGCGAGCGCAACGTGCTGCGCATGGAAGGCCGGGGTGTCTTCGTGTGCATCGCGCCGTGGAATTTCCCGCTGGCGATCTTCCTGGGCCAGGTATCGGCGGCGCTGGCGGCCGGCAATGCGGTGGTCGCCAAGCCGGCGTCGCAGACCCCGCAGATCGCTGCCTATGCGGTCGGCCTCGCGCACGAGTGCGGCATTCCGGAAGATGCCCTGATCCTTGCCGCCGGCCGCCGCGACATGGGCCAGAAGCTGATGGAGGATCCCCGCATCGCGGGCGTCGCCTTCACCGGCTCGACCGCGACCGCGCGGCAGATCGCCCGCACCCTGATCGCCGGCGACGAGCGGCCGATCATCCCGCTGATCGCGGAGACCGGCGGCATCAACGCGATGATCGTCGATTCGACCGCCTTGCCGGAGCAGGTGGTGCAGGATGTCGTCACCTCCGCCTTCCGTTCTGCCGGCCAGCGCTGTTCGGCGCTGCGGTTGCTTGTGCTGCAGGAAGACGTTGCGGAGCGGACGCTGGAGATGCTGGCCGGCGCAATGGACGCGCTGATCGTCGGCGATCCGGCCGATCCGCGTACCGATGTCGGGCCGGTGATCGATCGGCCGAGCTACGACAAGTTGATGGGGCGCCGGGAGGCGATGCACGACCGGATCGTCAAGACGATTCCGGCGCCGTCGGACGGCCTGTTCGTGCCGCCTACCCTGATCAGGCTCGACCGGATCGAGGATCTTGCGGAGGAATGGTTCGGGCCGCTGCTGCACGTCACCACGTGGGAGGGCGGCCGGCTGGCGGAGACGGTGCGGCGGGTGAACGCCTCCGGCTTCGGACTTACGATGGGCCTGCACAGCCGCATCGCCCGGGCCGCCGAGACGGTGGAGGAGACCGGCACGGTCGGCAACCTCTACGTCAACCGCTCGATGATCGGCGCGATCGTCGGTTCGCAGCCGTTCGGCGGCGAAGGGCAGAGCGGCACCGGCCCGAAGGCCGGCGGCCCGCACTATCTGCCGCGCTTCTGCGCCGAGCGGGTGACCAGCACCGACACGACGAGTGCCGGCGGCAACGCGACGTTGCTCAGCCTGGAGGATGTGGGCTTCTAGAAACCCGGCCCGTCACATGCTGTTGACGTGGCGGGCCGTCGCTAGCTCTCTTCGGATTTCAGGTCGACCCGCTTCACCGGCTGGACCTCCGGATAGGGCATGATCATCGTGCCGTCCGGGGCCGAGGTGAAGGTCGTCTGCGTGGGATAGGCGAATTCGATGCCGAGCTCGGCGAATTTCCGCATCATCCCCAGCATGATCGCCTGCCGGACCGACATGAAGTCGGCCATCTCGCTGCTTTCGGTGTGGAAGACGAGCTCGAAATCGATCGATGAATCGCCGAACTGGAAAGCGTGGCAGCGATCGAAACTGCCGAGCGGCTGGGCCTCGACGATCTCCTTCAGCTCCAGCGGAATGCGCGCGATCACATCCGGCGGCGTCTGATAGATCACGCCGAAGTTCATCGTGTTGCGCCGCCGCTCGAGCAGGGCCCAGTTCTGCAGCTGCTGCTCCAGCAGCTTGGCGTTGGACATCACCACCTCTTCGCCGGTCAGCGATCGGATGCGGGTGGTCTTGAGGCCGATCTGCTCGACCGTTCCGGTGGTCGGGGGCGAGCCGAAGCTGATCGTGTCGCCGCGCCGGAACGGCCGGTCGAAGATGATCGCCAGCGCCGCGAACAGGTCGGAGAAGATGCCCTGGGCGGCCAGGCCGATCGCGATGCCGCCGATGCCGAGGCCGGCGACCAGTCCGGTGACGTTGACGCCCAGATTGTCGAGCACCACGACCAGGGCGATCGCGAAGATGGCGATGCTGACGAGAAGGCGGATGATCCCCATCGCGCTGCCGAGGCCGCTCGATTCATCCAGTCCGCCGGCGCGATGCTCGATGATTCCGATGATCAGTTCGCGGGCCCACAGCGCCGCCTGCAGCGCGGTGGCGACGATGAAGGCGATCTCGGTTGCGCGTGGCCAGGGATCGGGCGCCTGGCCCACTGCGACGATGACGCGGGCCGCCAGGGCGAGCATGAACCACAGCCGGGTGCGCTCCAGCATCCGGCCGATCACCGTCCGCCAGTGGGTATGGTCCGGATCGGAGCGGCAGATGCGCATCCCGATCCAGCGCAGGCCCATCAAAGCGGCGACGATCGCGGCGCCCATGGCGAGCCCGATCATGATCTGGAGGCTGTGGCCGGAAAACCAGGCGGCGGTGTCCGCCCATAGCCGGTCGGTCGGGAAATCGATGGAATCGGTACGGTTCATGCCTTCGCCTTGCTGGAGGATTTGCGCGGCGCCTTGTCGAGAAAGGCGATCAGGCCGCGTTCGGCGCGCGAGAGATATTGGGTCGCTCGCGGGCACGTCAACCCGCGCAGCGCCTTGCCGCGGTCCTTCTTCGCCGCCTCGATCAAGGCCGGATGCACATAGGATTTGCGGGCCATCGTCGGTGTATTGCCGAGCGCTTCGGCGACCGGTTCCAGCATCGCGTCGAGACCCACGCCGTCGTCGTCCGCGGCGCAGACGACCTCGAAGGCGATCGCGCTCGCGCCCCATGTGCGGAAATGCTTGGCCGTGAAATCCTCGCCGGTCGCCTCGCGGATATAATCGTTCACGTCCTCCGATCCGATCGGCCGCGGCGCGCCTTCGTCGTCGAGATATTGGAACAGGTGCTGGCCCGGCAGGTCTCGGCATTGGCGGACGATCCGGATCAGGCTCTTGTCGGTGATGTCGAGTTCGCGCGTGATCCCGCTCTTCGCCCGGAAGCGCATGCGGACGCTGGTTCCGTTCAGTTTCGCGTGCCGGGCGCGAAGGGTGGTGGCGCCAAAGCTCTTATTCTCCTTCGCATAGGCTTCGTTGCCGACCCGCAGATATTCGCAATCCATCAGCCGCACGATCGCCGCCGCGATCCTGTCCTGGGTCAGCCCGCGCTTGCGCAGGTCGGCGGCGACGCGCCGGCGCAGCTTCGGCAGCGCCCGGCCGAAATCGGCGGTCCGCTCATATTTTGACCGGTCGCGGCGGGCCCGGAAACCGGGGTGGTACCGATATTGCTTCCGGCCCTTTTCGTCATAGCCGGTCGCCTGGATATGGCCGTTGGGGAAGGGGCAGAACCAGGCGTCGCGATAGGCCGGCGGCAGCGCGACGGCGTTCAGCCGGTCGATCTCGTCGCGATCGGTGATCCGCTTCCCGTCGGCGTCGAAATATTGCCAGTAGCGCCCCTTGCGCCGGCGGGTGATCCCGGGCGCGCTGTCGTCGCTGTGGCGCAGGCGTCCCGGTCTCGCGTCGCTCATCGGGTCGCTAAAGCACGATCCTCGAAATTCGTTCCACCGCGATGGACGATCGGCCGGAAGGCGGCCGATCGATCGCGCCGCTTCAGCCAGACATCGAAGCCGATCTGTACCGCGACGATGAACCAGCCGAATGACTGGAACGCGGTCTGCACGAAGGCGGATCCGATCATGTAGACGATCTGGAAATGCTGGAGCGACGTCGCCAGCGGCGCGATCCATTCGTCCTCGCCTTCCGCCCGGCGATAGCGTCGCCGGATGATCTCCAGCCGGACCAGCGAGATGAACTGGATCGCGAGGAAGATGAACAGGCCCGGCCAGCCCTGTTCGCCCAGCATCTCGAAATAGGAGCTGTGCCAGGCGCGGCCCTCGTCGGCCTGGGTGTTGGTCGCCACCGTCTGCAGGCCCTCGCCGCCCTGCACATTGGTGGTGCTGACCTGGATCCGGTTCTGGCGATAGGCGCCGAAGCCGCCGCCGAACGGCCGCCGCTGCACATATTCGAGCGTCCAGCCCCAGACGGCGAGCCGGGTATTGGCGGATTCGTCCGCCTGATAGCCCTGGATCGTTTCCATCCGCTGGGTGAAGCTGGCCGGCAGGAAGGGGATCGAGGCGATGGCGAGGGCGCTCGCGGCGCCGGCGAACAGCAGCCGCCGCTTCATGGTCATGTCGCGCATCTGCAAGAGGCCGAGCACCGCGATGCAGACAAGGCCGGTCCGTGCCTCGGTGCCGACCGGCATCAGCAGGCAGGCGAAGATGAGCGCGTAGCAGAACGTTTTCACCCGCCAGTCGGAGGGGAAGATGGTGCCGAAGCGGGCGAACCAGAGGATGATCGGAATCAGCGCGATCGACACGGTCGAGATGATGCTGCTCTCGTAGAGGCCGCTATTGTTGTCGACCATCAGGTTGAGGACGCCGTAGCCGCCGCCGGACAGAACCGTCTTGATGCCGCCGACGATGACGATCGCGGCGGCCGAAAGGGTGAGAAAGAGCAGTACCGCTTCGATCCGCAGGCGGCTGCGCATGGTGAGCGGCAGGAAGATGGCGAAGGCCAGCGCCTTCCATGCCCAATCCCATTTCTCCCACGCGGCGTCGGGAACGTCGGCATAGAGCGTCGTCATGCCCGCATAAGCGAGGAGCAGCAGCATCAGCCCCTGGCGGGCGGTGACGGTGAAATGGTCCTTGCGCTCGAACAGCAGCCAGCCGCCCATCGCCATCACGGCGACGATCATCGACAGCGGGATCGAGTTCAGCAGGTAATAAGACAGCCGCTGCGGCGAGACCGTATCGACATAGATATAGGCGAGCGCGAAGATGAACGGCCGCCGCACACCGAGCGCCAGGATCGCGGCGAGGAAGAGGATGAAGGCGAGGTCACGCATCGCCGGGCTCCGGCGCCGGCTTTTCGGCCGGCGCGGCGGCGCGATCCTCGTCGAGATCGGCGCGCGACAGCAGCCGCCACGCGGCGAGCAGCATCAGCCCGTGGGTGAGGCCCAGCGCGAAATTGTCGATCATCGAGCCTGTCCCGGGCGGCGCTCCATCGGGCGCTGATAGCCCGTCGCGGTTGATGCCCCGTTAAGGCTGAGGGCGGTGGTTGGCCGTTCCTTAACCAGGTCTTTGCTAGCGCGGCGGCCATGGCCGGCCTTTTCCTCGCGCGGACGCAGGATCGTGATTTCGCGGCCGCCGCGATGGCGGCGGCGCGGGCGCAATTCCCGCTGCACGGCTTTTCGGGCCTCGCCGAGATCGAGCGGCCCGGCTGGCGGCTGCTGCACGCGCCGCACATCATGGGCGGGCCACAGAGCCTGTTTGAGCGGGGCGACGATCTGGTCGCGGTCGCCGGCACCCTGGTGTGCGACGGCCGGATGGGCCGCCCGGCGCTGGAGGCGCTGCTTGACATGGATTGGCCGGCGCCGGACTGGGGCCGGATCGGCGGCCACTTCGCAGCAATTGTGCACCGTGCCGGACAAACTTTTGTCTTCACTGACTTCTTTTCCGCGTTCCAGCTCTTCCACGATGCCGGCATGCGGTTCTTTTCGACCTCGCTGCTCGGTGCCGCCAACGCCATGGAGCGGCTGAGCCTCGATCCGCAGGGCGTCTACGAATTCTGCTTCAACGTCGTCCCGATCGGCGACGACACGGTGTTCAGCGAACTGAAGACGCTCGGCCCCGATCTGCTGGTCGAGCTGACCGCCGGCGGCCCGGTGCGGCGGCCGCTCGCCAAGCCGTTGCCCGATGAGCCCGCGATGCTGCCGCTGGCGGCGCGGATCGAGCGGCAGCGCGAACGGCTCCACGCCATCGTCCGCCCGCATGTCGAGGCCTATGGCGACCGCGTCTTCTGCCCCTTGTCGGGCGGCCTCGATTCGCGGCTGCTGCTGGCCCTGCTGCGGGCCGAGGGCTGCTGGCCGAATGTCTATGTCTATGGCGGACCGGCAAGCGAGGACGTTGTCATCGCCAGGGCGATCGGCGCGGCCGAAGGCTTCGCTGTCGACTGGGTCGAAAAGGACAAGCAAGGGGTCGACCCGGAGGCATTCGCCGACCGGGTCGAGGCCAATTTCCAATCCTATGACGGGCTGCCGAACTTCGGCGAGCTGTTCGAAAGCGGCGCCAACGCGGCGGCCCGCGCGGCCCGCCACGCCGGCGGCGCGATGGCGGCCTCCGGCGGCTGCGGCGAGATTTTCCGCAACTTCTTCTATCTGCCCGACCGGCGGCTGAGCGCCGCCGTTGTCGCGCGCACCTTCTTCGCCCGTTACGCCAAAGGCGACCTGACCGGCGCCTTCGACGAGCAGGCGTTCCTGCGCGGGCTCGAGGACAAGATCCTCGCCGCGCTCGGTCGCCCCGGCGATCGCGCGCCGCTGCCGCGGCCGCTGATCGAGCAGATCTACCCGCGCGTTCGCTGCCGCCCCTTCTTCGGCCGGGAGATCAGCAACGAGGCGCGCTTCGGCGCCTATCTGATGCCGTTCCTCGATCATCGGGTGGTGGCGGAGGCGATGACGCTGCCGCTGGCGCTCAAGAATGCCGGACGGTTCGAGGCCGCCCTGATCCATGCCATCGATCCGGCGCTGGCGCGGCTGCCCTCTGCCTACGGCCACGATTTCGCCGGACCGCCGAGCCGCGGCCATCGCTGGGCGGAGCTTTCCAGCCGGGTCCGGCCGAGCTGGCTGCGTCAGCGCAGCTACGCGATCCGTCGCCGCATGGGGCCGATGGCGGACGAACATGGCGGGCTGCTGACCCCCGAATGGCTGGGACGGGTCATCGATCTCGAATATCCGGTGATGCGCCGCTATTTCCGGCCCGAACGGATCGCGGACAGCGCGCTGCTGCGCCGCGTCGCCAATCTCGAATATCTCGCCCAGCGGCTGGGCTCGCGGCTCTCAGGCTAG
>JBFWUJ010000026.1:0-2165 GCA_050247295.1 Sphingomonas sp. | reverse complement strand
ACGAAGGCGGTGGTCCAGCGGAAGCCGGGCGCGAGGCTGGCGACATTGTCCTCGATCAGCAGCCCGGTCGATGAATGCTCGAGCCCCTCCGGCGCGACCGTGATCAGGGTGGAGTAATTCTCCTTGTTGGTCCCCTGCACGAAGGTGTTGCCGGCGATCCGTCCGGAGGCGCCATTGGGCAGGTCGATCAGGTAATTGGTGTTCTGCCCCTGGCTGTCGTCGAAGCTGGAGTTGAGGATCGTCACCCGCGGCGTCCGGCTCTTGAGATAATGGCCGCCGGTGCCGCGCTCGAAGCGGCTGTTGGTGACGGTCAGGCTGCCATAATGGCCGATATAGAGGGCGTGGGCGCCGTTGCCGTCCGGATGGCGGCCAAGGCCGCTGAAGGTCGAATGGTCGATGGTGATGTGGCCGCTCGGGTCGGTCGCCGAAAGGATGCCGCACTGGCCGTTCAGGAACAGCACTTCGGAGACGTGCAGGTTGCCCTGCTCGATCCGGATGCCGGCGCCGTTGCCGTCCGGGACCTGCATGTTGGTGAAGACGATGCCCTCGACGCGGGCGGCGCGGCCGCGCAGCACCAGCGCCGCTTTTCCTTCGCACATCACCCCGTCGAAGGTGACGCTGCCCGGCGTCACGGCCGAAAAGACGATTTCGCCCGCTTCCTGCACCGCGCATTCGCGGTAGCGGCCGGGGGCGATCCGGATGGTGCCGCGGCCCGCGCCGATCGCCGCGACGGCATCGGCCAGGCTGGCATAGCCCTGTCCCGTCTCGGCGACGGTGAAGGGGGCGCCTGGCGCGGGCTGGCTGGCGCCGGTGCCGGCGAGGGCGAAAGCGAGGCCGAGGGCGACGCCGAGAGCGAGGGGTTTGCGTCCGGTCATGGGCGCGGAAATACGCCCGGAAAGGCGGCCGGAGAAGCTGGTTGAGGGCTCCTTAAGACTGCTGTGCCAAATGGGCACGATGCGGGTGCTACATGTTCTCGATCACAGCCTGCCGATGCAGAGCGGCTACACGTTCCGCACCCGGGCGATCGTCAAGGCGCAGCTGGCGCGCGGCTGGGAGGTCGCCTGCCTGACCGGGCCACGGCAGGCGGCGGGGGCGAGCGATCCGGAGATCGTCGACGGCATCACCTTCTACCGCACGCCAAAGCCCGCCGCCGGACCGTCGCCGCTCGCCGAATGGCGGGAGATCAGGGCCGTCGGCGCCCGGCTCGATCGCCTGGTGCGGGAATGGCGGCCGGATCAGCTGCATGCGCATTCGCCGGTCCTGACGGCGCTCGCCGCGCTGCCCGTCGCGCGCCGTCACGCCATTCCGCTGCTCTACGAAATCCGCGCCTTCTGGGAAGATGCGGCGGTCGGCAACGGCACCGGGCGCGAGGGCTCGGCCCGCTACCGCCTGACCCGCCTGCTCGAAACCCATGCCGCCGGCCGCGCCGATGCGGTGGCGGTGATCTGCGAAGGGCTGCGCGACGATCTGGTCCGCCGCGGCATTCCGGCGGCGAAGATCATGGTCTCGCCCAACGGCGTCGATCTGACCCTGTTCGGCAAGCCGCCGGCCCGGGACGAAGCCTTCGCCCGGGCTCTCGGCCTCGACGATGCCGAAGTGGTCGGCTTCATCGGCTCCTTCTACGACTATGAGGGATTGGACGATCTGATCGCGGCCATGCCGCTTCTGGCCGCGCGGCGGCCGAAGGCGCGGCTGCTGCTGGTCGGTGGCGGACCGATGGAGGCGGCGCTGCGGGCGCAGGCGCAGGCCTCCCCGGCGGCGGATCGCATCTGCTTTGCCGGGCGGGTGCCGCATCAGGAGGTCGAGCGCTATTACGCCCTGGTCGATGTGCTCGCTTATCCGCGCAAGGCGATGCGGCTGACCGAGCTGGTGACCCCGCTGAAGCCGCTCGAGGCGATGGCGCAGGGAAAGCTGGTCGCGGCCTCCGATGTCGGCGGCCATCGCGAGCTGATCGCCGACGGCGTCACCGGGCTCCTGTTTCCGCCGGATGATCCGGCCGGCATCGCCGCCGCCCTCGCGGACCTGTTCGAACGGCGCGGCGAATGGGACGCGCGCCGGGCGGCGGCCCGCGCCTTTGTCGAGCGCGAGCGTAACTGGGCGTCAAACATTTCGCGCTACGAACCCGTTTACCAACGTTTGACCGGCAAGGCGTCATGACCACACGA
>JBFWUJ010000025.1:21588-26775 GCA_050247295.1 Sphingomonas sp. | reverse complement strand
CGATAGGTCCAGATTCTGTCGCCATCCGCCTTGGCGAAGGGCAGGTCGCGGGCGCGGGCGCCGGTGGCGACGATGATATGCCTGGCGATCAGCTCGGTCTTGGCGCCGTCCCTGGTGACGGTGAGCTTGCCCTTGCCGGCGACCGCGCCATCGCCTTCGACGACAGTCACCTTGTTCTTCTTCATCAGCCCTTTAACGCCGGCGTTGAGCTGCCCTGCCACCTTGCGGCTGCGATCGACGATCTTGGCGAGATCGAAGCCCGTTTTCTCGGCACTGAGGCCATAGGCTGAGGCATGGGTGACGTAATGGTGGATCTCCGAAGTCCGCAGCAGCGCCTTGGTCGGTATGCAGCCCCAGTTGAGGCAGATGCCGCCCAGTTTCTCGCGCTCGACGATCGCTACCTTCATGCCAAGCTGCGAGGCCCGGATCGCCGCGACATAGCCGCCCGGGCCGGAGCCCAGGACGATGAGATCATAAGTGTCAGCCATTCAACAACTCCTAGTGCCGATGCCCGCGCGGTCGCGCGCGAAGGCTCCGGTAGATCGTTTCGATCATCGCGTCGGGGGAGATGAACGCATCGGGACGGCCATAGGCGTCGGCGAGCCGAAGCGCGCGGATCTGCTCCAGCGAACGGCCGGCGCGAATGCCGCGCGCGACCCCGTCACGCAATGTCCGAAGCATGTCGCGATAGCGAACGAGATCGGCGCGGCGCGCCATCGGGCCATGGCCGGGAATGATCCGCGTCTCTTCGTTGGCGAGCGCCAGCGCCGTCTCAATCGCCGCGATCGCGCCATCGATCGAGCCGCCGGAATCGAGGTCGATGAAGGGCAGCATGCCGTTGAAGAAGGTGTCGCCCATGTGAAGCACGTTGGCACGCGTCCAGTAGATCAGCGAATCGCCATCGGTATGGGCGTGGCCGACATGGATGGCGCGGATATCGTCGCCGTTGAGGTGGAAGGTCAGATTCTCGCTGAAGGTGATGACCGGCAACGCGGCCGGCGGCGAAGCCGGCGCGCGATCGCCGCGCACCACCTGGTCCATCGACATCCGCACCCGGACATTGTCGTGGGCGACGATGACGGTTCCGGCCCGGCCGAGATTCTCGTTCCCGCCGCTATGATCCCCATGCCAATGCGTGTTGATCACGAAGCGGATCGGATCGGGATCGATCTCGCGCACCGCGGCGACGATGTTCGGCGTCATCGGCGCATATTGGTCGTCGACCAGCACATTGCCGTCGGCGCCGTAGGACAGGCCGATATTGCCGCCGCGGCCGAACAGGACGGCGACGCCCGGCGCAACCCGCTCGACCCTGACCGGGGCGGCCGGCGGATCCTGACGCTGCGCCGCAAGCTGGCTCGGCGCAATCAGGAGCAGGGCGGCGATGAAGCGAAGGCGCATCCAGATCCCCTTTTCCGCCTTCCCTAAAGCCCTATCTTCACGTCCTGTCGAGAGGAGACGCGTGACATGATCGACCTTTCCGCCTTCCCGATCACGAAGCGCTGGCCGCCGCAGCATCCCGACCGGCTGCAGCTCTACTCGCTGAACACGCCGAACGGCGTGAAGGCCTCGATCATGCTGGAGGAGACCGGGCTCGCCTACGAGCCGCACCTCGTCGATATCATGGCGGAGGAAAGCCACACGCCGGAATTCCTCTCCCTCAATCCGAACGGCAAGATTCCGGCGATCCTCGATCCCGGCGGGCCGGGGGGCAAGCCGCTGGCGCTGTTCGAATCCGGCGCGATCCTGATCTACCTGGCCGACAAGGTTGGCCGCTTCCTCCCCGCCGATCCGGCCGGGCGCTACCAGACGATCCAGTGGCTGATGTTTCAGATGGGCGGCGTCGGGCCGATATTCGGGCAGGTCGGCTTCTTCCACAAGTTCGCCGGCCGCACCTATGAGGACAAGCGCCCGCGCGACCGTTACGCGGCCGAGGCGCGGCGGCTGCTCGGCGTCCTCGACCGCCGGCTGGCGGGACGGGAATGGATCATGGGCGACGATTATACGATCGCCGACATCGCGACCCTTGGCTGGGTCCGGAACCTGATCGGCTTCTATGAGGCGCGCGACCTGGTCGGATACGATGATTTCGCCGATGTCGACGCCTGGCTGCAGCGCGGCTTGGCGCGGCCGGCGGTGAAAAGGGGACTCGATATTCCGAAACGGCCCTAGCCGCCCAGCGCGTCCCGAATCTTGCCGAAGAAACTCTTCGTCTTCGGGCATTCCTCGCCGGTCTCGGTCTCGCGGAACGCTTCGAGCAGTTCCTTCTGCTTCGCGCTCAACCTGGTCGGCGTCTCGACCTCGATCTCGATCACCATGTCGCCATGGCCCCGTCCGCGCAGGACCGGCATGCCGGCGCCGCGCTGGCGAAGCTGCTTGCCGGATTGGGTTCCGGCCGGGATTTTGATCTCATGCACCTCGCCGTCGAGGCCGGGCACCTCGATCTCGCCGCCGAGCGCCGCAGTGGTGATGCTGACCGGGGCGCGCACAAACAGTGTCGTGCCTTCCCGGCTGAAGATCGGATGCCGCTTCATGTGGACGAAAATGTAGAGATCGCCGGGCGGTCCTCCGCGGGCCCCGGCCTCGCCCTCGCCGGCGACCCGGATGCGGGTGCCTTCGTCGACCCCGGCCGGAACGTCGACAGTCAGCGCCTTGCGCTTTTCGACCCTTCCGTCGCCCCGGCATGAGGGACACGGATCGGCGATCGTCTCGCCAAGGCCACGACACTGCGGGCAGGTCTGCTCGACCACGAAGAAGCCCTGACGGGCGCGCACCTGTCCGTGGCCGCCGCACATCTGGCAGGCGCGGGCCGAGGTGCCGGCCTTCGCACCCGAACCGTCGCACGGCTCGCAGCGGGCGGTGCTGTCGATACCCAGCTCCACCGGCCGTCCCGCAAACGCATCCTCAAGGCTGATCTCGAGATCGTAGCGCAGATCGGAGCCCCGCAGCACATTGCCGCGACCGCCCCTTTGGCCGCCAAACACATCGCCGAACATGGAATCGAAAATATCGGCGAAGCCGGCGAAATCCTGCCCGCCGCCAAAACCGCCATTGCCGCCGCCATTCCTGAATGCGGCATGGCCGAACCGGTCATAGGCGGCGCGTTTCTGCGGGTCCTTCAGGCAATCATAAGCCTCGCTGATCGCCTTGAATTTCGCTTCCTGCTCCTTGCAGCCGGCATGCTTGTCCGGATGGCATTCCATCGCGAGGCGGCGATAGGCCGACTTGATCGATGCCGCGTCGGCGCCGCGTTCCACCTGCAGCAGCTCGTAATAATCAGTCTCAGCCATCGCGATGTCGCTGCCCCCGCAGGCGAAGCACCCGCCCGCTTTCGGTCATGCCGGAAGCGAGCGGGCGTTCCATGCCTTATCCTCGGTTGTTCTCATCGACTTCGGAAAACTCGGCATCGACGACCTCTTCGTCGGCCGCGCCGCCAGCTTCCGCCGAGCCTTCGTCTGCTGCACCCGCCGAGGCCTGCGCGTTCTGCTGCTGCTCATAGACAGCCTGACCGAGCTTCATGGCAACTTCGGCGAGCGCCTGGGCCTTGGTCTTCATCTCCTCCACGTCGCCGCTTTCGATCGCCGTCTTGGTCTCGGCGACCGCAGCCTCGATCTCACCCTTCAGCGTGTCGTCGATCTTGTCGCCATGCTCCTTGAGCTGCTGCTCGGTCGAATGGACGAGGCTCTCCGCGTTGTTTTTCGCCTCGGCTCCTTCGCGCCGCGCCTTGTCCTCGTCGGCGAACTGCTCCGCTTCCTGCACCATCTTTTCGATATCGGCGTCGGAAAGCCCGCCCGAAGCCTGGATGCGGATCTGCTGTTCCTTGCCGGTGCCCTTGTCCTTGGCATGGACGTTGACGATGCCGTTGGCGTCGATGTCGAAGGTGACCTCGACCTGCGGCACGCCGCGCGGTGCCGGCGGGATGCCGACCAGATCGAACTGGCCGAGCATCTTGTTGTCCGCGGCCATCTCGCGCTCGCCCTGGAAGACGCGGATCGTCACCGCATTCTGATTGTCCTCGGCGGTCGAATAGGTCTGCGTTTTCTTTGTGGGAATGGTCGTGTTGCGGTCGATCATCCGGGTGAAAACGCCACCCAGAGTTTCGATACCGAGCGACAGCGGGGTCACGTCGAGCAGCAGGACGTCCTTGACCTCGCCCTGCAGCACGCCGGCCTGGATCGCCGCGCCCATGGCGACAACCTCATCCGGATTGACGCCGGTATGCGGCTCCTTGCCGAAAAACTCCTTCACCGTCTCGCGGACCTTCGGCATGCGGGTCATGCCGCCGACCAAAACGACTTCGGCCACCTCATCGGCCTTCAGGCCGGCGTCGGCGAGCGCCTTCTTGCACGGCTCGAGCGTCCGCTTGATCAGGTCGCCGACGATCTTCTCGAGGTCGGCACGGTTGATCGTCTCGACGAGATGGAGCGGGGTCGAAGCACCGCCCTCCATCCGCGCGGTGATGAACGGCAGGTTCACCTCGGTGGTCTGCGCGCTCGACAGCTCGATCTTCGCCTTCTCGGCCGCTTCCTTCAGCCGCTGCAGCGCCAGCCGGTCCTGGCGCAGGTCGATATTCTCCTTCGCCTTGAACTTGTCGGCCAGCCAATCGACCAGCTTGGCGTCGAAATCCTCGCCGCCGAGAAACGTGTCGCCATTGGTCGACTTCACCTCGAAGACGCCGTCGCCGATCTCAAGGATCGAAATATCGAACGTGCCGCCGCCGAGATCGTAGACCGCGATCGTCTTGCCGTCCTGCTTGTCGAGGCCATAGGCCAGCGCCGCCGCGGTCGGCTCATTGATGATCCGCAGCACCTCGAGGCCGGCGATCTGGCCGGCATCCTTGGTCGCCTGGCGTTGCGCGTCGTTGAAATAGGCGGGAACGGTGATCACCGCCTGCGTCACCGTCTCGCCAAGATAGGCCTCGGCTGTTTCCTTCATCTTCTGGAGCGTGAATGCGGAAATCTGGGACGGGCTGTAATCCTTGCCGCCCGCCTTCACCCAGGCATCGCCATTGGCGCCCTTGACGATCTCATAGGGGACCAGCTTGGTGTCCTTCTTGGTGATCGGATCGTCGAACCGGCGGCCGATCAGGCGCTTCACCGCGAACACGGTATTATCGGGATTGGTCACTGCCTGGCGCTTCGCCGGCTGGCCGACGAGCCGCTCGCCTTCCTTGGTGAACGCGATCAC
>JBFWUJ010000025.1:4063-21488 GCA_050247295.1 Sphingomonas sp. | reverse complement strand
AAATGGTGGCCCTTTCAGCCGCGCAACATGCTGATGGCACCGTGCGGGCACCTCCATGTCCCGGCGAAAAGCGATCTGTGGAGCGACGATTATGCTGCCGAGGACACCAAGCTGCAGGGACTGTTCGTTCATGAGATGACCCATGTCTGGCAGGCGCAAAGCAAGGGCCGCCTCTATCTGCCGCTGATGCGCCATCCCTTCTGCCGCTACCGATACACGATCGAAAAGGGCCGCCCGTTCGCCCGCTACGGGATCGAGCAGCAGGCGGAGATCGTCCGCCACGCCTTCATCCAGCGTCTGGGCTGGACCGACTTCGGCGCACCGCCTCTCGAACTCCTCGAAAGCCTGCTTCCTTTCGGGGCCGGAGATGCTAGCCTCGAAAGCTAAGGGGATCGATTATGCCTACCGAGCCCACGCTCGACACCTTCCGGCCTTCGACGCTGGGCTGGCTGCGCGGGACGCTCGCCGGTTGGGGGACGGTGCTGCTCGGCATCGCCGGGATCGTCGGAACGATCCTCGCGTCGGCCGGAACCATTCCGATGCCGCGGCTCGAAATGCTGCCGCTTCTGCTGCTCGTCGCGGCGATCGCCATCGTGCTGGTCAAATGGATCCAGAACCTCGCCGCGAAATATGAGATGACCGAGGAACGGCTGATCGTCCGCCGCGGCATCATCATGAAGAGCATCGACGAGATCGAACTGTACCGGGTAAAGGACGTGCGGATCAATTTTTCGATCGTCAACCAGATCGCCGGCCTTGGCCACATCACGATCAGTTCGAGCGATGAAACCACCCGCGCGACCGGCGATCTGGTGCTGCGCGACATCGAACGGGCGCAGGAGCGGCGCGAGCAGCTCCGCCGCCTGGTCGACACCGCCCGCCAGAAGCGCCGGGTGCGCGAGATCGATATGGTGCACGAGGATATCTAGCGGCCCAGGTGGCTCAGGGATCGAGATCGGGCTGGTCGTCCAGCTCTTCGTAAAGCGCCTCGAGCTCATTGTCGGCGAGTAGCTTCAGCAACGCGTCGAAGCTTTCGATGACGAAATAGCCCTGCTGGAATGCATCCGAGCGGTAACGCGTGCGCAATACCTGGCGGAGCGCGAACGGCCGGCGACGCGGCGCCGCGCTCTCCAGCGCGAAGCGGCTCTCGCCAAAGCTGGAGAGCAAACCGGCCCCGTAGATCCGGGGCCGCCCGTCCTCCAGCGCCAGCCCGAACTCGACGCTGTACCAATAGAGCCGCGCCAGCCGGTGCAGCGCGTCGGCCCGCATCGCCGCCAGCCCCGCCGCGCCCATCGCCTGCATGAAATCCGCCACCGCCGGCTGCGCCAGCAACGGCACATGGCCGAACACGTCGTGAAAGACGTCCGGCTGCTCGATATAGTCGAGGCTGTCGGCGGCGCGGATGAAGTTGCCGGCCGGAAAGCGGCGCGCGGCCAGGTGCGCGAAAAAGACGTCGTCGGGCACCAGCCCGGGGACGGACACGACGGTCCAGCCCGTGCGCACGAACAATCGCTCGTTCAGCTCGTCGAAGTCCGGAATGCCCGGCCGCGACAGCCTCAGGACGTCCAGGCCGAGGAAGAACTCGTTGACCGCGCGACTCTCGAGCGCCGCGCTCTGGCGGG
The DNA here is from genome assembly GCA_050247295.1 of Sphingomonas sp. Taxonomy (GTDB): domain Bacteria; phylum Pseudomonadota; class Alphaproteobacteria; order Sphingomonadales; family Sphingomonadaceae; genus Allosphingosinicella. The sequence goes on along the minus strand of JBFWUJ010000025.1, from coordinate 19,866 downwards.
CGAACAGCGTGTCCCACACGCGATGCTCCGCCGGCGTGAACCGCTCCCAGTCCTGCGGGATGGTCCAGTCGCCGCCGCGCGCGTCGATCATCGTCTTGGTGAGCATCGGGGGTTCTCCAGAAATGAAAAACCCCGCCCGGAGGTCCGGACGGGGTGCGATTGAGTGCCAGGCTATTGAGCGCGCGTCAGATCGGTCCCGTCCGTGCGAGACAATAATAGGTGACCGAAGCGATCGTGCGGCGCATCGTCATGCCGTTCGCCTTAACCGGGCCGACCTGTCAAGGGCGTGAACGGCGAAGCCGGCGCGCGAGCCGTTCCTCGATCGCCCGATAGGCGGAATGGCGTCCGCGCGGCGGATCGGCTCCGTTGCCGATCGCGAAGAAGGCGATGCCGATTCCGTTCTCCACGTCGGCCCACAGCCCCGATCGCAGACCATAGGCGTCGCCGGCATGGCCGATCATCGCCCATTCGGTAGCGAAGAGGTCGTCCCGGCAATTCGGTCCGCCAACCGGCAGGCGCTGCACCGCAAGGCCGTAGTCGCAATAGAAGCCGCCATCGCTCTCGCCATTGTCGCCTTCGAAGGACCAGGCCCGCGCCGTCATCGCCGTGAAGCTGGCTTCGCCGATCAGCGGCCGGCCCCGGTTCAGAAGCAGCCGCCCGATCGTCGTCAGGTCGCGAACCGAGATGCGCAGCCCGCCCTGCGGCGAGAAGAGCGCCCCATTGTCCCCCAACCGGTAGGTGGAAAGATCGCAGCCTGAAGGTGCCAGCACCGCGCAATCGGGCCGACGCCCCTGCAGGTCGTCGCGTAGCACCGTGCCGTCCGGCTCGGTCAACACCGCCGCCCGCGCGATCGCCGCATCGGAGCAGGTCGTCCAGTTGAAGCAGGCATCGAGCCCGAGCGGGCGCAGCACCAGCCGCTCCATCAGCAGATCGAACCGTTCGCCCGAGGCGCGCTCCATCGCCGAGGCGATCAGCGGGAAGCCGAGGTTGGAATAGCGGAAATAGGTGCCGGGCGGGTGCGCCGCGTCGAACGCGGCGGGATTGGCCATCGCCTGCCGCAGCGTCGTCCCCAGCGGGATCGTCCAATATTCGATGCCGTCCTGAACCGAAGACTGATGCGACAGCAGCATCCTGAGCGTGATCGGTCGATCCGGGAAGGCCGGGTTACGCAGCCGCCAGCCGAGATAGTCCGAGACATCGCGATCGAGATCGAGCTGCCCGGCCTCGACCATCCGCATGCCCCCGATTGCCACCACCAGCTTGGTGATCGAGGCGATCCGTGCCGGATCGTCGATCGTCAGCGCCCGGCCCCGCACCCGGTCGGCGAGGCCCGACGCCCCGGACGCGGTGAGACTGCTGCGGTCGAACGTCGCCCAGGCGTAGGCGACGGTCGTTCGCGGCTGCGCCGACGCGCAACCGGCGAGGCCGAGAATCAGCAGGAAGCCAAAAGCGAGCGGCCGCATGGCCACGGCTTAGCGCCCCCGCCGAAAAAGGTCAGGGCTTCTTCGCCACTCCGACGAGCGCCGGCCGCAGCAGGCGCTCCTTGATCGTATAGCCGGACTGCATCTCCTGGACGATGGTGCCGGGTTCGGCCTCGTCGCTGGGGACCTCGATCATCGCCTGGTGGAGATGCGGGTCGAGCTTCTGACCCATCGCCTCGACCCGGGCGATGCCATGGCGCTGGAACACGCTTTCGAGCTCGCGTCCGGTCGCTTCGAGGCCGGTCACCAATCCCTTCATCGCCTCGTCCGTGCGCATCGCCTCCGGGATCGACGTCAGTGCGCGCTCCAGATTGTCCTTCACGCTCAGCATGTCGCGGGCGAAGGCGGTCGCCGCATATTGCGCGGCATTGAGCTTCTCCTGCTCCAGCCGGCGGCGGACATTCTGGGTTTCGGCCTGGGCGTAGAGGACGGTTTGCCGCACCTCCTCTAGTTCGCGCTCCAGTTCGGCGACCGCGTCGTCGATGCTTGCATCCTCGGCCGCTTCCGCCGCCTCGGCGGCTTCCTCGACCTTCATTTCCTCGTCACTCATGCCATCAATCTCGACAATGTTTTCGCGGTGAAGTCCACCATGGGAACCACCCGCGCATAGTTCAACCGGGTCGGCCCGATTACGCCGACGACGCCGACCACCTTGCCGTCGACGCCGCGATAGGGCGCCGCGATCACCGACGAGCCGGAAAGCGCGAACAATTCGTTCTCTGAACCGATGAAGATCTTCATCGCCGCCCCGTCGCGGGCCCGATCGAGCAGCCGGGCGATCTCCTCCTTGCCCTCCAGCTCGTCAAGCAGCCGGCGAACGCGGTCAAGGTCGGCGGCGGCACGATCGTCGATGAGATTGGCCTGTCCGCGCACGATCAGCACCGGTCGCCGCGCCCCGTCCCGCGACCACAGCGCCAGACCGCGCGCGATCAGCGCCTTCGCCGCCTCATCCAGCGCCGCCTCACCGGCGGAAATTTCCTCCGCCAACCGCGCCTGGGCTTCACGCAGGGTCAGCCCCGAAAGTCGTCCCGAAACATAATTGCCGACCTCCGCCAGGGTCGAAGGCGTCACGTCCGGCGGCAGATCGACGACCCGGTTCTCGACGCCGCCGTCGGCGCCAACCAACACCGCCACCGCCTGGCGCGGCGACAGAGGCGCAAAGGCGAGCTGGCGAATCGCCGGCTCCTCCTTCGGCACCAGCACGATGCCGGCGCAGGCGGACAGGCCGGAAAGCGCCGCCGTCGCGTTGCCGATCGCTTCCTCGATCGGATCGCCCCGCCGGACCTGCGCCGCAATCGCCCGCTGCTCCTCGGCGCGCGGCTCGGCCACTTGCATGATCCCATCGACGAAGAGGCGCAGGCCGCTCTCGGTCGGCACCCGGCCCGCCGAAGTATAGGGTGCGGCGAGCAGCCCCGCTTCCTCCAGATCCTGCATCACGTTGCGGATGGAGGCGGGCGAAAGGTTCAGCACCGGCAGCCGGGACAGAGTGCGCGAGCCCACCGGCTGACCGCTTTCCAGATAGGCTTCGACGACCATCCGGAAGATGTCGCGCGCCCGATCGTTCAGTTCGCCGATGCCGGTGCTCATAGGTACAGATCTAGTCAGCGGCGCCGCGCCGTCCAGAGCAACAGGGCGCCGCCAACCGCCAGCAGCGCCCCGCGCCAGCTCCAGTCCGATACGCCGATCATGAAGCTGTCAGTCGGCCAGCGGATCCAGCCCATGCCCTGCCCGACCCAGAGCAGGCCCATGAGGATCATCAACATCCCGAGCGCGGTCAGCAGCATCCGCATCCTTCGCCTCCCTGGGCTGGCGCGACCGCTGTGCGGCGGCTAAGGCCCGGCCCGATCATTCTTCGGAGAAGATTATGCGTCCTTCCGGCCGCGCGCCAGACCAGATGCGCGCCATCATCATGGAGCCGGGCTTTGCCCGCCATGCAGAGGGGAGCTGCCTCGTCGCCTTTGGCGACACGCGGGTGCTGTGCACCGCCTCGGTCGAGACCAGCCTGCCGGGCTGGTTGCGCGGCAAGGGACGCGGCTGGGTTACGGCGGAATATGGCATGCTGCCGCGCGCCACCCACACCCGCGGCCGGCGCGAGGCGGCGGGCGGCAAGCAATCGGGCCGGACGCAGGAGATCCAGCGTCTGATTGGCCGGTCGCTGCGCGCCGTCACCGATCTTGAGGCGCTGGGCGAACGCCAGATCACGCTCGATTGCGACGTTATCCAGGCCGACGGCGGCACCCGCACGGCGGCGATCTCCGGTGCCTGGGTGGCGCTGCGCATCGCCGTCGACGGGCTGCTCGAGAAGAAGCTGATCGAAGCTGATCCGATCCAACGGAAGGTCGCGGCGGTGAGCTGCGGCGTGCATGGCGGACAGTCGGTGCTCGATCTCGACTATGTCGAGGACAGCGACGCCGGCTGCGACGGCAATTTCGTGCTGACCGACGACAACATGCTGATCGAAACCCAGATCACCGCCGAAGGCGAATGTTTCGACGAGGAGGGGCTGTTGCGCCTGCTCCGCCTCGCCCGGATCGGCTGCGCGGAGATTTTCGCCGCGCAGGACAAGGCGGCCGGCCGGTGAGCCACCGGTTGACCCCCGGCAAGCTGGTCATCGCCAGCCATAATGAGGGCAAGGTGCGCGAGATCCGCGACCTGCTCGGGCCTTATGGAATCGAGCCCGTCTCGGCGGCGGAGCTTGAGCTTCCGGAGCCGGATGAAATCGGCGCGACCTTCATCGACAATGCGGATCTCAAGGCCCGCGCGGCGGCCGATCTGTCCGGCCTGCCGGCGCTGGCCGACGACAGCGGCCTGTGCGTCGAGGCGCTGGGCGACCGTCCCGGCATCTTCTCGGCCCGCTGGGCGCTGGCCGGCGCCAGCGTGCCGCCGGAGGCGGGACCGGGCGAAGTCACCGGCGAACGGGACTTCGGCCGGGCGATGCGTCGGGTGCAGGACGAATTGGAGTCGCTGGATGACGACGCCAGCCGCGACGCCCATTTCATCTGCGCTCTCGCCGTTTGCTGGCCGGACGGCCACAGCGAATGGTTCGAGGGCCGGGTCGACGGCACACTCGTCTTCCCGCCGCGCGGCAGCAATGGCTTCGGCTACGATCCGATCTTTGTCCCCAACGGTCACCGGATGACCTTCGGCGAGATGGACCCCGCCGAAAAGCACGCGATGAGCCACCGCGCCGATGCGTTCGCCAAGCTGGTGGCGGCGCTGATCGGATGACCGAAGCGCTGGCGCTCTACGTCCACTGGCCGTTCTGCGTCTCCAAATGTCCCTATTGCGACTTCAACTCCCACGTTCGCGAATCGATCGATCAGGATCGGTGGCGTGATGCCCTGCTTGCCGATCTCGCCCATGAAGCGGAGCAGGCGCCGGGGCGACGGCTGACCTCGATCTTCTTCGGCGGTGGGACGCCGTCGCTGATGCCGCCGAAGACGGTCGCGGCATTGATCGAGGCGGCGGCACGCCGTTGGGTCTTCGCGCCCGGTATCGAGATCACGCTGGAGGCCAATCCGTCGTCGGTCGAGGCGGCGCGCTTCGCCGATCTTGCCCGCGCCGGCGTCAACCGCGTCTCGCTCGGCGTCCAGTCGCTCCGGGCCGAGGCGCTCGCTTTCCTGGGCCGCGCCCATGGGGTCGACGAGGCGCTGATGGCGATCGGCACCGCCCAGTCGGTTTTCGAGCGGCTGAGCATCGATCTGATCTACGCCCGGCCCGGCCAGACCGCGGCGCAATGGGAAGCCGAACTGGGCGAGGCGCTCGGCTTCGATCTGGGCCATTTGTCGCTCTATCAGCTCACGATCGAGCCCGGTACGCGCTTCGCCACCCTGGCGGCAAAAGGCGATCTCGTCCCCGCCGAGGCCGATGAGGGTGCAACGCTGTACGAACTGACGCAGGCAATGACCGCGGAGGCAGGCCTGCCCGCATACGAAATCTCCAACCATGCCCGGCCGGGGGAGGAGAGCCGCCACAACCTCACTTACTGGCGCTACGGCGCCTATGCCGGCGTCGGGCCGGGCGCGCACGGGCGGCGCGGCGGCCGCGCCACCATCCGTCACCGCAAGCCTGAGAACTGGCTCGCCGCGATTTCCCGCCACCGGCACGGCATCGCCGAGGAGACGGCGATCCAGCCCGTCGATCAGGCGATCGAGGCGCTGCTGATGGGCTTGAGGCTGGGCGAGGGCGTCGACTTGGCCCGGCTCGCGGCGCTCGGCGGCCGCGATCCGGTCGACCGTGCTGCGGTCGACCGGCTGGCCGGCCGCGGGTTGCTGAGAGCGGACGATGACCGGCTGCGCGCGACGCCGGCGGGCATGCTGGTGCTGAACGCGGTGCTCGCCGAGATCGCTGTCTGACCTATTCGAAGCCGCGCGGCGCCGGCGATGCCACCGTCGTTCCGCTCGCGCCGACTTCCCGCACTTCCAGCGCCCGCTCGGCGACCCCGTCGCGGCCGAAGCGGAAGGCGCCGTCGACGCCGGAAAAGCCGGTCGATTCCCGAAGCTCACGAGCCGGGAAGCGGCGCCCGATAGGCCAGTCGGCGGCGATCCTGACGGCCAGCAGCACGGCGTCATAGCCCATGCTGGCGAGCCGGAACGGCGCACTGTTGTAGCGCGCGCGGTAGCGGTTGCGAAAGGCGGCGAAATTGGCGTCCGTCGGGGCCGCGAACCAGGCGCCGCGAAGGGCGGGGCTGGCGGCGATATTGGCCTCCGTGGCCCACAATTCGGTGCCCATCAGCCGTGGCTGTGGCGGCGCCGTGCCGCGCACTACCGGGGCGAACTGGAGCGCGACCTGCGCCCCGTCGGCGATCAGGACGGCGTCGGCGCGGCCATGGCCGTTGAGGCGCGCCGCGGCCGCCCGCATGTCGGCGGCGGTGCGCGAATAGCTTTCCATTCCCACCAGGCTGCCGCTGGCGCCTTCGACCGCCGCCGTCAGCGCCTGTCCGGTCCGTTGGCCGTAGGTGCCGGTCGGCACCAGCCCCGCGAATCGCCGCATCCCGCGCGACGCCGCAAAGGCGATCACCCGGTTGATCGACTGGGCCGGCGCAAGGCCAAGCAGGTAGACGCCATCGCCGGCGATGCTGACGTCGTTCGAGAAGGCCAGCACCGGAACCCCGGCCGAGCGCGCGATCGGCGCGATCTCCCTGACGTCCTCCGCCAGCAGCGGCCCGAGGAACAGCGCGTTGCCGTCCTCCAGCGCCTCGTTCGCCGCCGCCGCCGCACCGCGCGCCGTATCGTATCCGGTGATTCGGATCCGCTGGCCACCGGTGTCGAGCAAGGCCAGATTGGCGGCGTTGAGCAGCGATTGCCCGAGCGCCGCATTGGCGCCGCTCAGCGGCACAAGCACGGCGACCCGGTTCCGCGTTTCGTCGGCAGGCAGCCGGCCGATCGGCCGGGTCGGCTCGGTTGCTTCCGGTTGGACCGGCGGCGGCGTGGGCCGCGAGCGCGGCACGCAGCCGGCGATCACCATTGCCATCAGCGCGATGAGCAGCAGTCGCGCAAGCTCTCCCGCGCTTGGCCAACGCGCGGCTTGCAGGCGGAGGGACAGCGATGCCATGACGATGATCCTGTATGACGGAAAAACTCGAGCCCGGCCTCTATATCGTCGCGACGCCGATCGGCAATCTTTCCGACCTTGGCCCACGCGCCGCCGCGATCTTGGCCGCTGCCGATCTGATCGCCGTTGAAGACAGCCGTGTGACCGCGAAGCTCCTTCATCACATCGGCGCCAGGCGGCCGATGACGCCCTATCACGATCACAATGCCGAGCGCGCGCGCCCCGGCCTGATCGCGCGGATGGCGAGCGAGGCGGTCGCGCTGGTCAGCGACGCCGGCACGCCGCTCATTTCCGATCCCGGCTACAAGCTCGTCCGCGACGCCCGCGCCGCCGGTATCCCCGTCACCACCATTCCCGGCCCCTCCGCCGCCATCGCCGCGCTCACCCTCGCCGGCCTTCCCACCGACCGGTTCGCCTTTCTGGGCTTCCTTCCGACCAGGGCGAAGGCGCGCGCGGCGGCCATCGCCGAGGCATCGTCGTTCCGCGGCTCCCTGATATTCTATGAAAGCGGTCCGCGACTGGCGGCTTCGCTGGAGGCGCTGGCGGAAGGCCTTGGGGATCGCGACGCGGCCGTCGCGCGGGAGATCAGCAAGCGCTTCGAGGAAACGGCGATCGGTTCGCTCGCCGATCTCGCCGGGCGCTATGCCGATGCGCCGCCCAAGGGCGAGATCGTGATCGTGGTGGGGCCGCCGGGCGAAGCCGCGGCCGCGAGCGAGGCCGATATGGACGCGGCATTGCGCGAAGCGATGGTCACCCTCACGCCCTCGCGGGCGGCGGCCGAGGTGTCGGCCCGGCTGGGGCTGCCGAAGCGCGATGTCTATGCCCGTGCCCAGCATTTGAAATGAAGCGCCAGCGAGCCGAGCGCGGCGGCCGGCGGGCCGAGACGCTCGCCGCCTGGTGGCTACGGCTCAGGGGCTGGCGGATCCTTGCGCGGCGGGCGCGAACGCCGGTCGGCGAGATCGATCTTGTTGCCCGTCGCGGGCGCACGCTCGCCTTTGTAGAGGTCAAGGCGCGGGCGACGGCGGCGGATGCGGCGCTGGCGCTCGACGATTATCGGCTGCGCCGGGTCGCCCGCGCGGCGGAAGCGCTCGCGGCCCGCTTCACAAGGCCGGGCGACACGATAAGGATCGACGCGGTCTTTGTCGTCCCCGGCCGCTTGCCGCGCCATGTCGCCGATATCTGGCGCGGGTGACAGCGCCGTTTTACTCGACTAGGGCAGCGGCCATGAGCCTCGACGTCGCCGTGCAGATGGACCCGCTCGAGGGCATCAATATCGAGGGCGATTCGACTTTCGCGATCATGCTGGGTGCGCAGGCCCGCGGGCATCGCCTTTGGCACTATGCCGCCGACGCGCTGAGCTGGATCGACGGCCGGCTGTGGACGATGGGCTATCCGGTTGCCGTCCAGCGCGTGGCCGGCGACCATTACCGCCTCGGCGAACCCAGGATTCTCGACCTCGGCCGCGACGTGGACGTGGTCCTGATGCGGCAGGATCCGCCGTTCGACCTCGGCTACATCACCGCCACCCATCTGCTGGAGCGCATCCAGAGCGAGACCTTGGTGGTCAATGATCCGGCCAACGTCCGCAACGCGCCGGAAAAGGTCTGGGTGCTCGATTATGCCCGCTTCATGCCGCCGACGGCGATCACCCGTTCGCTTGGCGTCGCCCGAGAGTTCCTGGAAAAGCATGGCGAGATCGTCATCAAGCCGCTGCACGGCAATGGCGGCAAGGCGATCTTCAGGATCGGCCGCGACGGCGCCAATCTCGCGTCGCTGATCGAGGTCTTCAACACCGCCTATCGCGAGCCGCACATGATCCAGGCCTTCCTGCCCGGGGTGGCGGAAGGGGACAAACGCATCGTCCTTGTCGATGGCGAGGTGACCGGGGCCGTGAACCGCATCCCCGGTGAAGGCGAAATCCGGTCCAACCTCGCGGTCGGCGGCAAGGCGGCCAAGACCGAGCTTACCCCGCGCGAGCGGGAAATCTGCGCCGCGCTCGCCCCTGAATTGAAGGCCCGCGGACTCCTCTTCGTCGGCATCGACGTGATCGGCGGCGAATGGCTGACCGAGATCAACGTCACCTCGCCCACCGGGATCGTCGCCATCGACCGGTTCAACGGCACCGACACGCCGGCCCGCATCTGGGACGCGATCGAGGCAAAGCTGGCCTGAGCCTCGCATGACCGACTGGATGATCCGGCTGATCGATTGGGGCGGCTATGCGGGCGTGTTCGGCCTGATGCTGCTCGAAACGATGCTGCCGTTCATCCCCTCCGAAGTGATCCTGCCGCTCGCCGGCCTCAGCGCCGCGCACGGACCGATGAGCCTGCCGGGCGTGATCGTCGCCGCGACCGCCGGATCGATGTTCGGCAATTATTGCTGGTACATGATCGCCCGTTCGGTCGGCCGCGAACGCTTTGCGGGGTTTGTCGATCGGCATGGCCGTTGGCTCACGATGGACTGCCGCGATCTGGTGAAGCTGGAACGGATGTTCGAGCGCTATGGCGGCGGCATCGTCTTCGCGGCCCGGGTCCTTCCGGGGGTCCGCACCTTCATCTCTCTCCCCGCCGGCTTTTTCGGCATGCCGGTCTGGCGCTATCTTTTCTGGTCGACCGCCGGCACCGCGATCTGGAGCGGCCTTTTCGCCGCCGCCGGCTATGGCGTAGGCGCCAGCTTCGGCCCGATCAACCATATCGTCGGGCCGATCACCTCGGCGACCGTGCTCTTCTTCACCCTGTGGTATATCTGGCGGCAGATCACCTGGAGGCGCCGCCGGGCCTGACCGGTCAGGCGCGCGGATGGGCGTGCCGATAGACGTCCATCAAATGCGCGGCATCCACCGCCGTGTAGATCTGGGTCGAGCTCAGGCTCGCATGGCCGAGCAACTCCTGCAGCTGGCGCAGGTCGGCGCCCCGGCCGAGCAGATGGGTGGCGAAACTGTGGCGCAGGGCGTGCGGCGTCGTCCGTTCGGAAAGTCCGAGCGCACGCCGCGCCCTGGCCACCGCCCGGCGGATCATCTCGCCTCTCAATGGTCCGCCCCGTGCCCCGCGGAACAGGGGTTCGTCGCGTGAGGGGGCATAGGGGCTCAGCGCCAGATAACGCTCGATCGCCTCCTTCACCGGCGCGAGCAGCGGCACGATCCGGGTCTTGTTGCGTTTTCCGGTGACGCTGATCGCCTCGCCGAGTGGCAGCGCCGCGCCCGTAAGACCCAGCGCCTCGGCGACTCTGAGCCCGGAGCCGTAGAGCAGCATCAGCACCGCTTCATCGCGTGCCGCGAGCCAGGGCTCGGACGCATTCTCGGCCGCCTCCTCGGCCAGCGCGACCGCCTCGTCCGGGGCAATCGGGCGCGGCACCGAGCGCGGCCGTTTCGGGCTCCTGACCCGTGGCGGCGACGCATCATGCCCCGCTTCTGCCGCGGCGAAGGTGAGGAAGCCGCGAACCGCCGACAGCTCGCGCGCCGTCGATACGTTGGCCAGCCCCTCGGCGCGGCGGCGGGTGAGATAGGCCCGTAGGTCCGCCGGGGTCAGCCCGGCGAGCGCCTTGCCGTCCACCTCGCCGCCCAGATGCTCCGCGAGGAAGGCGATCAGCCGGTGCGCGGTGGCGGCATAAGCGCGGACCGTATGTTCCGAACGGCGGCGGTCGCGGGCAAGGTGATCGGCCCAGCGGCGGGCCAGGCCGGATGCGGGATGGCCTGTCAGGGGATCAGCCACCGGCCCATGCAGCGGGTCAGCACATGGCCGATGAAGACGAGGAGCTCCGACCCGTGCGGCGTTTCGAAATATTGCGCGCCGCGCTGCCCGAGCGCCAGCAGGCCGCGCGGCAGCGGCGGCTCGCTGTCCAGCCGGATCAGCGCCTCGGCCCGGATCAGCTCGCAGGCAGGCCCGAACAGCGGATGGCCGCGATCGACGCTGCGCAGCAGCACCCCGTCGACGTCGCGCATCGAACGCTGGATGAGCTTGGGATTGATGAACTGGAGGCCGGAAGCATCGGCCCGGACGCCGATATCGCCGGCGAAAAGCGCCACCGCCACCGCGTCGAGCCCCAGGAGCTGCGGCCATTCCTGCGTCACGACATGGATCAGATGATCGAGCCCTTCGGCGTCGATCGCGGCGAGGACGGCTTCATGGATCGAATGGACGGCGCCCGAATGGCCGCGGGCGAAGGCGATGAGGTCCTGATTGGCCTCCTCCGCCGCCGCAACCCGCTCGCGTAGCCGCGCAAGCGCATGATTTTCAAAGCTGATGACGCTTCCCATGGCGGGCAAGCTAACCCGAACATGGTTAAGAAGCGATGGCTACAAGAAATTCCCGCCGGGGCGTGTTCGGCCGGCCACAGCCTGGATCAAGCGATCCTTGTCACCCAATGCTCTGCCCTGTCTTCTCCCAGTCGGCCAGAAACGCCTTGATACCGTTATCTGTCAGCGGATGTTTGAACAGCTGGCGGATCACGGCGGGCGGCGCGGTCATCACGTCGGCGCCAAGCTTCGCCGCCTCGTGGACGTGGATCGGGTTGCGGACGCTGGCGACCAGGATCTCGGTCTCGAAGGCGTAATTGTCGTAGATCTGCCGGATATCGGCGATCAGCTCCATGCCGGGATAGCCGACATCGTCGTGCCGGCCGACGAAGGGCGAGATGAAGGTCGCACCCGCCTTCGCCGCCAGCAAGGCCTGATTGGCCGAGAAGCAGAGCGTGACATTGACCATCGTCCCGTCGCCGGTCAGCGCCTTACAGGTCTTCAGCCCGTCGATGGTGAGCGGCACCTTGATGCAGACATTGTCGGCGATCGCGCGCAGCGTCTCCGCCTCGCGCATCATGCCCTCATGGTCGAGCGCCACCACCTCGGCCGAGACCGGCCCGTCGACGATCGCGCAAATCTCCCGCGTCACCTCGATGAAGTCCCGCCCCGCTTTGTGGATCAGCGACGGATTGGTGGTGACGCCGTCAAGCAAGCCGGTGGCGGCAAGCTCCTGGATATCGGCGGTGTCGGCGGTGTCGGCGAAGAATTTCATGGAGCATATCCCGGCGATTGACCCGGCCTGCCTAGCGTGGGAGCCAACGGCTCGGCAATCGAAGGAATGCATGAAAGATGCGCTGGCTCGTTCTTCCGCTGCTTTTTTCGGCCACCGCCGCCTTCGCGACGCCGAGCCAATGGGTGGCGGCGAACCGGGATGCCATCCTCGCCGAATATCTGGAGCTGCTGGCGATTCCCAATGTCGCGTCGAACCGAGCCGATATCCGCCGCAACGCCGATCACATCATGGCGATGATGCGCCGCCGGAACCTCGCTCCCCGCCTGCTCGAGAGCGAGGACGGGCAGGCGCCGCCGCTGATCTACGGCGAGTGGCTGGTTCCCGGCGCGACCCGGACCTATGTCCTCTACGCTCATTATGACGGCCAGCCGGTGACGCCCGCCGACTGGCAGGTGACGCCGCCCTTTGCCCCGCGCATCGTCGGCGAAGGGGCGGGACAGCGAATCTACGCCCGCAGCGCATCGGACGACAAAGCCGGCGTGATGGCGGTGCTGGCCGCCGTCGATGCCCTCCGCGCGGAGCGGCGGCAACCGGCCTTCAACCTCCGGATCGTCTTCGAAGGCGAGGAGGAACAGGGATCGCCCAACCTTGCCGCCCTGCTCCGCCGCCATCGCGAAACGCTGCGCTCGGATGGCTGGGTGATCATCGACGGACCGGCACATCAATCCGGCCCGCATCAGGTCAGCCTGGGGGTTCGCGGCGACGTCAACATGGAGGTGACGGTCCACGGTCCGGTCAGGCCTTTGCACAGCGGTCATTACGGCAATTGGGCGCCCAACCCGGCGCAGATGCTCGCCGAATTGCTCGCCTCCATGAAGGACGAGACCGGCCGGGTGACGATCGCCGGCTTTTACGACGATGTCGTGCCGCTTACCGCCGCCGAGCGGGCGGCGATCGCGGCGGTGCCGGCGCCGGACGATCAGCTGCGCCAGGAACTCGGCCTCGGCTGGACCGAGGGCGATGGCGCGCGCCTGACGGAGCGCATCAACCTGCCGTCGCTCAACATCAACGGCATCCGCAGCGCCGACGTGGGCGAGCGATCGCGCAATGTGATCCCGACCGCCGCGACCGCCGCGCTCGACCTGCGCCTCGTGCTGGGGAACGATCCGACGCGCCAGGTCGATCGGGTGATCGCCCATATCCGGACCCGGGGCTACCACGTGCTGGACCGCCAGCCGACGATCGAGGAGCGCCGTCGCCACCCCCGGATTGCCACCGTTACCCGGCAACCGGGCTATCCGGCCGAGCGGACGCCGCTCGATGATCCGCTGGCGCAATCGCTGATCCGGGCGATGCGCGACAATGGCGCGCTGGTGGTGCTGCCCAGCCTGGGCGGCAGCTTGCCGCTTTATGTGATCCGTCAGGAGCTGGGCGCACCGACCGTTACCCTCGGTCTGTGGAACCACGACAACAACCAGCATGCCGAAGACGAGAATGTCCGCGTCGATCACCTGTTGGGCGGGATTGCCGCGGTCGCCACGGTGCTGGAGATGCGCTGAACGAAAAGCGGGCGGCCTCGAAAGGCCGCCCACCCCCTCGCTGTCTCAGAAGCGATAATTGGCGGTCAGCCGCAACCCGTGCGAACTCATGCGATCGTCGCTGCGCAGGAAATCGGTGCCGTTCGGATTGACGATCCGGAACGGGTTGGTGAGACCCGCGGTGCCCGGACCGGCGCGCACGACATAGTCGCCGGCATCGATGCTGCGGTACAGATATTCGGCGCCGATCGAGAAGTTGCGGGCCAGCCGGTATTCGACGCCGCCGCCGATCACGCCGCCCCAGCCCCGCTCATCGCCGTTGTCGGTAAAGGCGTTGGCGGTGTTGGTGGTGGTGAAGCTGTTGCGAATGCTGCCATAAGCAAGGCCGCCGGTGGCGTAGATCAGGGCCCGGCCCGTCGAAAGGCCGAGCCGGCCGCGAAACGTCGCCACGTCGCGCAGCCGCCGGGTCATCGTATAGCTTGCCGGCGTGGTGCTGAAACCGGTGACGCTGTCGCGCAACCGGCTCCGCGAATAATCCACCGCCATGCCGACGACGAACATGCTGCCGGGGGCCTGATAATCGTAGCCGGCCTGGATGCCGAATTCGATCCCGTCCCGGTCGTCGCGACAGCCTGCGGCCGGCGCGTTGCCGTTCGCGGAGCCGCCGCAGAAGCCGGGCGAGAAGGCGTTGGCGGGCGCTGTGGTGTTCACCGTTTCCCCGAACCTGCCGTCCAGATTGGTATCGAACAGGATCGTCTCGTCGTCGTCGTTCGGCTGGAAGCCGTAACCGAAATGGCCGCCGACATAGAAACCGGTCCAATTGTCCGCGTCCTGTGCGAGGGCGGGCGAAGCGGTGGCGGCCACGAAGGCGGCGGCAACGATCTGGATGGGTTTCATGGAGCGATCCCTTGTGCAGTGACGGTTGATTGCCGTTAACGTCACGACGCACGCGGGTTTCCCGCGATCCGGTGCCTAAACGACCCGAATTGGTCTCATTTCGCGGCGGGCCGGGCTGCGTTTCGGGCGGCAATCGTCCCGATTTCCTTCAGGTCCTGCCGCACCGGTGGCGCCCGATCGATCGCCTGCGCCTGCCGATAGGCCGTTGGATCGACGCCGTAAGCTTCTCGAAAAGCGCGTGAAAAATGGCTGCGGCTGGAAAAGCCGACGCTCCCCGCGACTGTCTTGATCGGCGCCGCGCTGCTGCGCAGGATCTCCGCCGCATAATAAAGGCGGGTCTTGCCCACGAATTCCGTCGGCGGCTGTCCCATCGCTTCGGCAAACAAACGCGAGAAGGCGGATCGGCTGAGTCCGGCGCGCTCGGCCATGCTGGCAAGGCTATGCGGCTCCTGCGGCCGTTCGAGGACGGAAGCGATGACGGTCGCCAGCCGCGGGTCGGCCAGTGCCCCGATGATCTTGAGATCGATACCCGGCCGGCCGAAGAAATCCATCAGCACGGTAAGGATGCAGGTCTTCATCAGGCTATCGGCGAGCGGGCCGGCGCCGACCGCCGATCGATCGCCGCTGCCGAGCCCCGCGAGCGCCTCCACGGAGTGGCGAACCAGGGCCGAATCGCCGAGCGCGGCGAAGATCGGCACCTTGATCCGGTCCAGCAGCCCGGCGCCGGAAAGCCGGACTTCGGCGACGCCGATCACCAGTTCCGCAGCCTCGCCATCCGGTTCGGCCGCGAAGGACATGTTGAGCCCGGCCGGGATCAGGATCATCGTGCCTGCGTCGCACCGGCGCGCATGGCGGTCCGGCGATGTCAGGCCCGCCCTGCCGCTGCTGACATAAGCGAAGCCGACGCAGCCGGGCATCGCCGCCGCCTGCTCGATGATGCCGTCCAGCCGACGCCGGTCCAGATGCCGCACGGCGACGTCCATCATCGCCAGCAGGCGATTCAATTCTGTGCCCGATCTCACGCCATGACCACGCCACTCGTTGCCAACCCTGTCGGCCCTATCCGAACGCGGCCATTCTGTCGCGCCATCGTTGCGCGATCGCGCCCGCGGCCCCTCCCGCCCGCCGCCATTTCCTGCCACTGCGTAGAAATCCTATCTAGGCGTCAGCATGAATCGCGCCCGACTGATCGTATTGAACAGCGCCCTTGGCCCGCTCGACTATCGGGTGCCGCAAGGCATGTCGGTGGAGCCGGGCTCGATCGTGGTCGCGCCGCTGGGGCCGCGCCAGCTTGTCGGTGTCGTCTGGGAGCCGGAGCGGCTGCCGGCCGAGGAGGTCGGCGACAATCGGCTCCGCCCTCTCCT
>JBFWUJ010000025.1:0-3963 GCA_050247295.1 Sphingomonas sp. | reverse complement strand
GCATGTCGGTGGAGCCGGGCTCGATCGTGGTCGCGCCGCTGGGGCCGCGCCAGCTTGTCGGTGTCGTCTGGGAGCCGGAGCGGCTGCCGGCCGAGGAGGTCGGCGACAATCGGCTCCGCCCTCTCCTACATGCTTATGATCTGCCCCCGCTGGGCGCACCGCTGCGCCGCCTGATCGAATGGACGGCGGACTATTATCTTTCGCCGCTCGCGTCGGTGCTACGGATGGCGCTGCCCTCGTCGGGCGCACTGGAAAGCGCGCGATCGATCGTGGAATATCGCGCAACAGGCCATGTCCCAGACCGCATGACGCCGCAACGTGCGCAGGCGTTGGACCGGATCGGCGAGCGGCAAGGCCTGGTGAGCGAGCTGGCGATCGTCGCCGGCGTGTCGGACGGCGTGATCCGCGGCCTGGTGAAGGTGGGAGCGATCGAGCCGATCGAAGTTTCGATCGACGATGCCTATCCCGATCCCGATCCAGATTTCGCGCCGCCTGCGCTCGAGCCTGCCCAGCACGAGGCGGCGGCGACCCTGCGCGACTCCGTGAAGGCATCCGTCTTTGCGCCATGGCTGCTCGACGGCGTCACCGGATCGGGCAAGACCGAAGTCTATTTCGAGGCGGTGGCGGAAGCGATCCGGGGCGGCAGGCAGGCGTTGGTGCTGTTACCCGAAATCGCACTCACCGAACCCTTCCTCAAACGTTTCGCCGCACGCTTCGGCTGCGAGCCCGTCGCCTGGCATTCGGGTCTGCGCCAATCGCAGCGTCGCCGCGCCTGGCGCGCGATCGCGAGCGGCGAAGCGCGGGTCGTGGTCGGCGCCCGATCGGCTCTGTTCCTGCCTTATGCGAACCTCGGGCTGATCGTTGTCGACGAGGCGCACGAGGCCAGCTTCAAGCAGGAAGACGGCGTCCAGTATCACGCCCGCGACGTCGCGGTGATGCGGGGACGGTTCGAAGATATCCCCGTGCTCCTGGCGTCCGCGACGCCGGCGATCGAGACCCGGCATATGGTCGAGACAGGTGTCTATGCGGAGCTGCGGCTGCCGGACCGCTTCGGCGGCGCGAAGCTCCCCGCCATGGCGCCGATCGATCTGCTTCGCGATCCACCGCCGCGTGGCCGCTGGCTGGCGCCGACCCTGGTCGCGGCGCTCGAAGAGAATCTCGATGCCGAGGAACAGTCGCTGCTCTTCCTCAATCGACGCGGCTACGCGCCGCTGACGCTTTGCCGCCATTGCGGCCATCGCTTTCAATGCCCGAACTGCACCGCCTGGATGGTCGAGCACCGCTTCACCCGCCGCCTCGCCTGCCACCATTGCGGTCATGTGATGCCGATCCCCGGGGCCTGCCCGGAATGCGGCGAGGATGACAGCCTGGTCGCCTGCGGTCCCGGGGTCGAGCGGATCGCCGACGAGGTCGCGGCGCTCTTTCCCGACGCGCGGACCGCCGTCGTCACCTCGGACACGATCTGGTCCCCGGCCAAGGCGGCGGAGTTCGTCGGGCGGATGGAGGCGGGCGAGATCGACATCGTGATCGGCACCCAGCTGGTCACCAAGGGCTATCATTTCCCGAGCCTGACCCTGGTCGGGGTGGTCGACGCCGACCTCGCCCTTTCCGGCGGCGACCTGCGCGCCGCCGAACGGACCTTCCAGCAGATTCGCCAGGCGGCCGGGCGCGCCGGGCGCGGCGACAAGCCGGGACGCGTGCTGGTCCAGAGCCACGACCCGTCTGCGCCGGTGATGCAGGCCCTGATCACCGGCGATGCCGCGGGCTTCTACGCGGCCGAGACCGAGGCGCGGCGGCAGGCGGGAATGCCGCCGTTCGGCCGCCTCGCCGCGATCATCGTCAGCGCCGAGGACCAGGCGGCCGCCGCCGAGGCCGCGCGCGCGATCGGGCGCGCCGCACCGCGCCATGACAACATGATCGTGCTCGGCCCGGCCCCGGCGCCGCTGGCGATGCTGCGCGGCCGCCATCGCCACCGCCTGCTGGTCCACGCCGCGCGGACGGTGCCAGTGCAGGAGATCATCCGCGACTGGCTGAGCGAGGCGGCGCTGCCGCGCGGCGTCCGCGTGGCCGTGGACGTCGATCCCTACAGCTTCCTCTAGCCGGGCCCGCCCGCCTCGCGCGCCAGCAGCTTTTCCTTGCGATCGAGCCCATAGGCATAGCCGCCGAGGCTGCCATCGGTGCGGATCACCCGGTGGCAGGGGATCAGCACGGCGACGGCGTTGTCGCCATTGGCCGAGCCCGCCGCCCGCACCGCCCGGGGCTTGCCGACCGCCGCCGCGATCTGGGCGTAGCTGCGCGTCTCCCCGGCCGGGATGCGGGTCAGCTCCCGCCAGACCGCTTCCTGAAAGGCCGTGCCGCGCACGTCCAGCGGAAGATCGTGCGGCTTTTCCGGCGCGTTCACCGCCGCCACCGTCCGCCGCACCAGATCGGCCATCTCGCGCCCGCCATGGACGATCTCCGCCTTCGGGAAGCGGCGGGCAAGCTCCGATTCGTCCTCGTCGAACGAAAGCCGGCAGATGCCCTTGCCGGTCGCCGCGACCAGCATCGCGCCCAGATCGGTGTCGGCGATCGCCCAGCGGATGATCTCGCCGCGGCCGCCGTCGCGCCAGGCGGAGGGCGTCATGCCCAGCCGCGCCTTGGCATCGGCATAGAAGCGGGCCGGCCCGGAATAGCCGGCATCGTAAATGGCATCGGTGATCCGCCCTGTCTCCTCCAGCGCCGCCTGCACCCGGCGGGCGCGCAAGCTGCGCGCATAAGCCGCCGGCGTGACCCCGGTCGCGCGCTTGAACAGCCGGTGGAAGTGATGCGGCGAATAGCCGACCGCGGCGGCGAGCATCTCCAGCGAAGGCGCCTCTTCCGCTTCGGCGAGACACCTGAACGCCTTTTCCAGCGCGATCTCCTCGCGGTTCACCTCATCGGGCTCGCAGCGCAGGCAGGCGCGATAGCCCGCGGCGCGGGCGGCGGCGCCATCCGGAAAGAATTCGACATTCTCGCGCTTCGGACGACGGGCCGGGCAGGACGGGCGGCAATAGATGCCGGTCGTCTTCACAGCGCCGATGATCCGCCCGTCCCAGCTCCGGTCGCGCCGTTCGAAGGCGGCCCAGGCCTGATCGTCGGTGACGGGGAAGCGATCGTTCACAGCCGCCGGTCTATCGCGACGGATCAGGGGTGCAAGCACGGGCATGGTTCGTCTCCTTGTCGGCCCGAAAATAGCCGCCGCGCCGGCCGCCCGCGTCCCGCCGCTTGCGGCCAAAACAGTGCCGCACCGGCCCAGGCGAAGTGATTGATTCGACGGCGTTTCCGGCCACAAGTTCACGAAAGTCCCCGGATGAGGCGCCGTTTTCATGGCCTTTGCCCCCGGTTCCGCAGCGATCGCAGGCGGTTGGCGCGCGCCGTTGAAAGCAATCGGCCACCGTCCCGTCCAACGGCCTGCCGGAACGCGGGTCGATGCCATGCGGCGTCGCAGGAAAGGCGCCTCGAGGCGCCGCAAAGGTCATGCACCCCCATTGCGTATCGCCCCGACGATGAACGGTTTTTCCGCCAGAAGCGGAAATGGAAGCAGAAATGGCGCCGACGGCGCAGAGACGACGCGTCGTGACCAGTGGAACGGGCAAGGCGCCGCACGCGAAAGACCGAAGACCGGCCGCGGCCGGCGGAGGAACAAGGCCTGGCATGGGCCATCCTAGCCAAAGCGGGTGCCTGTAGGAAAATGCCGGGCCGGCGCGGCCGGCCGGGGTCAGTTCCTTTCGATCCGCGCGGCGAAGCAGCCATGCGCGGCATTGTGGGCGTGGATGGTGGCGATCTCGTCATTGGCGAAGAGCTCGCGGATCTTCGCATCGGCCTCGCCGGCGAGCGCCAGCCGGGCGTCCTTCAGCATGCCGTCGGCATCGAAGCCGCGCAGGCCGAGCGGCCGGCCCTCGAACACCGGCGGAGTCGCATCGGTGAAGCTGGCGGGCGCGGCGC
>JBFWUJ010000024.1:22383-27814 GCA_050247295.1 Sphingomonas sp. | reverse complement strand
TGGTACCCGTCTTCTGTGTTGGCGGAATCCAAGACACCTCTCCCTCTCCGGGGCAGGCGTTACATTGCGGAAGCGGAAGTCGGACTATGGCAGAAAGGCGATAGCGATGCTTTGGCTGTATCGGCTGGCGGCGATCGAGGCACAGGATAATTGGGGGAGGCGCGAGAGCAATTGGCACGCCGCACCTGTTTTAGAGTCGCGGGGTAAGGCTCTCCCCAAGACAAAGGGCCCAACAGGTCCCATTCGTCCTCCGCAGCAACAAGATTGCAGGTCATCGGGGGGTGCAGGCGACTCCCGCATCATGCCGCAGCGCTCCGCCACAGCATATAGCCGGCGACGATGAAGATCAGGACTGCGAAGATAGTGTTGAGACGGCCACGCGCGGCGGAGAGGCGACGCGCAAGCTTCGTGCCGATATAGCCGCCGGCGAGGCCGCCAAGGATGAAAGAGAGCGCCAGCAGCCAATCGACCAGTCCGGACAGCGCATAATTGAAGGCGGTTGTCAGGCCGAACGCTGTCACCGCGACGAGCGATGAGCCAATTGCGTTGATCATCGGCATCCCTGTCGAGGCAATCAACCCCGGGACGATGAGAAAGCCGCCGCCAATTCCGAAGAAGCCGGAAAAGGCGCCAGTCACCGCGCCGTAGCCGACAACTTTCGGTGCCATCTCGCGGTTCAATGACACGTCATGATTTCCAGCGGCGTGGCGGCGATGTAGCATCAGCGCTCCAACCAGCACCATGACGAGCGCAAACAGGAAGAGCAGCCGCTGCCCATCGAAGGCCTTGCCGGCCGTGGAGCCCAGGAACGCGCCAGCTACGCCAGCTGCGGCATAAGTGAGGGCGCAGCGCCATTTTACCGTTCCGGCGCGCGCATGATTGGCAAGGCCCGTGGCGGCATTGACCCCCACCGCGAGCGCGCTGGTCCCGATCGCGACGTGCGGGTTCGAAACGCCGACCAGATAAACAAGCAACGGCACCGCCAGGATCGAGCCGCCTCCACCGACCAGCCCCAGCACGAAGCCGACAAGCATGCCGGAGCCGGCGCCGAGGACATATTGCACGCTGTCGAGCATTGGCCGCCGCTAGTGCGCTTGGGTGGCGAGCGCCCAGAGCTTCGCGCTGCGATTGCCGGTGCGGCAGAAGGCGAAGACCGGCCCGTCGGCCTCAGCGAGAAAGGTCCGCAGCGCCTCGGTCGCGGGCTCGATCGCCCGGCCCTCGCCGACGGGAATGTAGCGATAGGCGAGTCCGAGGCGCGCGGCCTCCGCTGCGATGTCTACGCTGGCGGGCTGGCCTTGCTCCTCATCGTCAGGCCGGTTGTTGACGATACCCCGAAATCCCTGCGCGGCTATTGCGGCGAGCGCGCTCGGATCGATCTGAGGCCCGACCGCAAAGTCGGGGCTGAGCGGATTTGTCTGCATGAGGAACCCCTATCTGGCGAAGGTGAAGCGGTGCAGCGCCATGCCGACGAGCATCGCGGCGACGAAAAGCCAGGACTGCCAGAATCCATAGACGAGCCCAGCTATGGCGGGGCCGGGACAGAAGCCGACCAGCCCCCAGCCGGCGCCGAATATCGCTGCGCCGGCAAGCAATGACCGATCCGGTTTGCGGTTCTGCGGAATGCGGAATTCGGCGGCGAGCAACGGTGCGGACATGCCACGCCTGACGAGATAGCCGAGCGCCGCCGGCACGGTGGCGCCCGCCATCACGAAGGCGAGCGTCGGATCCCAGTCGCCGGCGAGATCCAGAAACGCGAGGACACGCGCCGGATTGACCATGTCAGAGACGGCCAAGCCAGCGCCGAAAACGATTCCGACGACCAGCGCGGAGAGGAAGCCGCGCACCGACTCAGCGCCCAATCAAATGGCGCACGAGAAACACGGTCGCGAAGCCAAATGCCATGAAGGTTGCGGTCGCGGCGAGCGAGCGCGGCGACAGGCGCGCCACGCCGCAGACGCCATGCCCGCTCGTACAGCCGTTGCCGAGCCGCGTCCCGAAGCCGACCATCAGACCGGCCCCGATCAGCAAAGGCACGGAGGAGGTGACGGCGATCACTGGCACGCGAACGAACATCGTCACGAGACCGGCGCCAATCGGAAGACCGCACACGAAGGCAGCCGCCAGCCCCCAGGGCGTTCCCGCATCGGCGATTCCCGTGGCGCGCGCCGTCATGCCACTGACCCCGGCAATGCGGCCCGAAAGCAGCAGCAGCGCCGCTGCCGCGAGGCCGATCAGCGCACCGCCCGCCAAGGCTGCCACGGGCGACAGGCTCGTCATCGTCGACGGGGTCATAATAGATTGAGGGGGAGCTTGAGGTAGCGGGTGCCGTTCGCGTCGGGCTCCGGCAGGTGACCGGCGCGCATGTTGACCTGCACCGACGGCAAAATCAGACGAGGCATGTCGAGCGTCGCGTCGCGCGCCGTGCGCATAGCAACGAACTCATCTTCGCCCACGCCTTCATGGGCGTGCACGTTTTCCATTCGCTCGGTGCCGATCGTCGTCTCCCAGGCGAACCGGTCGCGGTTCGGCGCCTTGTAGTCATGGCAGAGAAACACGCGGGTCTCGTCCGGCAAGGCCATCAGGCGGCGGATCGACTTGAAAAGTTGTTGTGCGTCGCCCCCAGGAAAATCGGCCCGGGCCGTGCCGTAATCCGGCATGAACATCGTATCGCCGACAAAGGCTGCATCGCCGATGACATAGGCAAGGTCCGCCGGAGTGTGGCCAGGCACGTGCAGCGCGACCGCGGGGATGCCGCCGACACTGAACGAGTCACCATCGACGAACAACCGGTCGAACTGCGACCCGTCGCGGACGAAGGTGGTGCCTTCATTGAAAACCTTGCCGAACACCTCCTGGACGGTGCGGATGCGCTCGCCGATGGCGATCCGGCCGCCGAGCTTCTCCTGAAGGTAGGGCGCCGCGGACAGGTGGTCGGCATGGGCATGGGTCTCAAGAAGCCACTCGGCCGCGAGACCCTCGGAGCGAACATAGTCGATGAGCCGGCCGGCAGTCTCGAAACTGGTTCGCCCAGCGGCCTGATTGAAGTCCATCACGCTGTCGATGATCGCCGCCGCCTTCGTCTCGGGATCGTGAACGATATGGCTGGCAGTGAAGGTCGGCTCGTCGAAGAATGTCTTCACGACCGGGCGGCCCAGTTCGCCACGGAGCGTGCGCTCAACCTGGTCCTGCGCCCGTTTCAAATGAGGGTCGGGATGCATCATCATTCTCCTTGGCGCCGATCTTCCGGCGCGCGTGACGCCGATGGAATAGGGGACTCTCCTGATGTTGCTTGCCCCAGTTCGGGGCAGAAGATGTCGCGCAGGACCGCCAGCACCTGGCCGGCGCGGGGGTCACAGACGCGATAGAACAGAGTCTGCGCCTCGCGACGGAAGCCGACGAGACCTTCCTCGCGCAGCTTCGCCAGATGCTGCGAGAGCGCCGACTGGCTGAGGCCGATCCGCTGGACGAGCGCGCCGACAGGCAACTCTCCAGAGGCGATCAGGTGGCAAAGGATGAGCAGGCGACGCTCGTTGGATAGCGTTTTCATCAGGGCGGCCGCCTCACCGGCTTTGCCGGCCATGTCAGAAGGCGAGAACGTCAGTTGCTGAAGCATGTGACACCTATATTAGCGCTAACTAATTTAGGGGCTACTTATGAATAAGCAAGCGTGTTGGTTACATCCAGGCGATCGCGCGCGAGAAGCGCCGGCTCAGTTCCAGCCAGTGGCGCCCGCATTGCGCCTCAGTCGGGCGGGCGGCGATAGTTCGGATCCCTCAGCGCAAGCATATAGGCGACAAGCGCGTTCACCCGTCCCTCGTTGAGATAGAAGTCCATTTCCGTGGGGTAATTGTGTGCCCCGCTCAGCCAGGTGGAAAGCGTCTCGGCGGTCAGGCCATCGGTATTGGCGATATAGGCGAAGGGTGGAGCATTGGGGTTCGACGACGACCCGTAGCGGCCGATGGCATGGCACCCGCTGCACGACGCCGCGGCGAATGCCTGGCCCTGCGAGGCGATAGTCGTCACGGGCGGCGGCGGCGCCGGTGAATCCGGTGGGACGCTCTGACAGGCTGCCAAGGGCATCGCGAGGCAAAGCAGGTGAAGCGGCTTCAATCTCATGTCGCGTCCCTTCGATGGCGCATTCGATCGCCCCGAGCATGTGGCGATGATCTGACGCGCGCCATTCGGGAAAATGCGTAGCCGCCTCAGGGCCATTTCATGCCGGAAGCCGGCTCGTGATTGAATTCGCGGCCCTTCCCAAGCTCAGTGAGGCTAAGGGAAATACCTGAATCTCGCGGTCACTCCGGCGTGCGACTTTCCCAACCAAGCAGGACCGCCGCCGTGGCGATGTCCGCCCGAGGATCGGAGAGCGAGATGCTGTCATTCACGCATCAACAATTTCTGCTTGCACTGGCGGCCTATCAGGACTCGATCTGGCCTGCGCAGCCGGTCGCCTATGCCCTCGGCGCTCTCGCAACCGTCGTCCTGGTAAAGCCGAAGGACCTGTTCCGACGGCTGACGCTGGGCATCCTGGCGCTGCTGTGGGCGTGGGCCGCGATCGCTTATCACTGGTTGTTCTTCACCGACCTGACCGGTGCCGCCCTCCTCTTCGGCCTGCTGTTCGCGGCGCAGACGGGCCTGCTTTTCTTCGCGGCGGTTCGGCGGCGGGCACCGCCAGATCTGAGCTTTCGCGCGAACCCGGCCGGCTTCGCCGGTGCGGCGCTGATCGGTTACGCCTTGCTGGTCTACCCCTTGCTCGACTTCTGGCTCCTCGCATGGCCGCGTATGCCCTGGCTCGGCATCTCGCCGTGCCCGGTGACACTGTTCACTCTCGGCTTCCTTCTGTTCAGTGCGCCGCGCCTGCCGGTCATCTACTGGGTGGTTCCCGTTGCCTGGGCGCTGTTCGAGGGGATGACCGCCGTCCTGCTCGGCATCCTGCAGGACTGGGCCCTGTTATTGGCAGGCGTGGCGGCGATCCTTCTCGCGCTGGCCGGAGACGACCGAACGAGGAGCATACCCCCGAAAGGCCGAGCCGATCCGGCGGGGTAAGAAAGTTCCGCATGTTTCGGCGCGGTCCGGTCGGCTGCGCGAAGCGCCTGGGCCACGGCTGATTCCGGAGAATTGCGTATCGTCGGCATTCTCGGCCTGGCCCAGGCTCGGCCGGGCAAGCATCACCATGGAGACGACCATGACCGGCGGACAGTCCAGCACTCGATGTTCCAAGCACGCGGTAATCGCCGCACATCCCGAGCCCGCCAGTTTCACCATGTCGGTCGCTCACGCCTATGTCGAAGCAATCGAAGCCCTGGGCAAGGAAGCGGTGCTTCGCGATCTCTATCGGCTCGACTTCGATCCGGTATTGAAGGCGGAGGAGCGGTTGCCGGACGGCCCGTTCACGCCGGCTCCGGATGTCGCTGCCGAGCTCGCCGCGATC
>JBFWUJ010000024.1:0-22283 GCA_050247295.1 Sphingomonas sp. | reverse complement strand
AACCCGGCCAGTCCCTCGACAGCGCCGACCAGCCTCCATTGGATAGGGAGTTGGATGCCGGGGCCGAGAGTCGTGTAGGATTCTGTCGAGAAATAGAGCGCGGGCTCTATCTCGCGGAAGGCGCCGACCGCGAGATAGAAGAGCGCGAAGAGACCGATTTCGAGTGTGTGAAGCGCGAACAGGCTCAGCGCCATCGACGTCAGCAGGGCGAAGGCGCCGAAGTCGAGACGATGCCGGCGAAGGGTGCTGTCTTCGAGCTTGAGCAGCTTCGTGATCGCGACGATCCCGGCCGCGTGGATCAGCGTCATCAGGATGACGAGCAGGTAACCTACGGCGATCTGAACACCAAGCTGCACGGGAATCTCCGGCTAGGGCCGTTCGCGCACGCCCGAAAGGACGTCCTTGAGACGGTTTCGTCCCTGCCATGCGTGGCGTGCCCTCCCGTCCCGGTCGACGAGGAAGGCGATGCCGCTCGCGGCGTCCGTGACCTCCGGAAAGCCGGCAGCCAGCATTCGAAAGGCGAGACCGTCCGGATCGCTAGCCAATTTGACGCGAGCGTCACTCTTCGCCGGCGCCTCGACGCCGCTGCTGCGAGGCACGGCAACGATCCAGGCACCCGCGCGCTGAAAGGCTTCGGCGTGACCCTGGTAGGCTTCTAGCTCCGCAACGGCGGCGTCAGTGGCGCGTGGACAGAAGATGACGACGAGCTTCTGCCCGCAAAAGTCGCGAAGATGCGAAGCGACGGGCTCGACGCTTGCGCACCGAGTGCTCGCCTCTGACTCGCGGGGCGTCGCGCTCGTCATTGCCTAGTTCCTATCCGAAAGGCGCTTGCGCAGCAGCGTGAGGCTTGCGTCGCCAGGGTAGGGCTCGGCGCTGAAGCCTTTCTCCTTTTCAAGCGTGATCGCGGCGCTGTTGTCGCGGCACTCGATTGACTCGAGCGTCTTGATGCCCCGGGCTTGTGCATCGTGGCTGACGAAGTCGAGCAGCGTCCAGCCAATCCCTTTACTCTTGTAATCGGGACGGACCGCGATCGCGACCTCGGCACGATCGAGGGATGGGTCGGCAGCCAGCATCGCGCTTGCGACCAGGTCCAGCTCCCCGTTCACCCTGGTGAACACGAGAAAATCCTCGGTCCGCACATGATCGACGGCGACCAGCGCCTCGAGCAGCGAGCTGCTGGGGTGGGATATCGGGCTGAGAAAGCGAAAACGGAGATCGTCGGCCGTAAGACTCGCATAGAACCGATCGACGAGATCGTTGTCGGCACGCGCCACCGGTCGCACGTAAAGCCGCAGACCGGACCGCGTTGCGAGCTCGGCGCTCCATTGCGGGAGCAGCGGGGTGGCGGCAGTGACAAGATCGGTCATGACTGAATCCTTTCAATGCCCCTTTCGCCCGGCGGTGCGCAGCGGCCATCCGTAATGCTCCCTAGTCGAAGGAATTCGATGTCTGCCGGCGGACTAATCAGGCCGCCTTCAGCCCAAGGGCGCGCATCCGGTCGAGCCATTGTTCGCGATATGCGGGCGACGACTCGATGCTGCCGACGAGCGAGCGTCTGACCGGGCTGAAACCGACAAAGCTGAGGATGTTGCGTTCGAAGCTCTTCACGCTGTGGGCGCGGTAGAAGAAGCGGTAGAAGGGCGTCGGCATTCCCATTGTCACGACGAGCCTCGCCGACCGCCCCTTGAGCAACCGTTTTGGGAACCCGCTCTCGCCCATCTCGATCGCGAAGCCGGGTCTCGCGACCTGCTCAAGAAAGCCCTTCAGCAATGCCGGCATGTCTCCAAGCCAGAGGGGATAGAGAATGACAACATGCTTCGCCTTGCGGATCGCCGCTTGCGCATCCTTGAGCTCCTCGGTCGGAGCCGGTCCTTTCCACTCTTCCGCGGAGCGGAGGAGTGGAAAGTCCATTGTAGCAATGTCGATGCGGTCCACTTCGTGGCGTTGCAGAGCGCCCTCGGCATAGGCGTCTGCGAGCGCATGGACGAAGTGGGACCGATCCGGATCCGGGTGCCCATCTATGATAACCACGCGTGACATTGCCTGCCTCCTCGGCCGCCATTTCCGCTGGGATGACCTGCTCCAACATAAGTAAGCTTCCGTATGCCTGCGCATGGGCGCCGCGGGCATTGAGCCTCTCGAAGGAGCCAGGCAATGATCGAGTCCATCCAATCCAGCGCCGATGTCATGGCGATGAAGATTTCCGGCAAATTGACGCGCGAGGAGTTGCTGCCGCTGATCGACCAGCTCGAACGGTCGCTCGACGAAAAAGAGCAGACGCACCTCTATGTCGAGGTCGAGAATTTCTTGGGAATCGAGCCCGCGGCACTTCCGGACTATCTCCCCCGCGCCGCCGCCATGCTGGGCAAGCTGCGCCGCTTCGGTCGGGTGGCGATTGTTTCCGATCTTCGCTGGATCCGCTGGGCAACGAAGATCGAGAGCGCGCTGCTTCCGCACATCAGCTATGAGACGTTCACCAGCGACGAGCGTCATCGGGCGCTCGCCTGGGTCGAGGGCAAGCTCAATCCGCTGCACGATCCGTCGATCCGGATCATCGAGACCGACCAGTCGGACGTGCTCGGGTTCGAGCTAAACGGGAGGATCAGCGCGGCAGATGCGGAGTTCGCCGCCGATTATTTCAACAAGGCGCTGGCCGAGGATCGGCCGTTGCGACTGCTCGGCCGGGTTAAATGCATCGACGGAGCCGAACTCGGTGCACTGTTCGGCCATAAATATCTGGCGATGAAGGTCGGGATGCTGAAGCGTCTCGAGCGCTATGCGATCGTAGGCGGCCCGCCGTGGCTCTGTGCCTGGGTTTCAGCACTCGATCCGATCGTCAGCGCCGAGCTTCGATATTTCGCCACCGATCAGGAGGCGGAGGCTTGGGATTGGCTCGGCGCCCATCCCAAAAGCCGGCAGGCCGAAGCAGCCTGAGGCACAATCTTGACCTCGCCGGCAAAGGCATCAAATCTGGGTTAGTGACGGCAGACGAGGCCACGCAGGAGTCGGGCGCGACGGAGCAGGTCTTCGGGCACGAAGCACATCTGCAGTCGATCCTCGAGACGATACCGGACGCGATGATCGTCATCGACGAGCGCGGGCACATTCTGTCCTTCAGCGCGGCGGCCGAGACCATGTTCGGCTACAGCGAGGCCGAAGTGGTCGGTGAAAATGTAAGCACGCTGATGCCCTCGCCCGATCGCGAGCGACACGATTATTATCTGACCCGCTATCTGATGACCGGGGAGCGCAAGATCATCGGCATCGGGCGCGTGACGACGGCGCGCCACCGCGATGGAACGACCTTTCCGATCGATCTGCACATCGGCGAGGCACGCATCGGCAATGATCGCGTCTTTACCGGCTTCATCCGCGACCTGACCGAGCGCCAACAGACCGAACTCCGGCTCCATGACCTGCAGTCGGAACTGGCGCATGTGTCGCGGGTGACCGCCATGGGGACGCTCGCCACCTCGATCGCGCACGAACTCAATCAGCCGCTGACGGCGATCGCGAACTATGTCGAAACTTCCGAGGAACTCCTTGCCTCACCCGATGAAGAGACTCTCGCCGTCGTTCGCGAGGCGATGCGGGAGTGCGCGCGCGAATCTGTGCGCGCGGGACAGATCGTTCGCAGGCTGCGGGATTTCATATCGCGGGGCGAAACCGAAAGACGGATCGAGAGCCTCGACCGCGTCATAAACGAAGCCAGCGCATTGGCGCTGGTGGGAGCAGGCGACCGCGGCGTCGAAGTGGAGATGAAGCTACATGCCGGCGAAGATTTCGTCCTCGTCGACCGCATCCAGGTCCAGCAGGTGGTGTTGAACCTGGTTCGAAATGCGATCGAGGCGATGGCCGATTGTCCGGTTCGCCGGCTCATCATCAGTTCCAAGCCGGTCGAAGGTCATGTCCAGGTGACGATCGAGGATAGCGGTCCCGGCCTTCCGGCCGAAATCGCATCGCGCCTGTTCCAGCCCTTTATGAGCACCAAATCGGAAGGGATGGGGCTGGGCCTGTCGATCTGTCACACCATCATTCAGGGTCACGGCGGACGCATCTGGGCCGAGCCGTCTCGTCTCGGCGGCACTGCCTTCCACTTCACCTTGATCGACGCCTCCGGGGAGCACGATGGCTGAGAACAAACGCATCGTTCATCTGGTCGACGACGATGAATCGGTCCGTCGATCGGCCAGCTTCATGCTGCGCACCTCGGGTTTCGTGGTGAAGACCTATGCTTCGGGCGTTGAGCTGCTGAAGGATGCGAAGACCATTACACCGGGGTGTATCCTCCTGGACGTAAGAATGCCCGGACTCGACGGTATTGAGGTCCAAAAGGCCCTGCAGGGCGAGGGCATATTGCATCCGGTGATCGTCATGACCGGTCATGGCGACGTGGCCGTCGCCGTCCAGGCGATGAAGCAAGGCGCCGTCGACTTTATCGAGAAGCCGTTCGAGAAGGCGTTATTGCTTGGTGCGATCGAGGCAGGGTTCGAGCGCCTTGAGAAGTCATCCAAACGGCTGGCACGCGCCGACGAGGCCCGGGTCCGCCTGCAAGCGCTGACCTCGCGCGAACTGGACGTGATGAAGGGCCTGGTCCGCGGCCATCCAAACAAGACGATCGCCTATGACCTGGGCATCAGCCCCCGCACCGTGGAAATCCATCGGGCTAACCTGATGACCAAGCTCGAAGTGGCAAGCCTTTCCGAGGCGCTCAGGATCGCGTTCACGGCCGGGCTGGGCGAGGAAAGCGGCCCAGCGGCCTAGTGCAGCGTTTTCAGGCTCACGACGCGAAACGGCAATTGCTCCCCGTCCGGCTCGCTCAGCGTCACATACTCGCCGATCCGGAGCCGGTGCGTCTCAAGATGGAAGATGGTTTCGTCATCTTCCTCGCCCGGCCTGTAGGACAGCGCCCAGCCTCGCGGAGTCGCAATGACGTAACCGCCCATGTCTCGCTCGTTCGGCCAGAAGCGGCGCACCGTCGCCTTGGCCGGCGCCCGGCGCATCTGTTCCTCGTCGATCAACCCATCTTGGTCGAGCGGCAGGTGAACGAGATAGGCACGGCTTGCGGATCCATTGGGAAATTCCGGCGTGCGCGCCAGCTCAAGGCGAATGGACATCCAGCTCATATTTGACCAGTCGCCGGTCCGGCAGCCAGTTCAAATACGGGATGTTACGGACCCTCGACCTCAGGATAACTCCCTAGTTCGTCGCCGCCGGGCCTCGGCTAGCGTCGTCCTCAAATTTGGGAGGACGATCATGAAAACGGTGCTGCTTTACGCCAATGAGGACGCCGGTTTCGAAAGCCGGTTGCAGGCTGCGCTGGATGTCTCGCGCACCTTTGGAGCACACGTTTCGTGCGTCCAGGTGACGCCGTTCGACTCATTCATCATGGGCGACCCATTCGGCGGCGCTTACGCGCTTCCGATCATCGTCGAAGCGGTCCGCGAAGCAGAAGACAAGCATCGCGCCAGGATCGAGCAGCGGCTTCAGGTCGAAGGGATCGGCTGGGATTGGTCGCGCTATGATGGCGTGCCGGCGCAAGTCGTTCTCGATCAAGCGCGGCTCGCCGATCTCGTCGTTCTCAGCCTTCCCGACGGTGAAAGCGGCTATGATGGCCCGCTGGCGATGGTCGGCGACGTCGCGCTCCATGCTCGCGCCCCGGTCCTGGCAATGCCGCAATCCAGCCGTTCGTTCGACTGTGAGGCACCGGCACTCGTCGCGTGGAACGGTTCACCCGAAGCGGCGCATGCGCTGCGACTGACCTTGGATGCGCTGGGACGGGCCGCGCGGGTGAATGTGGTGACGGTCGCCGAAGACAAGCCCGACTTTCCGTCGACCGATGCGGCCCAGTATCTGGCCCGGCGCGGAATCGGTTGCGAAGTTCATGAATGGCCTGCCGACGGGCGCAGCACGGCGGACGCCCTTGTCGACGCGGCGAAGGTGCTGGGCGCCGGCTATGTGGTGATGGGCGCCTACGGTCATTCCAGGCTGCGTGAATCGATGCTCGGTGGAACGACGCGCGACATGCTCCGTCGCGGCGATATTCCACTGCTGCTGGCGCACTGATCATGCGGTTGGGCTGTTGGGCACCGCTTGGCGCTTTCGCGGCGGAGCCCGGCAGCAGTCCCCAACGGCCGGGATGCGCATGGGTGAGCAGCGCCGTGTCGATCTTCGAGTGTCAAGCGGCAGGGTTCGAAGTCCGGCACCTCGAGCGAGCGCGTGCCCTGGAACAGGCCGCAATCGACGAGCACCCGTCTTCCGCGAAACAGGGGCCGGTGACGGTTCCGGCGGCGCCAAGCAGAGTGAGCGTTGGCTTCACATGCTCTCGCCGGCGGGCTCGGGTACGACGAGGATATCGTGCGGGCACCAGAACAAGGTGTCGACCGCGTGGCTGCCGAGATAGGTGGCCCGGCGCCGGGTGCCCATGACGAGCAGGTCCGGCTCCAGCTTCTCGGTTTCCTCCATCAATATACTCAGCGCCTCGCCGCTCCTGACTGTCGCATGAGGTTCGCTGATTTCCCGGCCGACCCTCCGGCCAGCTGTCACGATCGTAGCCTGGAGTTGATGCTGCTGCTGAGACTCGAGCCGATCAAGCGCCTCGGAACCGGCGAGTGTTTCGGCAAGCGTTGTCCGAAGGGCATGCACGCCGTGCAGTTCCGCCGCCGGTGCCAGCTGTAGTGCGGCTTCCACGATCGGCGTGGTCGCGACTTCGGCCATCGCGATCACGACGCGCGCGTAGGGAGCTGAATGGTCATTCTGGACGATCAGGACCGGCCGGCAGGCATGGCGGACCACGTGGGTTCCGGTGGTGCCGAAAAGGGCATCGCGAAACCGGGGTGCGCCATGGCCGCCGAGCACGATGAGATCGGCATCGAGGCGATCTGCCTCCTCAATGATCGCCCGAGCGGGGGAGTCACCCGAGATGCGTACGTTTAGATCCAGCGGCACATCGGTCAGTTCCTCCGCCCTGATCTGGGCTTCGGTAAGGATCCGGTGATGCACGGCGGGGCAGCGTTCGTCGTCCTCGGATTCGCATGTCGCGTGGATAATCGACAGGCTTGCGCCGGTGCTGGCAGCGAGCCTGATCGCTCGTCCCAGCGGGTTTGTCGCCCTCTCGGAAAGATCGCTGCCGACAAGAATCCGCTTCATCATCTCTGCTCCTGAAAGGCCGTGCCGACGGTCGCCGTCGCGGCTATGTGTCCGGCAGCGAGTGTGCAGAGCACCCCGGCCAGAACGGCGATTGCGACCTTGGAACGTGCCACCGTCGGGTCGGACCCCGAGAGTTTGACGGGATGGTTGTTCACGGCAGCGCCTCCCCATTTCCGACAAAGGCTAGAGCGGCTGAGCAAGGCGCTGGATACGCAATGATCCCTATTCGGATGAGCGAGCGGCGCTCACCGGCTCGATATATGGGCGCCAGCTCATCAGGGCCGCGCGAACTCGTTCACAGCAGGGCCGCCATGATCGGGACACCCAAGGCCAAGGCGGTCGTGCCGAGCGCAATTCCAGCGGCCAGCGATTGGCGGCGCCCGGCAATGGTTATGAAGAGCACGAGCTTGAACAGTGTATTGAACAATGTGGGGGCGGCGAGCGCCAGCGCCGCAACGGCGCTTGAAAGCGTGCCGACTGGCAACGCGCCCACAGCAGCGATCGCCGCATCGATGTCTACAAGACCACCGATGGCAATCAGGGTCGCGCCGCTGCCCCCACCCCAACGCGCCTGCGCCCAGGCCGAAGCAACGGCCAGAACGGCCACGCTGACCGCGAACAGCAAGGCGAGCCGAAGCCCGGGCGGTTTGAGGGCCGCGATGTCCGTGGTCGCTGGCGACTTGCGCGCCAGATAGAGGAGCAGGGCCGATGCCAGGCTCGACACAACCAGCCCCGGCCAGACGAGCACCGAAAAGGA
The DNA here is from genome assembly GCA_050247295.1 of Sphingomonas sp. Classification (GTDB taxonomy): domain Bacteria; phylum Pseudomonadota; class Alphaproteobacteria; order Sphingomonadales; family Sphingomonadaceae; genus Allosphingosinicella. Next base: position 14,377 of record JBFWUJ010000024.1, on the reverse strand, counting down.
CTGAAATGCGGTGGGTGCGACAACGGCCACGAGCAACAGCGATCGCGCCAACATGATGGTCGATGCGATCGCCACCGCCGCATGCGAGGCCCAGCCTCCCGCACCTTCATGGAGGCGCCGGGCACCATCGACCGTGACCGCGGTGGATGACACAAGTGCGCCCAGACCCGCGGTCAGCAGGCTTCCCCTGCGCTCGCCAAGCCAACGGACGAGGCAATAGCCGGTGAACGAGATCGAACCCGTCACGACGACCACTATCCACAATCGGTAGGGGTTTAGCGCGGCGTAGGGGCCCATGCCCTGATCAGGAAGCAGAGGCAGGATTACGAAGATGGCAAGAACCAGCCGCAGCAGCGCCTTGATGTCCCTCTCGCCTGCGGTCCGAATGGCCCGATGCAACGGATCGCGCGATCCGAGAAGGATAGTCGCTGAACCGGCACCGACTGACGCGAGCGCCATGTTGCCGGTGGTCGCCATGGCGCCGAGTCCGAGCGTCAGCACGCCTGCGAGGGTAGACGTGGCGCTCACATGGTTGTCGCGACGCATGTCGACGCCGTAACCGAGCAACAGGGCCGCAACGGCACCGATCATGGGAACTGCCGCCAAAAGAGGATTGGTCGCAAGACCGATACCGGCCAGGCCGCCGGTCAGACCGAGAATGGCGAAACTGCGGATGCCAGCAACGCGCCGGCCGGATTGCTCCTCCTGCATCCTCCAGCCCCGCTCGACCCCCATCAACAGGCCGATGGCGAGCGCGAGGGCAAGGCCTTCCGTCTGAGGTGGCAAGAGCAGGGCCATTGAAGGCTCAGCGCGTCGGCTCGGGCCTGACGATCGTCGGCCCCAGTTCGGTCATCACCCGCCGGGCATCGAAGCCGCGTTCCTCCCCGTCTGGGACCGGGCCGCGCCGCATCACGATCTCGGCATGGGCCTCATACTCTTCGGTTGTCATGACCTCCGGTTCGGTCGCCCAGAAGGGCCCACCCCATTCCGGATGCCAGTCCGCCCATCGACCTTGGCGCCGGTAGCGCCAATGCGGGCGCCAGTAGCCATATGCCGACCCGTAATAAGGCCGGTAGAACGGGTCCGGCCGCACATATGTCCGGGTGTCGCGCTGGGTCAGCCGATCGACGATCAGGAACCAGTCATAGCCGCTTTGAACCGTCAGTTCGGCGGCCCGATGGAGAAGATAGCCCTCAACCCGATCGCGCGAGGTCAGGCTGTTGCCGGCGAAATTGACACGGTAGCGACCTTCGCCGAGCTGCTGCTCCGAATAGCCGCCCGAAACGCGCTGTCCCGCGATCTCGGGCTGATAGGGAGTCGCGGTCGTGCACGCCGCGAGGCCGGTCGTCAGTGCGGCAGCGAGCATCGCGCCGCGGAATGAAAGTCGGACGGTCATAGCGAGGCCTCTCAGCAAGAAAGGCGACGTGATGGCCCGGGTGCGCATCGGTCGCATTACGCAACGATACGTAAGGCGCGGCGTGCCGCTCCGGACTAGCCGTCCCAAAAGGACGGAGGCTCGGTTGTCATGAAGACCTGTCTTGCAATCGCTTCGGCGCTCGCGGTCGCGCTTGGGTCGACTCCGGCGCCGGCCCAGCCTTCGATGGAGTCGGGATCCGTGCTGGAAGCGGCCGAGCGTCTGCGGCCTGGCGAGTTTCTCTGGGCACCCGGTGTCGCTCCGCAAGGACCAGTGATGCTGGTCGTCAGCCTCGCCACACAGCGCGCGGTACTCTACCGCAACGGCGTTCCGATCGCGATCTCGACCGTCTCGACCGGCAGGCCGGGACATCGCACGCCGACCGGCATATTCACCGTGCTCCAGCGCAATGTGGAACACTATTCCAGTCTCTACAGCGGCGCGCCCATGCCCTACATGCAGCGGCTGACCTGGGGCGGCGTGGCCCTGCACGGCGGGCACTTGCCAGGCTATCCGGCGTCTCACGGATGTATCCGTCTCCCGCATGAGTTCGCCCGGCTGATGTACGGCGTCACGAGGCTGGGGATGACGGTGGTCGTCACCACGGAGGCGGCGGTACCGCGACTGGCACCGGCCGATCGGTTGATCGCCGATTCCACGGACAATCGAGGCAGGATGATCTGGCGTCCCGAGCGTTCGCGCTCGGGTCCGGTTTCGATCGTGATCAGTGCGCGCGACCAACGCATGGTCGTCCTGCGCAACGGCATCCGGATCGGCGCGGCTCCGGCCCGCATTGAGGGCCGAATTGCCCGAACCTCGGTGTACATGCTGCAAAGCGTCGTGAACGACCAGAGAAACTGGCTTCGAGTCGCCCTGCCCGGCCAATCTTCAAGTAACGAGGATCTCGCGGGTCGGATTCAGGTAAGCGACGATGTGAGGCGGCTGGTCACCTCCGTTCTGGAGGCCGGCGCGACGGTGGTTGTCACGCAGGATTCCCTCCAGCGATCAAGCGCGGCACGGCCCGTCACTGTCATTCAGGGCGATGCCGGGCGCTGATACATTGACGTCCGCGCACCTGTCGGCGTGACGGCATCACCGCGCATCCGGCATGGCATGCCTTGGCCGGCGAACGGTCGTTCTCAATCGGCAGCGGCACGCGGCGGCCAGGGTGGCTGGCGTCGCACAGCGGCACCCAGACGACATGGTCCGGTGCTGCTTCGGCCGGCACGGCGAGCGTCAGCGCCGCCGCCACGAGCAAGGCGCAATCAAACCGCACGGCTGAAGCGGTCACCCCGTGGCGTCAGATAGGCATCGAACACGGCTGCGATGCTGCGCGCATAGGGCGCTGCGTCTGGTGCCAGCACCAATCGGCTGCCTGCAAGCGTGGCCAGCCCGATCTCCATGAACGGCTGGAGCCGGTGCCGGGCGGCGTCGAGACTCAGTCCGGCAAGCTCCGCCTCACCGCGGCAGAGCAAATCTTCGATCACCTGGCCGCGCAGCCGGTCCTCGGGCTTGCGAATCACACCGCGCTGGGTCGGCAGGCGGCCAGCCGAGATCATCATGCGATAACGGCCGCTGTTCTTTTCGTTCTGGATCAGCCGATCGGGAAACGCACTGATCGCACTGGCGCCAAGCCCTATCAGCGCATCAGCTTGATCCTCGGTGAAACCCTGGAAGTTGCGCCGAAGGGTGCCCGCCTGCGCCGCTCTTGCAAGCATATCGCGGGGGAGAGCAAAATGGTCAAAGCCGATGCTCGAATAGCCGGCGGCGATCAGCTCTTCGTAGCCGAGCTCCGCTTGGGCAAAGCGCTCTCGCATGCCCGGGAGCGCGGCTGAGTCGATACGCTGTTGGCGCGGGATCAGGTTGGGCACGTGGGCATAGCCGAATAGGGCGATACGTTCCGGCCCGATTGCCAGTGTCTGATCGATCGTGGCGTGTAGATCGGTCCTCGTTTGGCGCGGCAAGCCATATATCAGGTCGAAATTGATCGACTTTACGCCGACGGCGCGCAGATCGTCGGTCGCGCGCTCGATCATCTCGATCGGCTGGATCCTGCCGATCGCGCGTTGGACATGGGGCGCCAGCGTCTGGACGCCCAGGCTGGCGCGCCCGACCCCCGTGGCCGCGATGGCGGCAATCCATTCCTGCGTCAGAGCGCGCGGATCGAGCTCGGTCGAGATGATCGCATCGCCAGCGTCAAACCGGGTGATCAGCCGGTCAACCAGCCGCGCGAAATCAACCGCCTCCATCGCGTTGGGACTTCCGCCGCCAAACGCAATTCTGCCGACCCGGCCGTGCCCGCGTAACTGCGCGGCGACCAGGTCAATCTCGCCCGCCAGCGCGTCGAGATAGGATTCAAGCCGCTGCCGCCGGTTTGCTGCCGCGGTGTTGCATCCACAATACCAGCAGATTGCGTGGCAGTAAGGAAAATGGACATAGAGCGACAGCCGATCCTGAGGCCCTGTCATCGCCAAGGCGGTTTCCATATCCGGCGCGCCGACCCCAGGATGAAACTCGGCCGCGGTCGGATAGCTCGTATAGCGCGGCACCGGCTGGGCGAGCAGTTCGGGATGATAAGGCCACATGCGACCGCGTCTCGCCCATCGCGCGAGCCATCGCCTTGATCCCCGTCAAATTGGTCGTTGCGTGGTATCAAAGAAGATGCAGGCAGCCGCGGCTAGCCCCGCCGCATCACAGCGGAAGGGGTCCTGACAATGAAGAAGCTGATCATTCTCGCCATCGCGGCAGCGGTTGCCGTGCCCGCCGAGGCGCAGCAGGCCGGCGACATAATCGGGCGCGTACGCGGCATATTGGTTGCGCCCGACGAAAGCTCCAGCGGCATCACGCCGTCATTTCCCAACGAGCGGGTCAGCGTCAGCAACAGCCTGATGCCGGAAGTCGACGTCACCTATATGGTCAGCGACCATATCGGCCTCGAGCTGATTGCGGCGACCACCCGACATCGTGTTTCGGGCGTGACCGGTACGACCGGCGGGATCGGTCGCCTCGCAACCAGCTGGGTGCTGCCGCCGACCTTGACCCTGCAATATCATCCTATCCCGACCGGCCCCGTCCGGCCCTATGTCGGCATCGGCGCCAACTATACTATCTTCCATTCAGAGGATGCGAGCGACGCCCTTGAGGCCGCCGTCGGGCCGACGCGCATTCGCATGTCGGACAGCTTTGGCTGGGCCGCCCAGGCGGGACTCGATATCGACATCGGACGCAACCTGTTCCTGAACCTAGACGTCAAATATATCGATATGGACACGATTGCGCGGCTGGACACGACGGTGGCCGGCACGCAGCGGGTGCGAGTCAGCATCGATCCGCTGGTGTTTGGCATCGGGATCGGAACACGATTCTGACTGCGGTGGCCGACATCAAATTTGCGCTGAATCAAGGAACGGCGGGCTGTTGCAGCTAGGATAATCGTATCGCGGCCGCCGGACATCCCTCGTCCCAGGCCGCGATCGACACGACGAACTCCCCCTCCGCGTCTGTGTGGAGGGGGCTTTTCGCACGTCAATCGTCATCTATGAGGATTCGCAGCGCGGCCCCATCCATGTCTTCAAACTGTCCGCGGCTGAGTGCCCAGAAGAAGGCGGCGAGCCCGGCAAGTCCGAGACCGAGCGCGACCGGGATCAATAGGGCGAGTCCGGTCATTGTGCCGCCCACTTGAGCCTGAGCGCATTGGCGACGACGATAATTGACGAGCTCGACATCGCCAGCGCTGCGACCAACGGCGTCACCATGCCGGCTAGCGCCAACGGAACCGCCAGCGCGTTGTATATGATGGCCATCACGAAATTCTGCCGCACGACAGCCATTGTGCGGCGCGCGACCTTCACAGTCACGGCCACCGGCCCCAGGCTGTCGCCGAGAAAGACCGCATCGGCGGCGTTTTGGCCGACGTCGCTGGCGGATCCCGGCGCAAGGGAAGCATGCGCGGCGGCGAGCGCGGGACCGTCGTTGAGACCATCGCCAACCATCAAAACCTTTTGTCCCGCCGTCGACAGCCTTTCGATCGTTGCGAGCTTGTCGCCCGGCCTCATCGCTGTCTGCGCGAGTGTCTTCACCGTCCGGGCGATGGGCGCCACGGCAGCCGCTCGATCCCCGGATATGATGGACGGCGGTATGCCGAGAAGGTCGAGCTCGTTGAACACCTCGGCGGCTTGGGGACGTAGCGGGTCGTGGAACTGGATCAGTTGAGGGCGTTCGGTGCCGATCGACAACGTGGTGTCTAGAAGCGCTTCTCCGCGGTGCTCGACCGGGCGACCCAAAGCGACCGTTATGCCCTGCCATGTGCCGCGCATGCCGAAACCCGCCTGCTCGATCAGCTGGTCGATCTTGGCGGGCAAGACCGCTTCGGCCTCCAGCTCGCGCCGCAGCGCTGCGCTAAGCGGGTGCGAACTCGCGCGGGCCAATCCGAGAGCTACGGACCGTTGACGTGCGTCCAGTCGATCGATGTCTACCGGCGTCGGTCGGCCGACGGTGAGGGTACCGGTCTTGTCGAACAATGCGCGATCCACCTCGGCCAGCCGCTCCAGCGCGGAGCCGTCTTTCACAAGAACGCCGCGGCGCATGAGGGTGCCGGCGGCAACGATCTGCGCGGCCGGCACGGCAAGGCCGAGCGCGCAGGGACAGGTGATGATCAGCACCGCTGCAGCAATCAGAAGCGCCATGTGCCACCCAGCGCCGGCGAGCATCCAGCCAGCAAAGGAAGCAAGAGCGAGGGTGTGGACGGCCGGCGCATACCAGCGTGCGGCACGGTCCGCGATCCGCACGTAGCGGGATTTGCCCTGGCCCGCCTGTTCCATGAGACGCGCGATGTCGGCCAGGGCGGTCCGCGACCCTGCGGCTGTAACCCGGACCGTCAGCGGCGCATGGAGATTGAGCGTCCCGGCATGAACTTGGCCCCCCGGCGCTACTAGGCGTGGAGCGCTCTCGCCGGTGAGCAGGGAAAGATCGATCCCGCTCTCCCCTTCCACTACGCGACCGTCGGCGGCAAATCTCTCGCCAGCCGGAACGATCATCGTCATGCCCGGTTGCAGCTTGTCCGCGGTCAGCCATTGGGTCGCACCTCCGTCCGGGCAAACCAGGGCGCCGGGCGCACTCTGTTTCAGCAGGGCGGCGACCCCGCTCCGCGCCCGGTCGCGCATGATGCCGTCGAGCAACCGACCGACGAGCAGGAAGAAGAGCAGCATCACGGCGCCGTCGAAATAGGCGTGCGGGCCGTGAGTCAGCGTCTCGAACAGGCTGAGCGCGGTAACGAGGAGCACGCCGATCGAAATCGGCACGTCCATATTGGTTCGGCGGTGACGCAGCGCATTCCAGGCCGAGGCAAAGAAAGGCCGGCCGGAATAGGCGACCGTTGGGATCGCAATGGCGCCGGAGAGGAGGTGGAAAAGATCGCGCGTTCCGCCGGTTGCGCCGGACCAGACGGACACGGAAAGAAGCATGATGTTCATCGACGCGAAACCGGCGACTGCGGTGGCGCGCAGCAGGCGGCGGCTCTCTTTGTCGCCCGTAGGCCCGATCTCCTCGGCGATGGGCTCCGCGTCGAACCCGATGGAAGCCATCGCCGCCTTGAGTGCGGGCGGATTGATCCCCGGCTCGTGCGCGATCTCCACCTGACGCGCGGTGAAGTTGACTCGCGACGAAATGATACCCGGCACGTCGCGCAGGCCGCGCTCGATCTTCGAGATGCAGGCGGCGCAGCGCATTCCCGGAACCGCGAGCAGGCTGCGCTCGAACGGCCGGGCGCCGGCAATATCGGTGGCCGCATTCACGACAGCGTCTCCGCGAGACGAAATACCTGGCCCCCGCGGCGGACCTCGATCTGAAGCTGCCAGCGTCCTGCAGGCAGTGCGGTCGTCGAAACGTAGCGGCCGTTCGCGCCGATGAAGCCTAGCGCAAGGTCGGGCGCGCGACCGAGCGGATGTCGCGCCACGGCGTGGACCGATGCGCCGTCCACCGGCGCCCCGGCGCGCACGAGCTCCAGCACGACCTGCCGGTTCGGGTTGAGTGTCGGTCGGCCTGTCCAGCCCAGCCGCGCCTGGGCTCGGCCCTCGGCGATCCACTGATTGAAACGCTGGCTCGCCACGTAGCTGTTGTCCACGACCTTCCCGCCGAACGTCCGCGAAGCGGCCACTGCCATGACCATGTTGACCACAATCACGACGCCGAAAAATGCAACGATGATGAGGGTCATATGCAGGCCGGTGAAGCGCCTGGTCATGGCCGGGGTCCTTCAAAGGTAACGTCAACGCGATCGGAGCCACCCTCCGCGTCGAGTGCACGCACGGAAAAGGTCGCCTCCCGGCGCTCCTCGCGGGCGGGCGGCGCAGCGACAAAGACGCGTAGCTCCGCCAGCGCGTCGGCGGGAACCGTGGTACGTATCTCGCGCCCGGCCGTCGCCCGGCTGCCGCTCTCAGTCCACATGACCGCTCCCGGCAAGCCGTCGAGCGTCACCGCAACGTCCCTGGGGCGGGTTTGCATGTTGCGGACCTTGACGGAGAAGCCATTGCGCACCGCCCCGTCGGATAACTGCACGAAGAGCGGGTTGCGATCCTGCTGCGCGCTGATGTCGATGCGCGTGCGTGCCCCGAGCCCGAAAAGAATGGCCAAGCCGATCGACGCCCAGACCGAAAAGTAAAGGGCTGTGCGCGGCCGCAATACCTCCTTCAGGATCGGCTTTGGCGGCTTGGCGCCGCGTTCCAGCTGTGCATTTTCAAATGTGGTGTAATCGATCAGTCCGCGGGGTCGGCCGATCTGCGCCATGACCCGATCGCAGGCGTCGATACACAGTGCGCAGGTAATGCAACCGATCTGCGGGCCTTCACGAATATCTATTCCGGTCGGGCAGACGGCGACGCATTGGTTGCAGTCGATGCAGTCGCCGAGGCCCAGATCGGCGAGCGTCGCCTTCTTCGTCCCGCGATGGCGCGGCTCGCCCCGCCAGTCCTTGTAGGTGACGGTCAGCGATTTTTCGTCGAGCATCGCCGACTGGATGCGGGGCCAAGGGCACATGTAGATGCACACCTGCTCGCGCATGAAGCCACCGAAGATGAAGGTGATGGCGGTCAGGACGCCGACGGTCGAGTAGGCGACCGGCGCGGCGTTGCCGCTCCAGAAATCTCGCACCAGTGTCGGCGCATCGGCGAAATACATGATCCAGGCGCCACCGGTCCAGAAGGCGATGAACAACCAGATCGACCACTTGGCGAGGCGCCTCGCGATTTTCGCAGCTCCCCATGGAGCGCGGGCGAGTCGCATCTGGGCGTTGCGGTCCCCGTCGATGAAGCGCTCGACATGCTGGAACAGGTCGGTCCACACCGTCTGCGGGCAGGCATAGCCGCACCAGGCTCGCCCGACTGCCGAGGTGACGAGGAACAGCCCGATCCCCGCCATGATGAGCAGGCCGGCCACATAATAGAATTCATGCGGCCAGATCTCGATGCCGAACATGAAGAAGCGGCGATGGGCGAGATCGACCAGCACCGCCTGGTCGGGCGCATAGGGACCGCGATCCCAGCGCAGCCAGGGCGTGACGTAGTAGATCGTGAGGGTCACGGCCATGACCGCCCACTTCAGGCGGCGGTAAAATCCGTCGATCGCCTTTGGGTAAACGCCCTTCCGTTTCTCATAGAGGCTGGGGCCGGCGATATCGCCGATGTTCGACATCTTACCGGCTCGCAGTCGGTGCTTGCGCGCTACCCTCGCCGCCGCCGAGCGAATGGACATAGACGGTCAGCATCCTGATCGTCGCGGGATCGAGGCGGCCGCCCCAGCGGGGCATGACGCCGGCGCGGGAGTCTGCGATCGTTGCGCGAAGCGTCGCCTCATCGCCGCCAAACAACCAGATCGAATCGGTAAGGTTGGGCGCCCCCAGCTGGCGGTTGCCACGGCCATTGTCGCCGTGACAGGCCGCGCAATTCTGTGCGAACAGCGCCCGGCCGCGTCGCGCGGCACCGTTTGCCGGCTGCTGACCGCTGATCGTCCGGACATAGGCGACCACATCCTCGATCTGCGCGGGCTGGAGCAGTCCGTCGCGTCCGAACGCCGGCATTTGCGACATCCGCGTCTCGGCATGATCGGGGTTGCGCGCGCCATGCGTGATCGTGAACTCGATCGCGCCAAGATCGCCGCCCCACAGCCAGTCGTCGTCATTGAGATTCGGATAGCCGGCCGACCCCGCCGCGCCGGAGCCGTGGCACTGGACGCAGTGCATCCGGAAGGCCGCGCGCCCGCCTCGGACCGCAGCCCGCATCAGCTGCGGGTTGGCCGGCAATTGGTCAATCGGCACGCTGGCGATCGCGGCGTGAATGGGCGCGAGCTCGGCATCGCGCGCGGCGATCTGCCGTTCAAGTTGCCCACGGCTGCTCCAGCCCAGTAAGCCCTCGGTCGCGCTGGTCAGTAGCGGCCAGGCCGGAAAGAGGATGACGTATCCCAGCGCCCAGACAACGGTCGCGTAAAAGGTCCACAGCCACCAGCGAGGCAGAGGCGTATTGAGTTCCTCGATGCCATCCCACTCGTGGCCGACGGTCTCGGTGCCGGTCGGCCGGTCGATGCGCTTGCCGTCAGCCATGGTCGCCGTCCTTGAAGATCATGTGCGCCGCGTCGCGATTGCGCTGACGCAGCGAGGGCCGCAGGACCCAGCCGCACAGCGCGAGGTAGACAACGCCCATCGCGGCAAGGCCGTAACTGTCGGCGAAATGGCGCAGCGTATCGTAGCTCACCGGGCCCGCTCCTGTGGCGCGGCAACACGGAAATCGACCAGTGTTCCCAGCATCTGCAGATAGGCGACGAGCGCATCCATCTCGGTCAGGCGCGACGGATCGCCATCGAAATCGCGTGCCTGGGCGCCACGGTAGCGGGCGAATAGCTGGCGGTGATTGGCGTTCGGATCGGCCTGATTCCTGAGATCGTCGTTCGCCGCCTCGATGCTGCTCGTATCATAAGGCACGCCAACCCGGGACAGCGCAGTCAGATGACGGCGCATGTCGCCCTGGTCGAGCCGGCGCTCGGACAGGAAAGCATAGCTCGGCATGATCGATTCCGGCACGACCGCACGTGGATCTCGAAGATGCTGGACGTGCCATTCGTCAGAATAGCGGCCGCCAACACGGGCCAGATCAGGCCCCGTGCGTTTCGAGCCCCACTGAAAGGGATGATCGTACATACTCTCGGCCGCCAGACTGTAATGGCCGTAGCGCTCCGTCTCGTCGCGGAACGGGCGGATCATCTGGCTATGGCATGTGTAGCAGCCCTCGCGAATGTAGATGTTGCGACCGGCCAGCTCGAGCGGCGTGTAGGGGCGCACCCCCTCGACCCGCTCGATGGTCGAATCGATCCAGAACAAGGGCGCGATCTCGACGAGGCCGCCGATCAGCACGACGACAAGCGCCAGCGCGCCGAGCAGAGTGACGTTCCGCTCGATCTTCTTATGGGATATGGTCAGGGAGGCCATGACGGATTCCTATTCGGCGGCTGCGAGGGCCGGCGCGCCGGACCCGTTCGTTGGCGGGAGAGGACGATCGGTCGCGAGGTCGTGCGCCGTTTCGCCCATCGGTCTCTCGTCGCGCAGCTGTCCACGGATCGTCTGCGCAATATTCCAGACCATCACCGCAGCACCGGCGAGGTAGAGTACGCCGCCTGCCGCCCGGATCAGGTACATGGGGTGCATCGCCGCGACGACTTCCGAGAAGGCGTAGACGAGATATCCGTCCGCCCCGTATTCCCGCCACATCAGCCCCTGCATGATGCCGGCAACCCACATCGACGCGGCGTAGAGAACGATGCCCAGGGTCGCGAGCCAGAAGTGCCAGTTCACCATGCGCAGCGAATAGAGCCGCTCGCGATTCCAGAGCCGCGGGGTCAGGTAATAGATTGCCGCAAAGGTGATCATCCCGTTCCAGCCAAGCGCGCCGGAATGGACGTGGCCGATCGTCCAATCGGTGTAGTGCGACAGGCTGTTCACGGACCGGATCGACATCATCGGCCCCTCGAAGGTGCTCATGCCGTAGAAAGCGAGCGCCAGGACCATCATCCGGATGATCGGATCGGTTCGAATCTTGTCCCATGCCCCGTTGAGGGTCATCAGGCCATTGATCATACCGCCCCAGCTCGGCATCCACAGCATCACCGAGAAGACCATGCCGAGCGTCTGCGCCCAGTCCGGCAGGGCCGTGTAGTGAAGGTGGTGCGGACCTGCCCAGATGTAGAGGAAGATCAGCGACCAGAAGTGGATGATCGACAGGCGGTAGGAATAAACCGGCCGCTCCGCCTGCTTCGGCACGAAATAGTACATCATGGCGAGGAAGCCGGCGGTCAGGAAGAAACCGACCGCGTTATGGCCGTACCACCACTGGGTCAGCGCGTCCTGGACTCCGGCAAAAGCGGAATAGCTCTTGGAGCCAGCCCAACTCACCGGAAGCGACAGATTGTTCACCAGGTGAAGCATCGCGACGGTGATGATGAAGGAGAGATAGAACCAGTTGGCGACGTAGATGTGTGGCTCGCGCCGCCTCACGATGGTGCCGACGAACACCACAAGATAGGCGACCCAGACAACGGTCAGCCACAGGTCCACATACCATTCGGGCTCGGCATATTCCCGGCCCTCTGTGATGCCGAGTAGATAACCGGTCGCGGCCAGAACGATGAAGAGCTGGTAGCCCCAGAAGACGAAGCGCGCGAGGCCCGGAAAGGCCAGACGCGCGCGGCAGGTACGCTGAACGACATAGAAGCTGGTTGCGATCAGCGCGTTGCCGCCGAACGCGAAGATGACCGCGGACGTGTGCAAGGGCCGGAGCCGGCCGAAGCTCGTATATTCGATGCCGAGGTTGAGCACAGGATAGGCAAGCTGCAGCGCGATGAAGAGGCCGGCGGCGAACCCGGCGATGCCCCAGAAGAGGGTGGCGATCACGCCCCAGCGGATCGGCTCGTCATCGTAACGGCCTTGGTCGGGCGGCGCCGGCGACAGGCCTCGGGCCAGCGCCGCATAGTCGGCCCGGCGCATCGTCGCTGCCGTGGCCAGCAGGGCGGCGATTATGACGATCCCCATATGGACCGAGAAGCCCCAGTCGGCCGACACGGCAGCGAGCAGCAGTGCGACAACCGCCACACCAAACCAGCCGAAGGTCTTAAACACCAGAGTATCCATCGCGCCCCTCTATTGGCTTCCGCGCCGGGGCATGCCGCCGTGCGCAATAAGTTCCTTGACGCAGGTCAAATCGCCGCCGCCTCGGCCAGAGCATTCGGATCGAGCACGGAAACGCCGCGGCGGCCGTCGATCGCGATCACGCCGGCGATCTTCATCCGCGTGAGCTGCCGGCTGACGGTCTCGATGGTCAGGCCCAGCAAATCGGCCATCTGCTGTCGTCCGACCGGAAGATCGAAGTGTCCGCGCTCGTCGGACAGCCTCGAGGCCATGTCGATCAGCAGCGAGGCGACCTTTTCCTCGGCGGTCTTGCGCCCAAGGAGCAGCATGAACGTACGGGCTCGATCGAGTTCGCGGAGGGTGCGGCGCAGCAGTTCGTGCCCGACCTCAGGATGCTGCCGGGCGAAGGCGTCGAACTCGCGCCGGGTGAAGAGGCATACCTTCGCTTCGGTGAGCGCGGTAACGCTGTGATGGCTGCGTTCGCCAAACGGTCGACCGATGAAGTCGGACGGGTAAACTATGCCGACGATCTGCTCGCGCCCATCGCCTGTCGCCGTGGACAGCTTCAGCACGCCCTCGATCACATTGGCGACGAGCAGCGATTCCTCGCCCTCCCAGACGAGCGTCTGACCGGGCGATAAGGATCTGCGGCGGCCGATCTTCGCAAGAGCCTCGAGCTGATCCGGTGCGAGCGACGCGCAGATGGCTCTGGAGCGCACTATGCAGGTGGCGCACGCTTGCGGCGCGTGGCCGTTCGTCTGGAGATTTGTAAGCACAACTGCCCCGCCTTGCTCACGGGGCGCGTCCCCGTGCAGCGAAGTTAGGATTGGCGGGTTGCCGGAGTTATACGGGAATATCCCTACGCACGTGCACACCGACCTACGCGCCATCGCGGCGCCATGTGCTTGCTCTGTCGTTGCTGGATCACACACAGAAAAGGCCCCCGTAAGCGGGGGCCTTCTAAGTCTTTGATTTTGCGATGCTAGCTGGTTGCGGGGGCAGGATTTGAACCTGCGACCTTCAGGTTATGAGCCTGACGAGCTACCGGGCTGCTCCACCCCGCGCCACTCAGCCTGGCCGCTCGGCGACACGCATCATGCGGGCCGGGAAACGGCTCTTCTCTGACAATGTGAATGGGTTCAAATCCTTCCATCCGCCGGCCGCAAAGCCTGGCGACGACCTACTCTTCCGGCGCTTAAGCGACAGTACCATCGGCGCTGTCCGGTTTCACGGCCGAGTTCGGGATGGGATCGGGTGGGTCACAGACGCTATGGTCACCAAGCTATGGGGCCGGCGGACGGAGGATCTAGAAATCGTGCAACTTTGATCTGCTGAGCCACATGTCATCGACAATCCGGAGAAGGCCAATCGATCCACGCGTGAAGCGTGGCTCGAATGAGCCTCAGCTCTCCAGAGCTGTCGTTGACGGTGTGAACTCTCAAGCGCGAATAGAGCAATTAGGACCGGTTAGCTCCACGGGTTACCCCGCTTCCACATCCGGCCTATCAACGTGGTGGTCTTCCACGGCTCTGAGATATCTTATCTTGAGGGAGGCTTCCCGCTTAGATGCTTTCAGCGGTTATCCCGTCCGTACATAGCTACCCTGCTGCGCGGCTGGCGCCACGACAGGTCCACCAGAGGTACGTTCAACCCGGTCCTCTCGTACTAGGGTCAACTCCTCTCAAATATCGACGCCCACGGCAGATAGGGACCAAACTGTCTCGCGACGTTCTGAACCCAGCTCACGTACCACTTTAATTGGCGAACAGCCAAACCCTTGGGACCTGCTCCAGCCCCAG
>JBFWUJ010000023.1:6729-27972 GCA_050247295.1 Sphingomonas sp. | reverse complement strand
CTGGCCGCCCGCCTCGCCAATCCGAGCTTCGTCGAGCGGGCGAAGCCGGAGGCGGTGGAAAAGGCGCGCAGCGACCATGCCGAGAAGGCTTCGGATGCGGAGAAATATCGCGCCGCGCTGGCCCGGCTGGGCTAAGCCGGCACGATCACCTCGATCGCCATTTCGGCCACTTCCACCGTCGCCGGCGTATGGCCGAGCAGCTCGCCGTCGATCGAGATCGGCAGCGGCGGATCGGTGATCAGCTTGAGCTTGCGGGCGTGGAAATCGACCACCGCTTCCTTGCGCGATTCGTGGCGGAGCAGGGTGGCGATCCAATTCCACGCGAGCCGGTTCTTGTCGCGTCCGGTCACGGCCTGGACAACGATCTCGCCACTGTCGACCTCTGCCGCGTCCACCACTTCGACGCCGCCATGATAACCGCCGTTGGCGATCCTGACCTCCAGCGCATCCATTTCGTGGCGCTTGCCGTCCATCTCGACGATCAGGTGAAAGGGCCGGAAGCCCCAGGCGCACCAGCTCGCCCAGACCATGTAGCCGAAGCGGCCCAGATATTTCTTCAGGCCATGCGGCACGGTGGCGGCGATCAGCGGCGAGAGGCCCATCGCGGCGCTGTTGGCGAAATAGTCGCCGTCGATCACGCCGAGATCGACCCGACGCCGCTTGCCGCTGACGATGGTCGCGATCGCGCCGTCGAGATCGAGTGGGATGCCGAGCGTGCGGGCGAAGCTGTTGGCGGTGCCCAGCGGTAGCAGCGCGAAGACGCAGGGGTGATCGACAAGCTCGTCGACCGCCGAGGAGAGCGAACCATCGCCGCCGCCGACGATCACCATCGGCGCGCCGCTCGCCACCGCCTGTTTCACGGTCGGAATCAGCTCGCCGGGCTTTCGGATGGCATGCGCGGCGATGAGGCGGATGCCGGCCCCGCGGAGTTTCAGGGCGGCCTGTCTGAACAAGGCGCGGCCCTTGCGGCTCTGCGCGTTGACGACGAGAATCGCTTCCTTCGGCACGGGCTGGTCCACGGTCATCCGGCCTACAACCCTCAAAGGCGGCGGAGTGTCCAATCCTCTTTGCGGCGGCAGCGCGCCGCGCTAAGCCCCAGCCCCATGCCCGCCGCGTTTCCCGCCCTTCGCATGCGTCGCACACGCGCCCACGCCTGGAGCAGGGCGATGGTGGCGGAGCATCGGGTAAGCCCGAGCGACCTGATCTGGCCGTTGTTCATCGCCGCGGGCAAAGCGGTGGAAGAGCCGATCGCCAGCCTCCCCGGAATCTCCCGCTGGTCGGTCGACCGGATCGGCGCGCGGGCGAAAGAAGCCAGCGCCCTGGGCATTCCCTGTATCGCCTTGTTCCCCAACACCCCTCCGGGACTGCGCAGCGACGATGCACGCGAGGCGGTCAATCCTGACAATCTGATCTGCCAGGCGATCCGGGCGGCAAAGGATGCGGCGCCCGAGATCGGCCTGCTGACCGACGTCGCGCTCGATCCCTATACGGCGCACGGCCATGACGGTCTGACCGATCCTACCGGCTATGTGCTGAACGATGACACGGTGACAATGCTCGCGCGACAGGCGCTGGTGCAGGCCGAAGCCGGAGCGGATATCGTCGCGCCGTCGGACATGATGGACGGCCGGGTCGGCGCGATCCGTTCAGCTCTCGAACAGGCCGGCCATGTCAATGTCCAGATCATGGCCTATGCCGCCAAATATGCTTCGGCCTTTTACGGCCCGTTCCGGGACGCGGTCGGCAGCCAGGGGCTGCTGAAGGGCGACAAGAATAGTTATCAGATGGATCCCGCCAACGCGGAAGAGGCGCTTCGCGAAGTCGCACTCGATCTGGACGAGGGGGCGGACAGCGTGATGGTGAAGCCGGGATTGCCCTATCTCGACATCGTCCGCCGGGTGAAGGAGCGGTTCGAGGTGCCGGTCTTCGCCTATCAGGTGTCCGGTGAATATGCCATGATCGAAGCGGCGGCGGCGGCCGGCGCGGGCGACCGTGACGCGCTGCTCATCGAAACCCTGCTTGCCTTCAAGCGCGCGGGATGCTCCGGAGTGCTGACCTATCATGCGCCAGTCGCGGCGCGGCTGCTCGGGTAAGAAGGGGCGGGTTCTTGACCACTGAAACGACGGAGCGGCGCGGCTTGGCGCGGGTGGACGAGCGCCATGCGCGGCCGCTGTTCATCCTGACCATCGTCACTGGCTCCTTCCTGCTCTTTCTGACCCAGCCGATGATCGCCCGGATGGCCCTGCCGCGGCTCGGCGGTGCGCCCTCCGTGTGGAACAGCGCCATGCTGGTTTACCAGGCGCTGCTGCTCGCCGGCTATGCCTATGCCCATTGGGTGTCGAAGATCCGGCCGCGCAAGCAGGTTGGCATCCATATCGTCCTGCTGGGGCTGGCTGCCCTGTGGCTGCCAATCGGTCTCATCGGCGCCGTCCCGCCGGCCGACGGGTCGCCATTCTTCTGGGTGCCCTATTTCCTGCTGCTGTCGATCGGGCCGATCTTCTTCATCGTCTCGGCACAGGCGCCGCTGATGCAGCGCTGGTATGCGCTGGAGACCAGCCGCGGCGATCCCTATCCCCTCTACGCCGCATCGAACCTCGGCAGCTTCGCGGGCCTCATTTCCTATCCGTTGCTGGTCGAGCCGCTGATGACGCTCAACCAGCAGAGCTGGCTGTGGACGGGGCTTTACGCCTTCCTCGTCCTGCTCGTCGTGGGCTGCGCGTTCACCGTGCCGGGCAACGCGGTCGAGGTGGTGCCAGACG
This sequence comes from Sphingomonas sp., assembly GCA_050247295.1. GTDB lineage: Bacteria > Pseudomonadota > Alphaproteobacteria > Sphingomonadales > Sphingomonadaceae > Allosphingosinicella. Next base: position 25,213 of record JBFWUJ010000023.1, on the reverse strand, counting down.
AGACGGAGGCGCCGCCGACTGTAAGGCGTTACCTGCACTGGATCCTGCTCGCCGCCGTGCCCTCCGGGCTGATGCTGTCGACGACGACCCACCTCACGACCGATATCGTCGCCATGCCCCTGCTCTGGGTGATGCCGCTCGGACTCTATCTGCTGAGCTTCGTCATCGCCTTCGCCGAACGGCGCAGGCCGACCGATCTGATCACCATGCTCGCGCCGCTGATCATCCTGATCGCGGGCGGCCTCGCGTTCAGCGACGGCACCCGCAATCCGTTCGTCTCGGCCTCACTCGGCCTGACGTTGCTGATGGTCATCGCGGTGGCGCTGCACGGCGAGATGTTCCGCCTGCGCCCGGCGGTCGGGCATCTCACCAAATTCTATCTCGCCATGTCGTTTGGCGGCATGCTGGGCGGCCTGTTCTGCGCGATCGTCGCGCCGCTCGTCTTCGACTGGGCCTATGAGCATCCGATCCTGATCCTCGCCGCTGCCCTGCTGGTGCCGCAAAGCCCGCTCGTTCCGTGGCCGCGGCGCCTGACCTATCTGCTCGGCGCGGCGATCCCGGCGCTTGCGCTGATCATCTCCTTCGCCAGCGAGCGCGGCTGGTTGGGGCTGTCGCAAGGCACGGCGATGCTCGGCAGCATCGTGGTTTCGCTGCTCGCGCTCGCCTGTCTCGGTCGGCGGGTGCCGTTCATGGTCGCCCTCGCTGCCCTGATGCTGAGCTATGGCGGCTGGTCGACGATCGCCCGATCGACCGGCGATTCGCGTACCCGGTCCTATTTCGGCATCTACGAGGTCTATAACCGGCCGAACGGCCAGGCCCGGGTGCTCACCCATGGCACCACCTTGCATGGCATCCAGAACCTTGTGCCGGGCCTGGAGACGGTGCCGACCAGCTATTATGCTCGCCGGTCCGGTGTGGGCCTTGCGCTCACCAACGCCAATGCGATCTTCGGCCGGCCGGCGCGGATCGGCATCATAGGCCTCGGCAGCGGCACACTGTCCTGTTACCGCCAGCCTGGACAGCGCTGGTCGATCTTCGAGATCGATCCGCAGATGGTCGAGGTCGCGCGCACCCGCTTCACCTTCCTTAGCCGTTGTGCGCCGGACGCCCGGATCGTGCTTGGCGATGCGCGGATCAGCATGGCGCGTGAGGCGCCGAACTCGCTCGACGCGCTCGCGGTCGACGCCTTTTCGTCGGATGCCGTGCCGATGCACCTGCTGACGCGCGAAGCCTTGGCCGTCTACGGCCGGGCGGTCCAGCGCGACGGGCTCGTGCTGTTCCATGTCTCGAACCGCTATCTCGACCTGAAGCCGGTCATCGCCGACATCGCGGCGCGGGGGGGCTGGGCGACAGCGATGATGCAATATCTGCCGACCGATGAGGAAGCGGATCTCAACGCCACGATCTCGATATGGATCGCATTGTCGCGCAATCCAGCGACGATCCAGCGGCTGATCGAACTCTCCGGCGACGACGGGCCGAATTGGGAAGCGCTCGATCCAACTCCGGGCTTCGCCGGGTGGACCGACGACCATGCATCGATCCTGTCGATCCTGAACTACCCGCGCTGGCTACCCTTCGTCGGCGATCGATGATCGAGACGGCGAGGCTGATCCTGCGCGACTGGCGCGAGGAGGATATCGAGCCGTTCATTCAGCACACCAACACGCCGGCGGTCATGCGCTGGCTTGGCGGGGTGGCTACCAGGGAGGAAGCGCGCGACCGGATCGAGCACCGCATCATGCGTTGGCAGCGCGAGCAGGGGTTCACTTTCTGGGTGGTCGAACGCAAGGCGGATGGCGAGCCGCTGGGCTTCTGCGGCCTCAAGCTCGCCGACATGGACGGCAGCCCGATCGCGGGCGACTATGAGATTGGCTGGCGGCTGCGCGAGGATGCTTGGGGACAGGGCTATGCGAAGGAGGCGGCATCGGCGACGCTCGACCATGCGTTCGATATCATTGGTGCCCCGCATGTCGTGGCGATCACCTTCGTCCAGAACGAGGCAAGCTGGGGACTGATGGAGCGGCTTGGCATGACCCGGCGACCGGACCTCGATTATGACGACGAGCGTTTTCCCGCGCTCAACCCGACGATGGTCTATCGGCTGGACAGGGGAGATTGGCGCCGATGAACCTCATCGCTTTCCACGGCAAGGCGCCACGCATCGACGCGGAGGCCTTCGTGGCGCCGGGCGCGCAACTGATTGGCGATATCGAGATGGGGCCCGAATCGAGCGTCTGGTACAATTGCGTACTGCGCGGCGACATGAACCGGATCCGCATCGGCGCCCGCTCCAACATCCAGGACGGCAGTGTCATCCATGTCGATCCGGCGCGCCCCGGCGGCCCGGCAGACGGCTTTCCATGCCTGATCGGCGAGGAGGTGCTGATCGGACATATGGCGATGGTCCATGGCTGTGTTCTGGAGGATCGCGCCTTTGTCGGCCTGGGGTCGATCGTCATGGACGGCTGTGTGATCGAGGGTGATGCGATGCTCGCCGCCGGGGCCATGCTGACCCCCGGCAAGCGTATTCCGTCTGGCCAGCTCTGGGCCGGGCGGCCAGCCAAATATGTGCGCGAGCTGAGCGAGGCCGATGTGGCCGGAATGAGGATGGGTGTCGCCCATTATGTCGCGTTGGCGAAGATGCACAAGGCGGCGCTCAGCCGCTGATCCGGCTCCGCAGCCGATCGAGCCTCGCCTGCTGCTCGGCCGTCAGCCGCTCAAGCTCCCGCTTCGCTTCCAGGATGAACGCATAATCGTCGGCATTGGTGGGCAGATCGGCGTGTTCCGTCGCGAGCCGATCAAGCGCTCCCAAGGCGATGGTTGTATTGCTGCGCGCCGCCTCCAGCCTGGACAGCGCCAGCTGCGCCGAGATCCAGCTTTCGCTGCCCATCCGGCCGGGATTGCGGGTTGCTCGATCGGCGGCGTCGAAGCCGCTTTCGAATGCGCGCGCGCCGGACCGCCCCTCGGCGAGCAGGGATGTGGCCCGCTGGCGCAAGGCTGCATCGGCCGGCGTCGCCACCATCGGCCGCCGTGGCTCGCCCACCGAGACCAACCGCTCTTCCGGCCGCATCGCCAGCGACGGGAACGGGCCGGCAGGGGCGCAGGCGGCCAGCGCCGCAATGCCGAGCATGAACAGGATGATGGGACGCCGGCGATCGATCATTGACGTTCGTCTAGGCGGCCGCAAGACGACCGGCAACCGTCGCCAGCAGGGCTTGCGCGCTATTGGCCATGTCCCTATGTCGCCTCTTCCCGCGCGCCCGTAGCTCAGCTGGATAGAGCACCAGACTACGAATCTGGGGGCCGGAGGTTCGAATCCTTCCGGGCGCGCCATCCTTCTCCCTGAATTCGCGCAATCGCTGGCACGACAGGCAGCCTGCTATCGCTTCTGTAGCCGGCAGTACTCTTTGAGTATCGCGTGGAGCAGGCGAGGCACTGTCCGGCGTTTGTCGGATTGTTCATGTCCCGTTTCTCGATCATAGGGCACATCCGGCATCGACGCGTCGTGTGCCCGGTCCTTGTGGTCTTGTGGGGCGCGTCGGGGAGGGTGGGGAATGAAGAGATTCGCTTTAGCCGCAGCCTTGGTGGCAATGGTTTCGCTGTCTGCGCCGTCTGCGATCGGCCAGTCAGGCGGCGCGCCCGCGCCGGCCGTGCTCAGCCTCGGCCAGACGGTGTCTGGCGAGCTTTCGTCCAACGACACCCAGCGCCGCTCGGGCAAGTTCGAGGATGTGTACGAATTTCAGGGTCGGCGCGGCGAGCGGATCGACCTCAGGCTGCGCTCGGATGATTTCGACGCCTATCTCGTCGTCACCGGGCCGGACGGCTTCAACCTGTCGAACGACGACGAGGAGGGCGGCAACGGATCGCTGCACAGCCGCCTCGTTCTCGAGCTGCCGGCCGATGGCCGCTACCGGGTTTCGGTCACAACCTTCCGGCCGGGCGAGGTGGGGCGTTACAGTCTCGCCGCGGCGCCAGCCGCCGCCAGCGCGCGGGTCACGCGTGCTCTTCCCGCGACGCCTCTACAGGTCGGGCAGAGCGTCGATGGACGGCTGGTTGCCGGGCGGGATGCACCGAATGAGCGTTACCGGTTCACGGCCCGCCGCGGCGAGCGCGTCCGGATCGAGGCCAGCTCATCGGATTTCGACACCATCCTGACCCTTAGCCGCCCCGACGGCACTCAGGACGTCAATGACGACACGACGACCGACGGCCGCCCGTCGCTCAACAGCCGGATCGATACGGTGCTTTCGGAGGATGGCGAATATGTGATCGCCGTCAGGGCCTATGAGCCAGACGGCGCCGGCAATTACCGGCTCAGCCTTGCCCGCAGCGCCGGCAGCCCCCGCCAGGCCAGCGTGCCCGGCGGTCAGCGGGTAATCGCGCTGCTGGTTGGCGTCTCGGACTATGACCGCACGTCCGACCTCGCCAATACCGACGATGACGCGACCGAGCTTTATGCGACGCTGCAGCGCGGCGGCCTTCTCCACCCGGCGAGCGTGGTCCTGACCAATCGTGAGGCGACCACCGCGGCGGTGACCGCCGCCTTCCGGCGCATTGCCGCGGCGGCGGGTCCCAACGACCTCTTCATCTTCATGTTCTCCGGCCACGGCAACCAGATCGACGTGCCCGTGAGCGCGGAGGAGCTCGACGGCCGGGCGGAAACGATCGAGCTGTTCGACCGGCCGATGACGGACGCCCAGCTGGCGCCGCTCTTCGGTAGCGTTCGGGCCCGGATGTCGCTGCTGGCGCTGGATTCCTGCTATGCCGGTGGCTTTCGCAATCTGATCAACCGGCCGAACATCGTCGGCATGTTCAGCTCCGAGGAAGACCTGACCAGCCTCGTCGCTAGCCGTTACGGAGCCGGTGGATTCCTCTCGTACTTCCTGCGGCAGGGCTTTGCCGGCGAGGCGGACGATGACGGCGACCGGGTGCTGACCGCGGGCGAACTCGCAACCTATGTCCGCCGCCGCTTCCGCCGCGAAGGCGACGTGCCGGCGACGACCCGCGAGGACGAGCGCAACTACCAGAACATCCTGGTCGAGCGCGGTGGCGTGAACGTCGATGACGTGGTCGTTCGGCTCTCGGGCAGCGCACAGCTGGCCAGTGTCCAGCCGGCGGCGGCGCCCAATCCGCCGCCGCGCGCCCAAGTCGCTCCGCAGCCCGCGCCCGCCGTTGACGCCGGCGGCAAGCCGGAGGGCGAGGAAGAGGCGCCGCAGGAACGCGTCACGCCCGCAGTGCAGGCCGATGACGGCGGGCCGATGGACGATAAACCCGATGCCGGAGCGGGAGACGATCCGGTGCGTTAGTTGAGGGACCAAGCGGGCTCGTGAGGAGGAGGTGAATTGAACGGGACGACGGCCTGGTTCACGGGCGCAAGCTTCGATTGGCTGGCGCAAATCAAGACCAATAACGACAAGGACTGGTTCGCCGCGAACAAGGCGGCCTACGAGCATTCGGTGAAGGCGCCGATGGCTGCGTTGCTTGGCGCGTTGCAACCGGTGGTCGGCGGCGATCCGAAGCTCTTCCGTCAGCATCGCGACACCCGATTTTCAGCAGACAAGTCACCGTACCGTACGGAAATGATCGGCACGCTGCACGGCCGCGAGGGGAGCGACGCCGGCCTCTACGCCGAGCTTTCGGATGATGGCCTGCTATTCGCCTCCGGGAACCATATGTGGGAGAAGGACCAGCTGGAACGCTATCTGGCGGCGATGGCGGCGCCCGGCGGCGCCGAAGCGGCGGCGGTACTGGAAGCGCTGGAGCGCGACGGCTGGGAGATTCAGGGTGAACTGCTCAAAGGGGTTCCCAAGGATTTTCCGAAGGATCATCCTCGCGGGCGGTTCCTGAAGCACAAGTTCCTGGTGGCCGGGCGCCGCTTCGGCCGGGCCGAGGTGCTCGCGGCCAAGGACGCTGCGACGCTGTTCGAAGGGTTCTGGCGGGCCGTGACGCCGCTCAACGCCTGGCTCGACACCAATGTAGGACTGAGCGCGCTGCCGACGGCCGGACGCCGCTAGCCGCCGGGCTCAGGCCAGCTCCCGCAGGTCCAGCAGGTCCAAGAGCCTTCTTCGGGCGTCATCGATATGGGTCGCCAGGCGGGCGCTGCTGAGGTCCGCCGGGGTGATCCGCTCCGGCCAATGGGTATTGATACAGGCGCCGATCGCGTCCAGCTTCGCATCATCCACCAGGAAGCGCGGATCGACGGTGGTCGGATCGGCGACCACCCGCAGTCTGAGGCAGGCAGGGCCGCCGCCATTGGCCATTGACTGGCGAACGTCGACCGGCAGCACCTGCCGGATCGGCCCGTTGCCCGCCTTCATCCGTTGCAGCCACGCCCAGACGCGCGGCGTCTCCCGCGCCTCGCCCGGCACGATCAAGGCCATCGCGCCGTCCGGCAGCGTCACCAGTTGCGCGTTGAACAGATAGGATTGGATCGCCTCGGCGAGGCTGACCTCGGCCGCCGGCACCTCGACGATCTCGGCCTCGGGCATCGCCCGCCGAAGATCGGCGTAGAAACCGTCCTTGCCGGCGAAGGCCTGCTCGTGGGCCAACAGGACCCTCTCATTTGCCACCGCGACAACATCGTTATGAAAGGCGCCGGCGGCGATGGCCTCCTCCGACTGGGCGACGAACAGGGTGCTTGCCGGCGCCAGGCCATGAAGGCGCGCGATCGCCTCGCTTGCCTGCCTGTGCTGGCGGGCCGGAAACCCGCCGCCGCCGATGCCATAGACGAAGACCTCGACGCCGGGAGCAGCATGTTTCGGGCAGAGCCGCATGTGATTGGCCGCGCCTTCGTCGCCGAATGTCGCCGGGACCGGCCCATGAACGGCGAAGCGGGTCTCGTCGGCGAAGGCGAGCGCAAGTTGCGCGAGCGTTTCCGGCCATTCATGGCTGCGGTGCGCCATCGTCCGAAGGTTGGCGACGGTGAGATGGCAGCGGCCATCGGCGGTATCGGCGGCGGGCGAGACGGTCGCCGCGTTGGCGGCCCACATCGCGGAGGCCGAGAAGGCGGCGGGGCGCAGCGCATCGCTCGCACCGCCAATGTCGGTGCCGAGGGCCGCCAGCCAGTCCCGGTTCGGCCGGCGGTGGGGCAGGAGAATGCCCTGCGCAAGGCCCAGGCGGAGATTGTGCCGCATCTTGGCGATCCCCTGCAGCGCCGCTGCGCGGGGGGCGGAAACATCGCCCTTGCTGGCCGTGGCGGCGAGATTGCCGTGGCTGAGCCCGGCATAATTGTGGCTGGGCCCGACGATGCCGTCGAAATTGATCTCGACGAGACTCATTTTCAGCGGCCGATCGCCAACAGACTATCGCCAATGTTTATGCCAAGCTTGCCCGCAGCCTCTTCGTCCAGCGTCGCTTCGTCGCCCTCGATCGCAACCTTGCCGTAGCAGGCGACGAAATCATCCAGACGGCCGGCCGCAACCATCATCCGTTCGCCATCCCCTCCCGTGCCGGCAAAGCGCGGCGCGGCGGCGTCGCGGATCGTGCGCACCTGATCGGTGTCCGCGGACATCGTCGGCCCGCCGTCGAAAATGTCGATATAGCCGTCGCAGGCAAAGCCCTCGTCCTCCAGCATCCGCATCGCGGCCCGGCCGGAAGGATGGGGAACGCCCATGACCGCCCGGGCGCTTTCGGCCAGCATCGCAGTGTAGATCGGCGTCTTCGGCATTAGATCGGCAATGAACCGGGTGCCATGGGCACCGTTGAAGGCATCGGCCTCCTGGAAGCTCATGCCGAAGAAACGGCCGGCGATCGAATCCCAGAACGGCGAGCCGCCCGCCTGATCGATGACTCCCCGCAGCTCCGCCAAAACGGTGTCGGCGAAGCGCTCGCGATGCTGTTTGATAAACAGATAGCGGCTGCGGGCGAGCAGGACGCCGAGCCCGCCGGCGCGCTCGGCCGGATGGAGGAAAAGACCGCCGACCTCCGAAGACCCCTCAAAATCGGTGCATAGGCTCAGCATCTCCGCCCGGAACGTCCGGCCCAGCTCCGGTGAGCTCTGGGTGAGGGTGCTGATGCGGTAGGAATAAAAGGGCTGCTGCAGGCCGACCCGGCTGAATACCTGGCACGTACCGCGGATATCGCCGGTTTCGACATTCTCGAGCACGAAGACGAAGAGATCGCCCTGCTCGTCACCGGTATCGCGCCCGAACGCATCGGCGGAGCGGGCGAGCTTGGCCGACAGCGTGCCCTTTTCAGGCGGCAGATTGGTAAAGCCGCCGCCGGTCAGCTTCGCCATCTCATAGATCGCCTGCAGATCGCTGTTCCGCGATGGCCGCACCCGGAAACTCACACCGGCCCTCCTTCCGCCAGCCGCAGGATCGTCAGCGCCGAAAGTTGCGCTCGTTCGATCAGGCTGTCCGTGATCAGGAATTCCTGATCCGAATGTATCGATCCGCCGCGGGCGCCCATCGTATCCACCACGGGGACGCCGCAGGCAGCGATATTGTTGCCGTCGCAGACTCCGCCGGTGTCGCGCCAGCCTATTTCCTGCCCCAGATCCGCGCCGCAGCGCTTGACCAGCTCGAACAGCGCCGCCGCCTTTCGGTCGATCGGCTTGGGCGGCCGGCCGAAGCCGCCATGGACGTGCACCGTCACGTCGTGCGCGGTGGCGATCGCGGCCACCGCTTCGTCGATCGCGGTGCGGGCCCGCTGCTCGTCGGCCGGGGTGGCGGGACGCAGGTTCACCCGCAGCACCGCCTTGTCCGGCACCACGTTGTTCGGCCCGCCGCCCTCGATCCGGGCGGGGTTGATCTTAAGGCCCGCATCCTTGGCGTCGGCCAGCCGGATCGCCAGCGCGGCGGCGGCGAGCACCGCGTTGCGGCCGTCTTCCGGATTGCGGCCGGCATGGGCCGCTCGACCGGTGACGACGATCGAGAAATTGCCGCTGCCCGGCCGCGCGCCGGCAAGCGTGCCGTCGGGCAGGGCGGAAGGTTCGTAGGTCAGCGCCGCCCGCTTTGCCTGCGCCGCCTGGGCGATCAGCGCCGCGGAACCGGCCGAGCCGACCTCCTCGTCACTGTTGATGACGACTTCATAGCCGATCCTTGATGCCAGCGGCGACGTCTCGACCGCGCGCAGCGCCGCCAACATCACCGCGATCCCGCTCTTCATATCGGCGACGCCCGGGCCGCCAAGCACGCCCTCGTCCCGCCAGAAGACATTCTGGAACGGATGATCAGCGGCGAACACCGTGTCCATATGGCCGGTAAAGAGAAGCTGCACCGGCGCTTCCGGCCGTATCCGTAGATGAAGGTTGCGGCCGTGTGCGAGTTCTACGAGCGACCCATCAGCCTGCATGCTCTCGACCGGGGCCGGATCGCAAAGCATGGGATCGGCGGGCAAGGCCGAAAAGCTGTCGGTGAGCAGCCCGGCCATTTCAGCCAGTCCCGTGAGGTTGCGGGAGCCGCTGTTGACGGCCGCCCATTGCTCGACCTGGGCGAGCATCGGCGCATCGGCGCAATGTTCTACGGCCGCTGCCTCAATGCTCGAAAGACCTCGCATCGCCGGTGCCTTAGCCTGCGCGCCGCGGTCTGGCTACCGGAGGCCCTCCGAAGGAAACCGGGGCCCGCGATGTGAACATGCATGAAACAGGGAGCGCGCCTGGTCACACTCCACGCGCTAGAGCCAGGCGTCGAACGCCTTCAGCACGTCGCGATAAAGCTGCTCCTTGAAGGGCACGATCATCCCGGGAAGATCGTGCGGCTCGGCCCATTTCCAGTCCCGGAATTCCGGCTCGGCGGTCTGGATGTTCACGTCGTCATCCTCACCGGTAAACCGGGCGAGGAACCAGATCTGGCGCTGGCCGCGCCAGTTCTTCTTCCAGATCTTGCCGATCAACTCGGGCGGGAGGTCGTAATAAAGCTCTTCCGGCGCGCGGGTCACGATATCGACGTGCCGTCGCGCGATCCCGGTTTCCTCCTCCAGCTCGCGCAGCGCGCCCGCCAGCGGGTCTTCGCCCTCATCGAGTCCGCCCTGCGGCATCTGCCAGGCGTCGAGCCTATTATCGATCCGCTGGCCGACCCAGACCTTGCCCTCATGGTTGAGCAGCATGACGCCCGCAGCCGGCCGGTACCCAGCATCGTTCATTTTCCATCTCCCGCGAGCAGAAGTTTGAGCGCCGCGACCGAACGGGCGATGTCGGCGTCGGACGACGGAATGGCACGGCGCAGGTTGACGAAACCATGCACGTTGCCCTCCGCCTCCACGTAAACGGTCGTCACGCCTGCCCGGATGCAGGCGGCGGCATAAGCCCGACCCTGATCGCGGATCGGATCGAGGCTGGCGGTGGTAACGAGCGTCGGCGGCAGACCGGCCTGGCTTTTTACCAGCGGAGCGTAGCGCCAGTCCTTGTCGTCCGCCGCATAGCATGTTTCGAACCAGTCCATGCTGGGCTCGGTCAGCATATAGCCGACGCCGAACTCGGCCTTGCTCGGATGCGTCGTGCCGGGGTCGCACGCCGGATAGATCGGCCACTGGGCGAGGACCGGAACGGCTGCCGGCTCGTCGCGCAGCGCCAGGGCGGTGACGATGGCGAAATTGCCGCCGGCGCTATCGCCGGCGAGGATCAGGCCGCTGGTCCGGCGCTCAAGCCCGTCCGGGCTGCCGGCCGCCCAGCGCGCGGCGGCGATGGCATCCTCGACCCCGGCGGGCCAGGGATGCTCTGGAGCAAGCCGGTAATCGACGCTGAGCACCGGCATGTCGAGTTGCCGCGCCAGCTCCGCGCAGATCGGCTCATGGGTGTCGAGATCGCCGAACACGAAGCCGCCGCCGTGGAAATAGACCATGAGCGGTCCCGGCGCCGGGCGGGTTGCCCGTGCATCGAACAATCGCAGTGGAATCTCACCGCCCGAACCCGGGCAGGACAGGTCGCGGATCAGCGCCAGCTTTCCGGTCGGCGCGTCGGCGACGTAGCGTGATGCGACGATCATCCTGCGCGCCTCGACCGGCCCCGCCTCGTAGGTCTTGGGCCCGGGCAAGGCGTTGAGATAATCGAGAAACAGCCGCACGTCGGGCCGGACATAGGGGCTGTTCAAACCGGGCTCCGTTTCACATTTGATTCGGTGTCCCTATCTAGGCGATGTCGCGCCATTGCCGCCAGTTGTGGCGCGGCCCGCGCGGGTCTAGGCTGGCGGCACCGGAATCGAAGGGATTCGCGTTGGCCACGGCCACCCATTACCTCACCCCAGAAGAAGCCCGTCATGACGAACCGCTGGAATCGGTGGTCGTCCGGTTCGCCGGCGATTCCGGCGACGGCATGCAGCTGACCGGCGGACAGTTCACACTTTCCACCGCGCTCGCCGGCAACGATCTGTCGACCTTTCCCGATTTCCCGGCGGAGATCAGGGCACCGCAGGGCACGACGTTCGGCGTCTCCGCCTTCCAGATCAATTTCGGCTCCTCGGCGATCGAGACCGCGGGCGACGCGCCCGACGTCCTGATCGCGATGAACCCGGCCGCGCTGAAGACGAACGTCGCCGATCTGAAGCCCGGTGGGCTCGTCATCGCCGACGAGGGCGAATTCGGCACCCGCAACCTCGCCAAGGCCGGCTATGACGGCAATCCGCTGGACGACGACACGCTCGCCAAATGGCGGGTCGTCCGGCTCAATATTTCCCAGCTCACGCTCGATGCGGTGAAGCCCTTTGGCCTCGGCAACAAGGAGGCGCTTCGCTGCAAGAATATGTGGACGCTGGGGCTGGCGCTCTGGATGTTCGACCGCGACCGTGAGCCGATCGTCCAATGGTTGCGGGCCAAGTTCGCCAAGGCGGCGGAGCTGGCGGAAGCGAACATCGCCGCCCTCAATGCCGGCCACGCTTATGGCGAGACGGCGGAAATGGACGGCCATGTCGCCCAGCACAGCATCGCGCCCGCCGCCGCCGAGCCGGGCCTTTACCGGACCGTCACCGGCGCCGAGGCGATCTCGCTCGGCCTTGTCGCGGGGGCGAAGCTTGCAGGGCTGCCGATGTTTTTCGGCGGCTATCCGATCACACCGGCCTCGGCCATCCTGCATCACCTGTCACGGCTCAAGGAATATGGCGTCACGACCTTCCAGGCGGAGGACGAGATCGCCGCGATCGGCGCCTCGATCGGCGCGAGCTTCGCCGGTTCGCTGGGGGTCACCTCCTCATCGGGGCCCGGCATCGCGCTCAAGACCGAGGCGATCGGCCTTGCGATCATGACTGAACTGCCGTTGGTGATCGTCAATTCACAGCGCGGCGGACCTTCCACCGGCCTGCCGACCAAGACCGAGCAGTCCGACCTCTATCAGGCGGTATACGGTCGCAACGCCGATGCGCCGCTGCCGGTAATCGCCGCCTGCTCGCCGGCGGATGCCTTCGATTGCGCGATCGAAGCGTGCCGGATCGCCGTCCAATATATGACGCCGGTGATGCTGCTCACCGACGGCTATATCGCCAATGCGGCAGAGCCGTGGCGGGTGCCGGACATGAACGGCTACGAGCCGTTCCCCGTGTCCTTCCACGAAACGCCGCCGGGAGAAGGCGAGTCGGTCAATCCTTATGCTCGCGACGGGAACCTTGCTCGGGTCTGGATCAGGCCGGGTACGGAAAAATTGATGCACCGGATCGGCGGCATCGAGAAGAATGTCGGTAGCGGCCACATCGACTACAGCCCCGAGAACCACCAGGCGATGACAGATATTCGGGCGGAAAAGGTGCTGGGCGTCGCCCGTTCCTGTCCGGCGCAGCAGGTCTGTCTTGGCGAGCCCGGCGGCAAGCTGGCGGTGGTCGGCTGGGGCTCGACCTTCGGGCCGATCCACCAGGCTGTACGCCGGGCCCGCAAGCGCGGACTGGACGCAAGCCATATCCACATCCGCCACATCTGGCCGCTGCCGGTAAATCTCGGTGATCTTCTAGAGTCTTATGATCGGATTATCGTGCCGGAAATGAACAAGGGTCAACTCAAGACGTTGCTCCGAGACCAGTATCTGGTCGATGCCCGGCCGGTAACCAAGGTCTCCGGCCAGCCGTTCAAGATCGCCGAGATCGAAGCGGCGATCGAGGAGGCTCTGCGATGAACCCGCCTCGCCTGATTCCGCTGGTGCTGATGCTGATCATCGTGCTTGCGATCATCTATTACATGCGCTGAGGATTTGCCGATGACCGAGATGGTCAAGCTGACCGCCAAGGATTTCGCCACCGACCAGGAGGTGCGCTGGTGTCCCGGCTGTGGCGATTATGCGGTGTTGAAGGCGGTGCAGCGGACGATGCCTGACCTTGGCGCCGATCCGTCCAAGACGGTGTTCGTCTCCGGGATCGGCTGCTCGAGCCGCTTTCCCTATTATATGGAGACCTATGGCTTCCACACGATCCACGGCCGCGCGCCGGCGTTTGCGACCGGGGTGAAGCTGGCCAATCCGGACCTCGACGTGTGGATCATCACCGGCGACGGGGATGCCCTGTCGATCGGCGGCAATCATACGATGCATATCCTGCGCCGTAACCTCGATTGCCAGATATTGCTTTTCAACAACGAGATCTATGGGCTTACGAAAGGACAATATTCTCCGACATCGCGGGTCGGCACGCGCTCCCCGTCGACGCCCTTCGGTTCGGTCGATCGGCCGGTCCGGCCCTGTGCCTTCGCGCTTGGTTCGTCAGCCCGTTTCGTCGCCCGCGCGATCGACGTACACAAGAATTTGCCCGACGTGCTGAAGGCTGCCCACGCTCACAAGGGCGCCGCGTTCGTGGAGATTTTTCAGAACTGCATCGTCTACAATGACGATGTCTTCGCGCCGTTCACCGCCAAGGACAATGCCGGCAAGCAGCTTTGGCTGAAGGCGGGCGAGCCGATGCTGTTCGACAACGGCACCAAGGGGGTGGCGCTGGATCGGGCGGCGCTCAATCTCAAGGTGGTCGATGTAAGCGATGGCGACTGGCAGGCAGCGGACGTCATTGTCCACGATCCGACCAACAAGGCGGTCGCCCACATGCTGATCGACATGCCGATCGGCTCCTTTCCGATGGCGCTGGGCGTGATTTACGACGATCCGCGGCCCACGTTCGAGAGCGCGGTACGAGAGCAGAACGCAGCTGCGGCAGAAGGCAAGACGCCCGATCTCCAGGCGCTCGTTTCGAAAGGCCAGACCTGGCAGGTGGGCAAGGAGCCGCGCGAGATCTAGCACGATGCAGCAGCGTGGCACGCACCTGATCGCTGCCGACAGTCGCTTCGCCACCGGTGGCGGTTGGGCATCGCGCCTCGTCAGCGGCGGCCTCAATCGCCTCCTGAAGCGGATCGACGCCGGGCTTGAGCGGGGCCGGATCGATACGATCCTCCCCGACGGCTCAAGCGCGATGCTGGGCGGTCGCGGCGAGGGGCCCAGGGCGGCGGTTCGGCTCCATGACTGGCGCGCGCTGGCACGGCTGGCAGCATCCGGCTCCGTCGGCTGGTACAAGGCCTGGACGAAGGGGGAATGGTCGAGCCCGGATCCGGTGCCGCTCTTCGACCTGTTCATGCGCAACGCGGCGACACTGGGCGCGGCGGCCCGGCCGAAGGGACCCTGGCGGATGGTCAACCGGGCCTTCCATGCGCTCCGGCGCAACGATCGCGTCAATGCGCGCCAGAATATCGCGCATCATTATGATCTCGGGAACGACTTCTATTCCGCCTGGCTCGACGAGGGCATGACCTATTCGAGCGCGATCTTCGCCGATCCCGCAATAGCTGACGAGCCGTTGGAAATGGCGCAACGGCGCAAGATCGCGCTGCTGCTCGATCGCCTGCGGCTTGGGCCCGGCGACCGGCTGCTGGAGATCGGTTGCGGCTGGGGGAGCCTCGCCGAACAGGCGGCGCGCGACCATGGAGCGATCGTCACCGGGCTTACGCTTTCGCTGGAGCAGCAGGCCTATGCCGCGCGCCGCGCGGCGGCCGCGGGCGTCGCCGACCGGGTGGATATCCAGCTCACCGACTATCGCGACGTCATGGCGTCATTCGACGCCGTCGCCTCGGTGGAGATGGTGGAGGCGGTTGGCGAAGAATATTGGCCCGAATATCTGGCCACGATCGCCCGCGTGCTGAAACCGGGCGGCCGCGCCGCGCTTCAGCTCATCTCGATGCGCTCCGATCTGTTTGAAGCCTATGCGCGCGGAACCGATTTCATCCAGACCTATATCTTTCCCGGCGGGCTGCTGATCGAGGAGGCCCGTTTCGCTCGTCTCGCCCGCGAGGCCGGCCTCGAATGGACGGATCGCCAGGGCTATGGCGACCATTATGCCGCGACGTTGCGGGAATGGCGCCGCCGCTACGACGCGGCGGTCGCCGGCGGGCGTCTGGCCGGGTTCACCGACAGGTTCCACGACCTCTGGCGCTATTACCTGTCCTATTGCGAGGGCGGCTTCCGGGGCGGTGGCATCGATGTCGCGCAAGTGACCTTGGTCAAGCGCGGCTAGCGGCCGATTTCCAGCCGATACTCGTTGTCGAAATCCGCGGTCAGCAGGTCGAGGATCGCCGCCGCGACGTCCGCGGGCTGCTTCAGCGTTGCCGGATCCTCGCCCGGGAAGGCGCGGGCCCGCATCTGGGTAGCGGTCGCCCCGGGATTGATCAGGGCGACCCGGATCGGCGTGACGTTCCCAACCTCCTGCGCATAGGCGATTGCCAGATTCTCCAGCGCGGCCTTGGACGCCGCATAGGCGCCCCAATAAGCGCGCGGCGCATCGCCGACGCTCGAGGTGACCGCCAGCACCCGTCCCGCGACGCTCCGCCTCAGCATCGGATCGAAAGCGGCGATCAGCGCCTGCTGCGCCAGCACATTGAGCGTCAGGACGCGATTGAACTCCTTGCCGTCGATCTGCGCGACCGGGCCGAGCGTCCCGAGCATCGCCGCGTTGAGGATAAGGACATCCAGGCCTTCCCAACGCTGCCGCACCGCCGCCGCGAGCCGGGCGACGCTGTCGCTCTCCGTGAGGTCGAGCGGTGCGATCGTCGCCGATCCTCCGGCTGCATGAATGCGGTCCTCGACCGCTTCCAGATCGGCGGCCGTGCGCGCGGTCAGGATGACGTGCGCGCCAGCCGCGGCCAGCGCCTCGGCCGTGGCCGCGCCGATCCCCCGGCTCGCTCCCGTGATCAGAGCGAGCATGCCGTCCAGTGTCCCCGCCATCAGGCGTAGCGCTCTATCGGTATCAGCTGGCCGCGTTGCTCCTGATCGTCATGATCGGTCAGCACGGTCGGATAGTCGCCGGAGAAACAGGCGTCGCAATATTGCGGCCCGCTCTGCTCCCGCTGCCGCTCACCCACGGCGCGGTAGAGACCGTCTATCGAAACGAAGGCGAGGCTGTCGGCGCCGATATACTGGTTCATCGCCTCCACATCCATCCGCGCGGCCAGAAGCTTCTGCCGCTCCGGCGTGTCGACCCCGTAGAAGCAGGAATGACGCGTCGGCGGGCTGGCGATCCGCATGTGGACCTCGCGCGCGCCCGCTTCGCGCAGCATCTGGACGATCTTGAGGCTGGTCGTGCCGCGAACAATCGAATCGTCGATGAGGACAAGGCGCTTGCCCTGGATGAGGGCGCTGTTGGCGTTGTGCTTCAGCTTGACGCCGAGATGCCGAACCTGATCGCTCGGCTGGATGAAGGTGCGGCCGACATAATGCGAGCGGATGATCCCGAGCTCGAACGGAATGCCGCTCTCCTGAGCATAGCCGATCGCCGCCGGGACGCCGGAATCGGGCACGGGCACGACATAGTCGGCCGCGACCGGATTTTCCCGCGCCAGTTCGGCGCCGATCGCCTTTCGAACGGAATAGACGGAAGCACCGTCGACGATGCTGTCGGGGCGCGAGAAATAGACATGCTCGAAGATGCAAGGGCGCGCCTTGGCGGGCGCAAACGGGTGATGACTTTCAACCCCGCGATCGGAGACGACAATGAGTTCTCCCGGTTCGACGGTCCGCAAATAGGTGGCGCCGACGACGTCGAGCGCCACCGTCTCCGATGCGAAGATGTGGGCGTCGCCCAGCCGGCCCATGACCAGCGGCCGGATGCCGAGTGGATCACGGCATGCGATCAGCCCTTCGTCCGTCAGGCAGACCAGGCTGTAGGCGCCCTCGACCTGCTTCAGTGCGTCGATGAAGCGGTCGAGCAGACTTCGATATGAGGACGTCGCGACGAGGTGGATGATCACCTCGGTGTCCGAAGTGGACTGGAAGATCGAGCCGCGTGCATTGAGCTCACGGCGCAGCCGCATCGCGTTCGAGATGTTGCCATTATGGGCCACCGCCAGCCCGCCGGTGGAAAGTTCGGCGAACAGCGGTTGCACGTTGCGCAGTGCCGAGGCGCCTGTCGTCGAATAGCGGACGTGACCGATGGCGCTGCGGCCGGCGAGGATCCGGATCACCGAATCCTTGTCGAAATTCTCGGCGACATGACCCATCGCGCGGTGGCTGTGAAAGGCCTCGCCGTCGAAACTGGTGATGCCCGCAGCCTCCTGACCGCGATGCTGGAGCGCGTGCAGGCCAAGGGCGGCGACGGCTGAAGCGGTGTCGGCGCCCCAGACGCCGAATACGCCGCATTCCTCGCGAAGCTTGTCGTCGTCGAAGGGATTGGTGCTGAACATCTTGGTCCCGAGCCGGCGCGCTGGCGGCCATATAGGAGGGCCTGACGCTTTTGTCGCCCCGCCATTGCACTTGACGTTAACGTAAAGCTGGCCTAGGCGCGCCGCGATGCCGCAGGCCGCGCTCCATTCCGACTATCATGCAGAAGAGCGGGCTGCCCGGACTTACACCATCACGCAGCTGTGCGGCGAATTCGGGGTCACTGCCAGGGCGCTGCGTTTTTATGAAGACGAGGGCTTGATCTCGCCGCGGCGGGAGGGGCTTTCTCGCGTCTATAGCTGGCGGGATCGGGCGCGGCTCGCCTGGATCTTGCGCGGCAAGAGGGTGGGCTTCAGCCTCGCCGATATCCGCGAGATGATCGATCTTTATGACGTCGGCGACGATCGCGCGTCGCAGCGCCGGGTCACACTGGAGAAGTGCCGCAGCCGGGTCGAACTGCTGAAGAAGCAGAAGATCGACATCGACGCCACGATAGACGAACTTGGACGCTTCATCGCGATGGTCGAATCGGCCTAGGCCGCGCCGTCGCGAGCGATCGGGAGGGGGAAACATGCCCAGCTATACGGCGCCGGTGCGCGATACCCGTTACGTTCTTGAGCAGATTCTCGGGATCGAGCGCTATTCCAACCTGCCCGGCTTCGAGAATGCGACGCCGGACGTGATAGAGGCGATCCTGACCGAGGGCGGGCGCTTCGCCAGCGAGGTGCTGCACCCGTTGAACCGCTCGGGCGACGAGGAGGGTTGTACCCGCAACGCGGACGGCAGCGTGACCACGCCGAAGGGCTTCAAGGAGGCCTATGACCAGTTCGTCGCGGGCGGCTGGACGACGCTTCACTCTCCCGAGCAATATGGCGGGCAGGGCCTGCCCTCCGTCCTCGCCACCGCGGTCACCGAATATCTGCTCTCGGCGAACCAGGC
>JBFWUJ010000023.1:0-6629 GCA_050247295.1 Sphingomonas sp. | reverse complement strand
AGGCCTATGACCAGTTCGTCGCGGGCGGCTGGACGACGCTTCACTCTCCCGAGCAATATGGCGGGCAGGGCCTGCCCTCCGTCCTCGCCACCGCGGTCACCGAATATCTGCTCTCGGCGAACCAGGCTTTCGAAATGTATAATGGCCTTACGCAGGGGGCGATTGCCTCGATCCTCGTGAAGGGATCGGAGGAACAGAAGAACACCTATCTGCCCAACATGGTCGCCGGCAAATGGACCGGGACGATGAACCTGACCGAGCCGCATTGCGGCACCGACCTCGGCCTCATCAAGACCAAGGCCGAGCCGCGTGGTGACGGCAGCTACGGCATTACCGGCACCAAGATCTTCATTTCGGCCGGCGAACACGATCTGGCCGAGAACATCATTCACCTCGTCCTCGCGAAGATCACCGGCGCGCCCGACAATGTGAAGGGCATCAGCTTGTTCATCGTCCCCAAGTTCATCGTCAACGACGACGGTACGTTGGGCGACCGCAACGGCGTCTCCTGCGGGTCGATCGAGCACAAGATGGGCATTCACGGCAATTCCACCTGCCTGCTCAACTATGACAATGCGACGGGCTATCTGGTCGGCGAGGCGGAAAAGGGGCTGGCGGCGATGTTCATCATGATGAACGCGGCCCGGCTCGGCGTCGGCCTGCAGGGCCTCGCGCAAGGCGAGATCGCCTATCAGAACGCCGTCGCCTACGCAAAGGAGCGGCGGCAGGGCAGGGCGCTCCGGCCCGAGGAGCGGGAGGCGGACGCGAAAGCCGACACGATCATGCATCATCCCGATGTTCGCCGGATGCTGATGGAGGCGCGCGCCTTCAACGAAGGTGCCCGGGCCTTCGTCCTGTGGGGCGCGCTGCAGGTGGACATCAGCCGCAAGGCGCAGACCGAGGAAGAACGGGTTGCAGCCGACGATCTGCTCGGCCTGCTGACTCCGGTCATCAAGGGTTACATGACCGACAAGGGCTTCGAGGCGGCGGTCAACAGCCAGCAGATTTTCGGTGGCCACGGCTACATCCGCGAATGGGGGATGGAGCAGTTCGTCCGCGACGCCCGGATCGCCCAGATCTACGAAGGCACCAACGGCGTCCAGGCGCTTGACCTCGTCGGCCGCAAGCTACCCAAGGACGGCGGCCGGGCGATCCAGGCGTTCATGAAAATGGTCGGAGAGGAAGCGGCGGCGGGCAAGGGGTCGTCAGACTCCGCCGTGGCCGCCGTCGCCAACGCGCTGGAACGGGCGAACAACGATCTCCAGACCGCCTCGCTCTGGCTGATGCAGAATGCGATGACCAACCCGAACAACGCCGGCGCCGCGTCCTACAATTACATGCACATCATGGGCATCGTCAGTCTTGGCCTGATGTGGCTGCGGATGGCGAGTGCCAGCAGCGCGGCCCTGGCGGCCGGCGCCGAGGATTCGGATTTCCACCGCAACAAGCTGATCACCGCCCGCTTCTTCGCGGACAAGATCATGCCCGAGAGCAACGCCCTTCGGCGCAAGATCGAGGCGGGCAGCGAAAGCCTGATGGCACTGGCGGAGGAGGCGTTCTAGTCCGTTGACACTCTAAGGGGCCGCCGAACCTGATCGCCAGCGCAGTCGCCGAAGAAAGAGAGCCGGGCGTTCGGATAGTCGATCAGCAGCCGCATCTGCTGAAACAGGCCGCCACCGGCATTGGCGAGCCGCGTTTCCGGAGACCCGTGCCGAGCCGACACCGTGACCGGTAGTGTTGCGAACGCAAACGGCCCGAGTGTAACCGGGGCGTCCAATATCATGCGCTGAACCCGCGCGTCACCGCGCGCGCCAGTCACCCTGCTCTCTTCGGGTTCGCTAAGCCGGGCGCCGAGATTCAACGTCCTTGTCGTTTCCTCGAACAGTTCCAGCGTCAGCGTGGCGCCGGTATCGAGCGAAGTCGGGATTCGCGTTCCGGCGACATCGAGCCAGATGCGCGGCGTCATCGAATCGGGAATGAATTCCAAAGGCTGATCGAAGACGTTCGCACATGCATTTCGCAATGTCCGCGCCTGCTCCGGCCGTTCGAGCAAGGTCAGCCGCCGGCCCGGATAGTCGATGAGGACGATCCGGCCCGCCAGGAAGCTGTCACCGAGGATGCCGTGCAGCGGCCGGCCGTAGCGTTGCGAGAGCTGGGTCATATCGAACGCGGCGGCATCGATCGGACCGAAGGTGAGTCCGCCCAGCCGTGCTTCTGGCAATCGTGCGGCATAGACCTGTGTGCGCTGCGTTCCCGCGCCTTCCGCGTCCTGGCCCGCGTCCAAGTCCACATCGATGCCGAGGCGCCGCGCGACAGCGAGGTCGATAACGGAGGGCGTGACGGCGGTATCCACGAGGAATGTCAGGCGCTCGCCGCGCACCTCAAGCTCGACCGCGATCAGATTGCGATGAGGATCGAAGGGAACGGTCGTGGGTGTGGCTGCAGCCATTGACGCGAAGAATGCGGCCATCAGGGCGATCATCGTGCGTTTCATCGGCGCGGCTCTTCAGAAGTGCGTTGCCCGACAAACGCTAGCCCTCGTCCATCATTCGGTCTAATATCAAGATTATGGATTCATCATTAGAAATTCGAATGAGCCGACTTACGTTGCGGCACTTCGAATGCCTCAATGCCGTCGCGCGCCATCGGCACTTCGGACGCGCCGCGACGGAGCTTGGGGTTGGACAACCGTTCCTCAGCCTCGCGATTCAGCGATTGGAAGAGACGCTCGGCGAGCCGCTCGTCGTTCGCCGGCCGGCGGTGACGCTGACGGCGGCCGGCGTCCTCGTCGAACGTCATGCGGTGCGGCTGTTGCGCGAAGCGCGCGCCGCGCGCACCGGGGTTGAGGATCTCGCCGATGGCGCTAGCGGCGAGCTGCGGCTCGGATTTCCGAACTGGATGGCGATGACGCCCTTGTTCGAACGGATCGCTGTTTTTCGAGAGCGCTTGCCAGACGTGCGCATGCGCTTTCTGCCGATGTCTTCGCGCAGCCAGCTGGAGCAGCTGCGGCGCGGGGTGCTCGATGTCGCGTTCGTGCGCGAAGCCGCATTGGATGAGGCCGACTATGCGAAGACGGCGCTGCTTTCCGAGCCATTCCTGATTGCGGTCGCGGACAGCCATCCGCTGGCGACGCGCGACGGCCTGAGCCTGGTCGATTTCCGAGGCGAGCATTTTCTCCTCTTTCCGCGCGAGCCGGCCCCCGAATTTCACGATCTCATGCGCGGCCTGCTGGCGCGGCAGGGGATCGTGTCGAACCCGATGGCGATGGCGTCCGACTGGCTCACAATCCTGGGCCTGGTGGCGGTCGGCGCGGGGGTGGCTCTCGTTCCTCATTCGATGTCGGCGGTGCGGCTCAAAGGTCTCGCCTTTTTGGCGGCTGCCGACCTCGACGATGCCTCGACGATCTCGGCGGTGACGGCGTGCGGTCAGGTGAGGCCGCTGGTTGCTAGATTCGTCGACTTTCTGAGAAGCAGCGGCGCCAATTGGCCGCCGGATGGTGCCCGCCGCCTGACCGGTTAGATCGTTGTCCGAGCCAGCAGCCAGGTCCGCAAGGCCCCCATCGGGGCGGTGAGCGGCCGCGACTTGAGGCGCGTCAGCCAATAGGCGTCGGCACCGGATTCGATCGTGAAGGGGCGTATGATCGCGCCCGTCGAGAGCGCTGCGGCGAAGAGCAGAGCGGGCGCCAGTGCGATGCCGTGGCCGCGCCTGGCCGCCTCGACCATCAACGCGGCTGAATCGAATACCGGGCCGTGCAAGGGCAGTGGCTCCAGTCCAGCGGCGCGGAACCAGTTGGGCCAGTCGTCGACGCGATAGGAGCGTAGCAGGGTCTCGTGGGCGAGGTCGGCGGGTGCCTTGAGCCGCGTCGCCACCTCCGGCGCGCAGAGCGGGCTCAGCGGCGCGTCGAACAATTTGTCGGCCGCGGTGCCATGCCAGGCGCCGTCGCCGAAGCGGATCGCGAAATCCAGGCCCTCCTCGGCGATGTCGACGCGGTTGTTGTTGGTGGAGAGGCGCAGGTCCACTTCGGGGTGCGCGGCCTCGAAAGCGGCCAGGCGCGGCAGCAGCCATTCCAGCGCGAAGCTGCCCACCGCGCCGAGCGTCACAACCTCGCGTCCGCCATCGGGATCGAAGCGGTCGAGCAGCGACGCGATTCGATCGAACGAATCCCGAAGCTCGGGCAGCAGCGCCTGTCCCTCGTCGGTCAATGCCAGCCCGCGCGGCAGGCGGCGGAAGAGCGGGGTGCCGAGCCGTTCCTCCAGGCCCTTCACCTGGTGGCTCAGCGCGGCCGGCGTCACGTGCAGCTCGATCGCCGCCTTCTTGAGGCTGGAATGACGCGCCGCCGCTTCGAAGGCGCGCAGCGCATTGAGCGGGAGATAGGGCCGGATCACGCGCCTCTGATAGCGCGCGCTCGCCGCCGGTGAAGAGAAAGAAACTGAAGGGAGCCGATAGCTTTCCTCATTTGTGCCTGCGTCGCCCGGCTGCGATGCTGGCGGCAGGGGAGAAGGAGATGAGCGACGCCGATTTCCTGTTCACCCGCCGCGAGCAGCTGCTGGCCATCCTGCCGGCCTTCGCCGCTTTCGCCTTGCTCGGCGAGGCGCGGGCCCAGGCGCCGGCGCGGCGCGGATCGGTTCGCACCTGGATCGACAGCCAGGACGAGATCGCCCGCGCATTGACCGGCGGGGCGATGACCGGCCGGCAATGGGCGATCGAAGTGGAACGGCTCGGCCGGTCCGTCGATGTCGCCGAATTGATGGCCGAGGTCGGGCGCGCCCGGCTTACGGCCGCCGGCGCACCGTTCGGCAACGATCCGCGCAAGCGCTTCGTCCGCTTCCTCGATGCGAACGGCACGCCGCGCCGACTGAGCTATGGCGTCGCCCTGTTCGATTTCGCGCCCTACAATGTGATCACGCCGCACGGGCATCGGCACATGGTGTCGGCGCATATGGTGGTGAGCGGCGCCTTCAGGGTGCGCAATTTCGATCGGCTTCGCGACGAAGGCGAGGCGATGGTGATCCGGCCGACCAGGGATTATGTCGCCCAAGTCGGCGAGGTTTCGACCATGTGCTCGGAACGTGACAATATTCACTGGTTCGTGCCGCAAAACGGGCCGGCGACGACCTTCGACGTCATCATATCCGGGCTCGACGCGGGCCGGCCGGATCACGAGATCAGGGCGATCGATCCTGTCGGCGGCGAGCGGCTGGCGGACGGATCGATCCGCGCCCCGATCATCGGCTTTGCGGAGGCCTCACGGCGCTACCCGGCTTCTGTCTGAGCGTTCAGCCGCGTCCGGCGACAATATGGCGCAGCCGCGCCTGCCGCTCCGTTCGGGTCATCGAGAGCGCCCAGCGCCACGCGGCGTCATAATCATAGGCGTCCGCGAAACGCCGTTCGATGCGCACCACCTGGTCGGCGAAGCCGGACCCATAGAGATCGGTCAATGCATCGTAGAGGAAGAGGTAGAGCAGCCGGTGATCGTCGATCCCCGCGGTGCGTGGCAGAGCCTGCGCGAGCCGATGGCCGAGTTCATGGCTGATCGTCGCCCGCCAGGCATTGATCGGATAATGGGCGCGCAACCGGATGGTACGGCCGTCATAGGTGGTCATGGGGGCGCCGTCGCGCACGATCACCTCTATCGGATCGGCTGGAAATCGGATGCCGGCGGCCCGCTCCAGCGCGGCGACGATTCGGCCGCCTTCCTCGTTCCAGCGCGCTTCGTAGGTCGCGGCCGACTCGGCGAACTCCGGCTCGATCGGCGTGAACGAAAGCGGCGGTGCCGCCGCCGCGCACAGCAGCCAGATCCCGATCGGAGAGAATTTCGTCCTGCGCGCCATACGCTTTTCTGGCCGGACGCGGTGCCGCTTGCAAGCCGAGCGCTGGCTTGGTCAAAGGATGGCGAGGGAGGGCGCGATGCTCGTCACCGAAATGATCCGGCGCGGCGCGACCTGGCATGGCGACAGGAAGGCGATCCTGTTCGGCGATCAGGCGATGACCTTCCGCGCGGTCGATCGGCTCTCGAACCGGATTTCCCATGTCTATTCCGGCCTCGGTCTCGAAAAGGGCGATCCCCTGGCGCTGTTGCTCGACAATGGCCTCTATTCGGTGCCGTGCGATTTTGGCGGGGTTAAAGCGGGCCTGACGCGCACGCCGCTGAACGGCCGGCTGTCACGCGAAGAACACCTGCAGATGCTGTCGCTGACCGGCGGGCGAACCCTGGTTTACGGCGCCTCCCAGATCGAGCGCGCAGCCGAGCTTCAGGCCGCGATGCCGCAGCTCCGCCTCTATGGGCTCGGCGACGCTTCGCTGGGGCCGGATATCCTAGAGCTCGCCGAGGGTGCTTCGGACGCCGATCCCCGCCTGGATGTGGCGCCCGACGATGTGCTGTTGCGCCTGTTCACGTCCGGAACCAGCGGCACGCTCAAGGCTGCGGAGCATACCCAGGCAACCTATGCCGCGGTCGTCCACAACGTGTTGTCGAACCTCATCGATCCGGTGCCTGGCGACACGATGCTGCACGCCGCGTCGATGATCCATGCGAGCGGCACGTTCGTCCTGCCTTATTGGCTGCGCGGCGGCGCGGCGGCGATCCTGCCGGGCTTCACGCCGGCGTCCTATATCGAGGCGATCGAGCG
>JBFWUJ010000022.1:25101-28813 GCA_050247295.1 Sphingomonas sp. | reverse complement strand
GACGATCAAGGGATGGGGTCAGCTGCGAGCGTCCGGCGAGAGCCGATCGACCGGTCGTCAAACCCAGATGACAAAAATGTGAATTGGTGATTTGATCCGTCGATTCGGAAGGGGGCTTCCGATTTGGGGGGAATCGTCATGGCCGACATGAATCTCAAATCCGTTCTGATTTCGGGCACCGCGTTTATCGCGCTCGCCGCGTCCGCCGCCGAGCCGGCATTCGCCCAGGGGGCCGAAGGGCTGGCCCCCTCCACCATCCAGAGCACGGACAGCGGCGGCGGCGATAACGATCCCGCGATTCTGGTCACCGGATCTCGGATCCGGCAGGATCCGAACAACAGCGCCCTGCCGCTGCAGGTGGTCACGACCGAGGAATTGCAGCGCAATTCGATCAGCAGCCCGGAACAGCTGATGATGCTGCTCACCACCAACGGCACCGGGCCGGACAATCTCGCGTCGAACGCCGATGTCGTCAGCGGCGCCCAGCGCGGCACCAACGGGCTGTCCTCCGCCAACCTGCGCGGCCAGGGCAATGCTGCGACGCTGGTATTGCTGAACGGTCGCCGGGTCGCCGCCCATGGCCTTTCCGGCTCGGCGGTGGACGTCAATCAGATCCCCTTCTCGGCGATCGAGCGGATCGAGGTGCTGCGCGACGGCGCTTCCGCGATTTACGGCACGGATGCGGTCGGCGGCGTGATCAATTTCATCACCCGGCGCGACTATCAGGGGCTCGGCCTCAACGCCTTCACCGATATTACCGACGAAGGCGACGCTTCGATCTACCGGGTCTCGGCGATCGCCGGCTATGGCGACCTGGATACCCATGGCTTCAACATCATGGGTGCCGTCTCCTACAGCTGGAACAGCCGGCTGGACGGCGACGAGCGGGCCTTCGTCAATGGCAATCAGCCCAATCGCGGCCTTTCGATCGACACCCGCGGCACCCCCGTCGCGACGGCCTTCAACATCGGTGCCAACGCCTTCCAGCAGCCGCTCGGCACCCTTCTCACCGGCCTGACGCTCACCGCTCCGAACGGCGCCAACGCCGCCGCGGGCGGCATCAACATTCTCGATCTGCCCGGCGGCGCCGGCTGCCAGACGATGGACGGCGGCATGGCCTATGACGAGGTGCTGTGGAACCTCGCTACCGCGCAATATGCCTGCGCCTGGGATACGGGCCGGTCCGCCGTCATCCAGCAGCCCGTCGAGACGCTGACTTATTATGCCCGCGGCGTCCTGCGCATCGCATCGGATCATCACCTTTCGCTCGAGGTGACCGGCTCCGACGCCAGTTCGGCCAAGAGCTTCTCGGAAGCACAGCTCAGCGCCAATACGACCAACCTGCCGATCGGCTACCCGCTGACGGCGGCGACGGCGGCGCAATATAATACGGTGTTCAACGCGATCCGCGCCGCCTTCCCGAACCCGGCCCAGCAGGCGGCGCTCGATGCCCGCTATGGCCGGCCGATCTCCTATCGATGGCGGTGCATCGCCTGCGGCCGGCGCGAATATGTGACCGATACCGAGACCTTCCGCGCCGCGCTCGGGATCGAAGGCCCGCTGTTCGAGGGCTGGGACTATCGCGCCGGCGCCTCCTACGCGCGCAGCGAATCCTCATCGGTGCTGGGCAGCGGCTATTTTTATCGTGGCACGTTGGCGAACGGCGCCTCCGATCCCAATGCGCCGACCGCGCCCGGCGCCCCTGCGCCCGGCCTCGTCGGCGTCATGAACAGCGGCCTCGTCAATCCGTTCAGTGCCGCTCAGACGGACGCCGCCCTGCAGGCGCTGCAGGCGGTCTCCGCCGAGGGCGTCACGCTCTATGGCGGCCGTTACCAGGTGCGGCAGTTCGACGCTTCGGTCGCCGGAAGGCTGTTTCCGATCTGGGGCGGAGACGTCCGGATCGCGGCCGGTGTCGATTATCGCCGCGAGACCTATGAGTTCAACGGCTCCCCCGCGGCGGCGGCGGCGGCGCCTGTGATCTTCCTCGCCGCGTTCGACAACATCAACGCCCTGACGCCGCAGAATCGCAACGTGATCGCGGCCTATGCCGAAATCCTGTTCCCGATCACCCGCAATTTCGATGTCACGCTGGCCGGGCGGATCGACGATTATACTGGCTTCGGCAGGACCGAGAATCCGAAGGTCTCGTTCCGCTGGCGGCCGTGGGAGCCGGTGATGTTCCGGGGCTCCTACAACACCAGCTTCCGGGTGCCGACGTTCAACCAGATCTTCAACGGCATCACCGAATCGCCGTCGGCGGCAGGTGCGCAGCTGGTCGATCCATTCCGTTGCCCCAGCCTTGTGGTAAGCGCGACCGATCCGAACTGCGCCAATATCACGCCCAATATCCTGACCGGCGGCAATCTGACGCTTGGGCCGGAAACGGCGGAGCAGTTCAACCTCGGCGTCGTCATCACTCCGGCGCCGCTGTTCAGCCTGTCGGTCGACTGGTGGATGATCAACACCGACAACACGATCACCGAGCTGACGACGACCCAGCTGCTCCAGAACGCGGCGCTGTTCCCGGACCGCTTCCGGCGCGATGGCGGGGGCAACATCATCGCCATCGACCGGACCTGGATCAACGCCGGTGCGCGGCGGACCCAGGGAATCGAAATCTCGTTCCGCGGCGGTTTTGAGCTGGGCAACGGCGCCCGCATCCTTGGCGGGCTCGACGGCACCTATTTGCTGCGGCGGCGCGAGGCGCTGACCCAGACCGCTCCGTTCGGCCCGAGCCTGATCGGCGTGTTCACGCTGACCGGCGACCTCAGCCTGCGCTGGAAGCACAATGCGTTCATCAGCTATCAGACCAACGACTTCAACATCACGCTGACGCAGCTCTTCCGCAACGGCTATCGCAATTTCGCGCTGCCGGGGTCGGCCGCCCGGCCCGATTACAACGAGCGGGTCGACGAATATGTCATCTACAATCTCGCGGTGAGCTACAATTTCACGCCGGGGCTCAGGCTGACCGCGGGTGTCCGCAACCTGTTCGACCGCGATCCGCCCTTCGCCATCACCTATGACAGCAACACCGGTGCCGGCAGCTCGTGGGAGCCGCGGGTCGCCGATCCCCGGGGCCGGTCCTTCACGATGTCGGCGGAGGTCAGGTTCTAGCGGCGGCGGGAATCGGGAACCGCCTCATTCCGCTATCTTGAGGATCTGCGCCCACTCCGTCTCGCGTACCGGCGAGACGGAGAGGCGCGATTGCCGCACCAGTTCCATCTTCGCGAGCTTCGGATCGGCCTTGATGTCCTTGAGGGTGACGGGGCCGAGCGGGCGAACCGGGACGACCGGCACTTTTACCCAGGCGCCGTCCTCGCCGTCCGGCTCCTGGGGGCCGGCGATCTTCATGATGCCGACGATCTGCCGCTCGTCGCCAGAATGGTAGAAGAAGGCCTCGTCGCCGGGCTGCATGGCCCGAAGGTGCAGACGGGCAGCGTTGTTGCGCACCCCGTCCCAATCGGTCCGCCGGTCGCGCTCAAGATCGGCCCAGCTGTAGACATCAGGCTCGGACTTCATCAGCCATTTGGCCATGCGGATCGCTCTCCCCCTCGTCTTGCTCCGGCAAATTGCCTAAACCAGCAGCGATGAAGGCTCAACTCGCGCTGCTGACGCTCATTTTGCTTGCCGGTTGCGGCGAGCGGCTGGGACGAAACGAAACCGGCGGCGGCTCCAACACCCCGCCGCTGGTCCGGGAGGAAGAGGATCG
>JBFWUJ010000022.1:12886-25001 GCA_050247295.1 Sphingomonas sp. | reverse complement strand
CGATCTGGCAAGCCGGCAGGTCTCTGGGATCCAGGCGCTGAATGAGCGCCTTCGCGATGCCGCCCGCCGCATTGGAAAACGTCCTTCATGATGAAATCGGCTCGCGCCGCGGCCTTGGCCGCGGCTGCGTTTTTGTTCGCTGCCTTTGCCCCGGAAGGCGCGGCGCTGCTCGCTTCGATCGACGAGGCGGCGGCTCCCCAGATACATTACCTCGATCACGCGGATGCTTCGAGCATGACCGGCAATCTCGGCCTCAACGCCGATTCGCTGCCGGTAGCCACCGCCGCTGCACCGCCTCTAACTCACGCCGA
Source organism: Sphingomonas sp. (assembly GCA_050247295.1). Classification (GTDB taxonomy): domain Bacteria; phylum Pseudomonadota; class Alphaproteobacteria; order Sphingomonadales; family Sphingomonadaceae; genus Allosphingosinicella. The sequence continues at coordinate 24,690 of JBFWUJ010000022.1, read as the reverse complement.
ACCGATCCCGCGCCAGCGCGCTCTGGCGGAACTGGTGGTGGACGAGGCCCGTTCGACGACGGAAAATGCTCAGCAGCATTGTCTTGCCAGCGCGATCTATTTCGAGGCGCGGGGCGAGCCGCTGGAAGGCCAGCTCGCGGTTGCCGAGGTGGTGCTGAACCGGGCCCGCTCCGGCCGTTATCCGCGTACCATCTGCGAGGTGGTGCGCCAGCCGGCGCAATTCTCCTTCGTCCGCCGCGGCGTGATCCCGCGTGCCGATCCCGCCGGCGAGCCATGGCGCCGCGCCGTCGCGATCGCCCGCATCGCCCAGGCCGGCGAACCGCGTCTGCTGCCGCAAACCGTGCTCTGGTATCACGCCAATTATGTCTCGCCCGGCTGGGGCCGGCGGCTGGAGCGGACGACCCGGATCGGCGCGCATATTTTCTACAGCTGAGCCGACGGCCATCCGAACGCGGTTGACGGCCGCCCACGAAATCTGCGACTTGGGCGCGTCATGAGCTTCGACGCGCCCGGATTCACGCCTGCAGCCGTTTCCACGGACGCGGCGTCGCGCGCGCATGGCTGGCGCTGGTGGCGGACCCATTCCGCATCGGCGGCGCACGCCTGGCGATGGTGACGATCGACTAGCATCCTCACTCATTCGACCATGCCAAGCCCGCCGATCCGGCGGGCTTTTTTGTTGCCCGCGCCACCCCGACACCAAGGAATCCAGCCATGTACATGACCGCCAATCTCTCCATTCCCGCCTTCGAACCTGCCGGTCTCGCGCCGGCCGGAGAGGCGCTCGCCGCGTTGTTCGCCGGCGAATCGCTTTCGGCCGATCAGGCGGAGGCCCTGTTCGCCGAACTGGTCGCCGGACGGCTGGACGAACCGAGCATCGCCGCCCTGCTGATCGCGCTGCGGATCAAGGGCGAGACGACCGATGAGCTGATCGGCGCCGCCCGCGCGCTACGCGCCGCCGACGCCGATTTCGCGAGGCCCGATTACGTGTTCGCGGACACGTGCGGCACCGGCGGCGACGGGTCCGGAACGATCAACCTGTCGACGGCGGTGGCATTCGTCGCGGCGGCGGCGGGCCTTCCGGTTGCCAAACATGGCAACCGGTCGATCACGTCGCGCTGCGGCTCCGCCGACGTGCTGGAGGCGCTTGGCGTCAAGCTCGACGTGCCGCCGGCGGTGTCGCGGCGGGCGCTGGACCAGGCGGGGGTCTGCTTCCTGTTCGCGCCCGCTTACCACCCCGGCCTGAAACACGCCGGGCCGGTACGCCGGGCGCTCAAGGTCCGGACGGTGATGAATATTCTCGGTCCCTGCGTGAATCCGGCCGAGCCCAAGGTGCAGTTGCTCGGCGTCGCGGAGGCGCGGCTGATTGATCCGGTGATCCACACCCTGCGGGCGCTCGGGGTCGAGCGGGCGATGGTCGTCCATGGCGACGGTCTCGACGAGATAGCGCTGCACGGCGAGACACAGGCAGCGCGGCTTGTCGGCGGCAGGATCGAGCGGCTGACGCTGACGCCGGAAGATGCCGGCATCGGCCGCGCGCCGGTGGAGCAGCTGCATGGCGGCGGCCCGGAGGAAAATGCCGATCGGCTGAAGTCGCTGCTGATGGGCTATGGCATTTCGGCGGAGACGCGGGCGGTGGCATTGAACGCCGGCGCGCTCTTCCTTGTCGCCGGCATGGCCGAGACGATGAAGGAAGGCACGGAGATCGCGATCAGGACGATCGGCTCGGGTGAGCCCTACAAGCGCCTGAGAAGCCTGGTGGAGATCACCAATGGCTGAGCCCGGCGGCGTCCTGGGCGAGATCGTTGCCCGCAAGCGCGTCGACGTCGCGGCGCGGCTGGCAGGGATCGATCTTTCGTCGCTTCGATCCCGGGCGGAGCGGAGTCGCCGTAGCCTGCGCGCCGCGCTCTCGCGGCGCGGCGGGCGCTTCATCCTCGAGGTGAAGAAGGCGTCGCCGAGCGCCGGCGCCATTCGAGTCGGCGTCGACGTCGCCGCGCAGGCATCGGCTTATACCGGCACCGCCGATGCGATCAGCGTCCTCACCGACGCGCCCTATTTCGGGGGTACGCTCGCCGACCTCGGCGAGGTCCGGCGCGTCTTCGACGGACCGATCCTCGCCAAGGATTTCATCGTCGATCCGCGTCAGGTTGCCGAGGCACGGCTGCACGGCGCAGACGCGGTGCTGGCGATGCTGTCGGTCCTGGATAACGAAGCGGCGTCGGCGATCATCAGCGAGGCGGACAGGCTCGGCATGGACGTGCTGGTAGAGGTTCATGACGAGATCGAGGCGCGCCGCGCCGTTGCGCTCGGCGCACCGATCGTCGGCATCAACAATCGCGACCTGAAGACGCTGGCGGTCGATCTGGAGACGACCGGACGGCTGGCGCCACTGATTCCCGCCGATCGTCTGATCGTCGCGGAATCGGGGATCGGCGACCGCATCGAGGTGGAACGGCTGGCACCGTTCGCCGACGCTTTCCTGATCGGCACCGCGCTGATGCGCGCGGAGCGGCCGGCCGCGGCGGCACGGGCGCTCGCCTTCGGCCGGGCGAAGGTCTGCGGCATCGCGAATGTCGAAGATGCGTTCCACGCTGCCCGCGCCGGGGCCGGCCATGTCGGCATGGTGATGGTGCCGGGTACGCCGCGCGCCGTGAGCGCCGCTGCGGCGGAACCGATTGCAGCCGCCGCCCGCGACGCCGGCGCGCGCACGGTCGGCGTTTTTCGGAACGAAAAGCTGGCCGTGGTCGCGGCCAGCGCGCGCCGCCTCGGCCTCGATGCCGTACAGCTGCATGGCGAGGAGGACGCCCGTTATCTGGCCGGGCTGCGAAACTTGCTGCCGGCCGGGACGGAAACCTGGGCCGCCGGCCCGGTGGGCGCTGGCGAGCCGCCGGTCCGCTCCGGCGCCGATCGGACGATCTTCGATACCCAGGCCGGTGGCCGGAGCGGCGGCACGGGCAGGGTGTTCGATTGGACACGGGTGCGGGGCCGGGCGGAGCTCGGCGACGGTCTGCTCGCGGGCGGGCTCAACCCCGGCAACGCGGCGGCGGCGTCGCGCGTGGGCGCCTGGGCGCTCGACGTCGGCTCGGGGGTGGAGGCGACGCCGGGACGCAAGGATCCGGCCAAGCTCACGGCCTTCTTCGAAGCCCTGCGCCCGTCGGTGCGCGCGGAACGTGCGCCATGCTGATGAGCGGCCGCTTCGGGGGCTATGGCGGCGCTTATGTTCCGGAAATCCTGGTGCCGGCGCTCGAACAGCTGGAAGGCGCGTTCGTCGAGGCGCGGGCCGATCCACAATTCCAGACCGTGCTGGCGGATTTGCTGCTCAAATATGCCGGGCGGCCGACGCCGCTCACCCGCTGCCGCAACCTCGCCGCGGGCAAGGCGCGCATCTATCTGAAGCGCGAGGATCTGCTGCACGGTGGCGCCCACAAGACCAATCAGGTGCTCGGCCAGGCGCTGCTGGCGAAGCGGATGGGAAAGACCCGGCTGATCGCCGAGACCGGCGCCGGCCAGCATGGCGTGGCGACGGCAATGGCCGGGGCGCTCTTCGGGATGGAGACGCGCGTCTACATGGGCGCCGAGGATGTCGAGCGGCAGGCGCTCAATGTCTTCCGAATGCGGTTGATGGGAGCCGAGGTCGTGCCGGTGGAGAGCGGCGGCCGCACCCTCAAGGATGCGATCAACGAAGCGCTGCGCGACTGGACGGCGCGCTTCGAGACGACCCATTACCTGCTCGGCACCGCCGCCGGGCCGCATCCCTTCCCGACCATCGTGCGCGAATTTCAGCGGGTGATCGGCCGCGAGGCGCGGGCGCAGTTGCTGGCAGAGGAGGGGCGTCTGCCGGATGCAGTGATCGCCTGTGTCGGCGGCGGATCGAACGCCATCGGTATCTTCGCCGACTTTCTCGACGACGACGTGTCGCTGATCGGTGTAGAGGCAGCCGGCAAGGGGCTCGACGGTGCCGAACATGGCGCGACGCTGCTGCGCGGACGACCGGGCGTCCTGCATGGAGCTCAGACGCTGGTGCTGCAGGACCAGGACGGCCAGGTCGCCGACACCTGGTCGCTGTCGGCCGGTCTCGATTATCCGGCGGTCGGACCGGAGCATGCCTATCTGAAGGAAATCGGGCGCGCCCGCTATGTCGGCGCGACCGATGATGAGGCGTTGGACGCCTTCGCGGCGCTGGCGCGGTCCGAGGGGATCGTGTGCGCCTTCGAATCCGCCCATGCCCTCGCCCATGCGCTGAAGCTCGCTGACGAGACGGAGGTGCTGGTGGTCAATATTTCCGGTCGCGGCGACAAGGACATGGCCCAGGCCGAGCGACTGCTGGAGCTAGGCGCGTGAGCCGCTACGAACGGCTGTTCGCGCGTCTGGCGCCGGCTGGGGAAGGCGCGTTCGGCGCCTTCGTCATGCTCGGCGATCCCGATCTGCCGACCAGCGCCGCCTTGCTAGACCTGCTGGTCGAGGCGGGCGCGGACATGCTGGAGGTCGGCATCCCTTTTTCCGACCCGATCGCCGACGGACCGGTGATCCAGGCGGCGGCGAACCGGGCGCTCGAGGTCGGGACTACGCCGCGCGACTGTTTCGGCCTGCTGGCCGGTTTCCGCGCCCGTCATCCGGAAATGCCTGTCGGCATCCTCACTTATGCCAATCTCGTCTTCGCGCGCGGGCATGACGATTTCTACCGGCGCGCGGCTGCGGCAGGGGTCGACAGCGTGTTGGTCGCGGATGTGCCCTCGATCGAGGTGGCGCCGTTCGCCGCCGCGGCGCGGGCGAACGGGATCGATCCGGTGCTGATCGCCGCCGCCAACACGCCGCCGTCGCGGCTGGAAGAGATCGCTCGAATTGGCGGGGGGTATACCTATTGCATTGCCCGCGCCGGGGTGACGGGGGCGGAGACCGAAGCGCATTTCGATCACGGGCGAATGCTCGCCGCGCTGCGTGCCGCCGGGGCACCGCCGCCGGTCCTCGGCTTCGGGATTTCGACGCCGGACCACGTCCGCGCCGCGCTCGCCGCCGGCGCCGCCGGGGCCATTTCGGGCTCGGCGATTGTCGACCTTGTCGCCAAGGGTCGGCTGGACGCCGTGCAGGCCCTTGTCGCGGCGATGAAGGCGGCGACGCGGCGGCGCCAGGCAGCCTAGCTTTCGCCGGCGCGTCGGGGGCGCTAAGCTCGTGTGCATGTCCACCTACACGATCGATACGGCGACCAGCCGCGCCACCCCCAGCCCGGCGCCGATGAAGCGGCTGACGGCGCCCGCCATCCTCGCCCGCAAGGGTAAGGAGCCGATCGTCGCGCTGACCGCCTATACGATGCGGACGGCGCAATTGCTCGATCCGCATTGCGATTTCCTGCTGGTCGGCGATTCGCTCGGCCAGGTCATCTACGGTCTGCCCTCGACCATCCCGGTGACGCTGGAGATGATGTGCGCGCACGGGGCGGCGGTGGTGCGGGGCTCCTGGCACGCTTTGGTCTGCGTCGACATGCCGTTCGGTTCCTATGAGGAAGGCCCGGCGCAGGCATTCCGCAACGCCTCGCGCGTGCTGAAGGAAACCGGCGCCGCGGCGGTCAAGCTGGAGGGGGGCGAGGCGATGGCGGAGACGGTCGCCTTTCTCGTCAAGCGCGGCATTCCGGTGATCGGCCATGTCGGCCTGACGCCGCAGGCGGTAAACGTGCTTGGGGGCTATCGCGCCCGCGGCCGCGACGATGCAGAGGCGGCGAAGGTGCTGGCGGACGCCAAAGCGGTGGCGGAGGCCGGCTGCTTCGCGCTCGTGCTGGAAGGGGTGATGGAGGAAATCGCGGTGGAGGCGACCGGCGCGGTGCCGTGCCCGACGATCGGCATCGGCGCCTCCGCCGCCTGCGACGGCCAGATCCTGGTCACCGAGGATATGATGGGCCTGTTCGAGCGGACGCCGCGCTTCGTGAAGCGCTACGGCGATCTGGCCGGCGAGATCGGCAAGGCGGCCGAGGCCTATGCGGCGGAGGTCAAGTCGCGTGCCTTCCCTACCGAGGAACAGATCTACCGACCGAAATAGGGGGACTTCCCCAAAGCGGGCGGCGTGGCTAATGAGCCACGGGGGCCGCGCCCGCCGCCATGCCGGCGGCCCTTGTATGTGACCTGAGAAGATCGCCGTCGCGGCCCTTCTCGAACGGAGACGTGAACTTGGCGATCAAGCCCAATGACGGTGAAGTCTTCCTGCGCGAAGTCGATGAGGAGCTTCGCAAGGAGCGGGTCAACCAGACCGTCACCCGCTACGGCTGGTGGATCATAGCCGGCTTCGTCCTGGTGCTCGCGGCGATTGGCGGATTCTTCTGGTGGCAGAGCGCGCGCGCCGAACGCGCCCAATCGCAGGGCGAGGCGCTGCTGAACGCGCTCGACAGTCTTGAAAGCGGCAATCGCAATGCCGCCACGCCCCGGATCGACGAACTCGCGGAAAGCTCGATCGAGGGCTATCGGGTCGCCGCCTTGTTCGCGCGCGCCAATACCCAGATCGCCGCGAACAATGTCGCCGCCGCGGTGGCGACGCTCGGGTCGATCGCCGGCAACGAGGATTTCGCCGAGCCCTATCGCCACGCGGCTCTGGTCCGTCAGACGGCGCTGGAGTTCGATCGGTTGCCGCCGCAGCAGGTGGTGCAGCGGCTGGCGCCGCTCGCGCGGCCCGGCCAGCCCTTTTTCGGCGTCGCCGGAGAGATGGTCGGCGTCGCCCAGCTTCGGATGAACAGGCCAGACCTCGCCGGGCCGCTGTTCGGCCGGATCGGCCGTGACGAGACGGTGCCGGCGTCGATCCGCACCCGCGCCATCCAGATGGCCGGTTCGCTCGGCATCAACGCTTTGCCTGATCCGCCGCCGGGTCAGGTCGCGCCGGCCGGCCCCGCAGCGCCCGCCGCTACCGCTCCCCAGGTTCCGGCGGCTCCGCCCGCCCCGTCCGCAGGCCAAGGAAACCGGCAATGAAGCGTATCGCCGCCGCCCTCGTAATCGTCACCCTGCTGTCGGGCTGCGACAGCATCGGAATCGGCGGCCGCGGACGGCCGACGACGCCGACGCTCGGCGAACGGATACCCGTGCTGCAGACGGAAAGCGGTATCGCCGTCGATGCCGCGCTTGCGGACGTGCCAGTTTCGATTCCCGGTCCGATCGTCAATCCGGCCTGGTCGCAATCGGGTGGCAATGCGGCGAAGGCCATGGGCCATGTATCGCTCGGCGACACGCTGACGGAGGCCTGGAGCGTCAGTATCGGCGAAGGCAGCGGACCGCGCGCGCGGCTGGCTTCGGAGCCGGTGGTTGCGGACGGCCGCGTCTACACGATCGACACCCGGGCCACGGTGCGGGCATTCAACGCCGATACCGGCGCGGTCGTGTGGGAACGTCAGGTACGGGGTGAGAATTCGCCGAGCGAAACACTGTTCGGCGGCGGTGTCGCCTATGACAATGGACGGATATACGCGACCAATGGCGCCGGCGACGTGGCCGCGCTCGACGCCGCAACCGGCAGCGTGGTCTGGATGGTGAAGCCGGGCGGCCCGTTGCGCGGGGCGCCGACGATCGCGATCGACAACATCTATGTGATCAGCCAGGACAACCAGCTCTATGCGCTGAACACGGCCAATGGCGAGCGGCGCTGGCAGGGTTCCGCCTCGTTCGAGCTGGCCGGCGTTTTCGGCATCGCCTCGCCCGCCTTCGCCCAGAGCACGCTCGTCGCCGGCTTCTCGTCGGGTGAGCTCAGCGCGTATCGCTACGAGAACGGCCAGATCGTCTGGCAGGATGCGCTGTCGCGCACCGGCGTCAGCACCGTCGTCGGGACCCTCTCGGACATCGACGCGGATCCGGTGATCGACGATGGCCGCGTCTTCGCGGTCGGCCAGGGCGGCAGGATGGTCGCGGTCGAGCTGATCACCGGCCAGCGGGTCTGGGAACTCAATATCGCCGGCATCTCCACCCCGTGGGTCGCTGGCGACTGGGTGTTCGTCGTGACGGATCGAGCGCAGCTGCTCGCGGTATCGCGTGCCGCGGGCCGGGTGCGCTGGATTACCCAGCTGCCCTCCTTCCGTCGTCCGGAACGGCGCAGCGAACCCAACCGGACCACCGGCCAGGTACGGGTGCAGCCGGGGGAGGGGCCGATTTTCTGGCGCGGACCGATCCTCGCCGGAAACCGCCTGATCCTGACCAGCAGCGAGGGCCAGATCGCTTATGTCTCGCCGATCGACGGCCGCGTCCTGTCGTTGACGGAGGGTCGTGCGCGGATGACGCTGCCGCCGGTGGTTGCGAACAACACGCTCTTCATCCTTGACGACAACGGCCGATTGACCGCCTGGCGCTGAGCGGGCAGGGCGGCCTCCATGCCGCCCACCGTCGCCATCGTCGGCCGACCCAATGTCGGCAAATCGACCCTGTTCAACCGGCTCGTCGGCAGGAAGCTCGCGCTGGTCGACGATCGGCCCGGCGTCACCCGCGACCGGCGAGAGGGCGATGCGTCGCTGCTCGGCCTCGAATTCCGGGTGATCGACACGGCCGGCTATGAGGACGAGGATCCGCAGACGCTGCCCGGCCGGATGAGAGCGCAAACGGTGGCCGCGGTACGGGCGGCGGACGCGGCGCTGTTCCTGATCGACGCCCGCGCCGGCATAACGCCGCTCGACGAGGAGATCGCTCGGTGGCTGCGTTCGGAGACGACCCCAGTGATCCTCGCCGCCAACAAGGCGGAGGGGCGGGCCGGGGAAGCGGGCGTGCTGGAGGCCTATGCGCTTGGCCTCGGTGAGGCGATTCCGATCAGCGCCGAGCATGGCGAAGGCGTGGTCGATCTGTTCGAGCAGCTGCGCCCGCATGTCGAGGGGCATGAGAATGCTGCGTCGGAGGAGGCCGGGGAAGGACCGCTGAAACTGGCCATCGTCGGCCGGCCCAATGCCGGCAAGTCGACCCTGATCAACCGGATGCTGGGCGAGGACCGTTTGATCACCGGTCCGGAAGCCGGGATCACCCGCGATTCGATCGCCGTCGACTGGGTCTGGACGGCGAGTGACGGCGCCAAACGCCCCGTCCGGCTGATCGACACCGCCGGCATGCGCAAGAAGGCAAAGGTGGAGGACAAGCTGGAAAAGCTGTCGGTCGCCGATGCCCGACGGGCAGTGGATTTCGCGGAGGTTGTCGTGCTGCTGCTGGATGGTACGCGCGGCCTCGAGGCGCAGGATCTGCGGATCGCCGACGCCACCCTTCAGGAGGGGCGCGCGCTTATCGTGGCGATCAACAAATGGGATGTCGCCGAAAATGCCAGCAGCCTGTTTAACGGCATCAAGGCGGCGCTGGAGGAAGGGCTGAGCCAGGTGCGGGGGCTGCCCGTGCTCACCGTTTCCGGCAAGACCGGCAAGGGCGTGGACGCGCTGGTCGGCGCGGCATTCGAGCTGCGCGAGGCCTGGTCGCGCCGGGTGTCGACCGGACAGCTCAACCGTTGGTTCGAAGCGGCGATCGAGAAGAACCCGCCGCCCGCGCCGGGCGGCAAGCGGATCAAGCTGCGCTACATCACCCAGGTCAACACGCGCCCGCCCAGCTTCGTCCTGTTCGGCACCAGGGTCGATCAGCTGCCGGATTCCTATCTGCGCTATCTTGTCAACGGGATCAGGCGGGAGCTCGATTTCTCCGCGGTGCCGGTGCGCCTCCACGCCCGGACGTCCCGCAATCCGTTCGATGCCGATCGGCAGACGCCGCGATAGCGGCAAATCCCTTGAATTTTTACGGAATGCCGCGAGGGCGGCGTCAACGCCCCCTTTACTTTCGATGGCGTAAGTTGCGCCGTTGACGTGAAGGGACCGGACGGGTGGACAACGCACCGGATGACGTGATCGACTGGGCTGAATTCTCGCGCATGAGGATTGAGCTCGGCGCGAGCTTCGTGCGCATCATCGGCTATTTTCGCGAGGACGGCGAAAAGGCGGTCAACGCGATCGCGCAGGCGATGCAGGCACGCGACGCTGCCGCGCTGGTCTTGCCGGCGCACAAGGTGAAGTCCGAAGCGCGGCAGGTTGGCGCCGAAGCGCTGGCGGTGCTGGCCGAGGAAATCGAGGATGCCGGCCGCCACGCGGTCGAAACCCGGCTGTTCCCCGATCACCTGCTGCCGCAGGTCGCCGAGCTCCGGCCGCTGTTCAAGCGGACCGTCGACGCGCTGGACCAGGCGACCAATCCACTCGTCCAGCGGCGACCGGCCAACGTGCGCGAGGCAAGCAACCAGGAATTCGGCCGCCTCTAGGGCGATGTCGGAGACGGCGGGCTCCGTCGCATCGGCTGCCATTCCATCCGCGCCAGACTGCGCCACAGCCACTCGAGCGGGCCATAATGGTAGCGCTCCAGCCAGGGCTTCGACCAGATCAGCATCAGCGCCCAGACGGCGAGCACCGGCAGCCACAATTCGATCCGGCTCATCGTTCCGTAAAGCCCGAAGCCATAGCCGTAGAAGAGGGCGGTCATCAGGATCGACGTGCCGAGATAATTGGTGAAGGCGGCACGGCCGGCCGCCGCGATCCGACCGGCCAGCGCGCCGCCGCCGCGCGCCAGCAGGACGATGAGCGCCGCATAAGCGAAGATCATCACCGGCCGGAACGGCGTTGTCGCCGCGAACATGGCGACGACCATCTGCGCCGTGAAACCGTCCCGCACCAGCAGCCAGGCGAACGCGCCATAGGCAGGGACGCTGATCGCAAGCCCGATCAGGACGATGCGCCGGTATCGGCCGGCCGGCCATTCGCCGCGGAAGAAGCCGCTCTTCAGCGCTGCCATGCCGAACAGCATGTAGGCCAGCGTCTCCCAGCCAAAGAAGAAGATGCCGGTGAACGGCTCGGCCCCATGTTCGACGATCCGGTTCTGCACCTGACCGGTCCAGGGACCGCCATGCAGCACGATGTCCGCCGAAATCTGCTGCGGCGTGGCGCGGCCGAATATCTCGGTGATGCCGCGCCATTCCTCGACCAGGGCCGGGTCCGGATTGGGCGCCGCGACGGCGGCGGCGAGTTCGAAGGCACGAAAACCGAAGCCGAGCATCAGCAGGCATTGGACGCCGATCAGAACAACGCCCCAGGCAGTCAAAACGCGGACCGGCGCGCTGCGGAAGAGGAAGAGCACCAGGCCGACCAGCGCATAAGCGGCGAGAATGTCGCCGAACCAGATCAGATAGAAATGGGCGAGGCCGAAGATCAGCAGCCAGAACATCCGCGCATAATGCGTCCACACCGCCGATTGGCCGCCAGCCTCCGCCCGCTCGATCACCAGCAAGGTGCTCGCCCCGAACAGGAAGGAGAAGAGTCCGCGCATCTTGCCGTCGACGAAGACATAGTTGAACGCCCAGGAGGCGAGATCGGCCGGGCCGTCGAGACCATAGCTGGTCGGATTCAGATAGGCCTGAAAGGGCATCGTGAAGGCGACGATGTTCATCGCCAATATGCCCATCACCGCGACGCCTCGAACGACGTCGAGTTGGGCGATGCGGCCGTCGTGCAAGCCCGTGGAGATTGGCTGGGCGGCATCGGCGGTGGGAAGGTCGGTCATCGCAGGTCTCCCCCCGATGTTATAGCCAGCTCGATATCCGCTCGAGGGGCTTCTTGACCAGAGCGTGCGCTGGCACGGTGGCGTCTGGGGCGGGCCGGCCCGTGACGATAACCATGATCGGCTTCTCGCTTTGCGGCCGGCCGCAAAGCCGGTTGAGGAAGCCCATTGGGTTGGGCGTGTGGGTCAGCGTCGCCAGCCCCGCCTCATGCAGGGCCAGCAGCAGGAATCCGCATGCTATTCCCACCGATTCAGTGACATAATAATTCTGCTTCGCATCCT
>JBFWUJ010000022.1:0-12786 GCA_050247295.1 Sphingomonas sp. | reverse complement strand
TCGGCATGCTTCATCTCGTCGATTGATTCGTGCCGCTCGAACTCCGCCAGCCGCTTGACGCCCCAATTGTCGAGCATCCGGTAGTGCAGCCAATATTGGTTGATCGCGGTCAGCTCGTTCTTCAGCGTCTCGTTGAGATGCTGGATGACCTGTTCATCGCCCTTCATCGTGGCCTCCTGTTCGTGCCGCGCTCATAACGCGCCACGCGCCGAAAAGCATCGAAAAACTGGCGGAAATCCGGGAAAAATTGCCCGAGATTGCTAGTCAGTCGCAGATCGCGTCGGGCGGCACGCTGGCAAGAATGCGAGTCAGTCGCGGGAGGCCGGTCAGGCTGCGCGCTCAGTGGCGATGATCTCACGGGCGAAGGTGAAACATTGGCCGCAGCGCGGCTTGGCGCCGTAGCAGCGATAGGCGCTGGTCGGGCAGGACGCGCCGTCGCGCGCCGCCTGGCGCACCTGGGTCTCGCGAATCGCGTTACAGACACAGACGATCATCGTGATCGAAAATAGCTATGATGCGACTGGTTCGCAATAGCGATTGTAGGTGTCAGCGCCGCGCCTTGCGGATCATCAATTTAAGGCCCGACCAAACCGAGTCGATGGCGCAGACCTTCACGTCGACCAGATCGCCGGCGGGCAGGATCGCATCGCGGATTCGGTCCTCGGTGATGTCGGTCGGAACCTTCGAAGCTTTCTTCGGCCAGCTTACCCAGATGAAGCCCGCCGGGGCGAGCAGAGGGCGCAGCCGGGCCAGCCGCCTTTCCATGTCGGCCTGTTTGGTAACGAAGATATGCGCCGCGTCGATCGGCGCCGCCGGCGACGCAAGGTGCAGCAGTGCAAGGCCTTCCCGCTCGATCTCGTCGCGCACTGCGTCCGGCATGTCCTCCCGCCAGATCCGCATGCCATCCTTCAGCGACAGCTTCCTCGCGAGCGGCGTGCCGGAATAGCCGGTCGTCATCGCGCCGCCAGATGGCGGCGGGCGATCAGCGCGATCGGCAGGCCGACGAGGATGCAGTGGGAGAACAGGGCGTTGCCGATCCCCCAGGCGGTGCTCGGCAATGGCGCCTCCGGCCAGCGCAACGGCTTCACGATCCAGTACATGATCACCCACAAAAGCAGCCCGTAAGCGAGCCCGGCGATCAGCGCATGGCGGCGTAATGCAGGGAGCCGCCGCGCCATTATCATATAGCTTGCGGCCATCGCCGCCATGATCGCGAAATGAATCGCGAGGCCGGCCGCGGCCCAACCGGCGCCGCCTTCTCGCACGCCATCGCCGAACGGTCCGCTCGCGACATAGCGCAGCAGTGGCAGCACGCCGATGCCGGCCATGCCCGCGAAGGCGAAGGCGGAGAGGATGTCGAGCGTGCCGGCGACGAGCGTGGCGGTGACGATCGGCCGGGTGAGGGACGGGGACATGTGCGGCTCCCTGGCGAAAGATCGGCCGGGCCCGGGCCTCAGGCGGCGACGCTATCACCCATCAGGGACGGGAAGAACCCCTCATGCGCCCGTCGAAGCTCGTCCAGCGTCACCGCATAATCGCCGTCCGGCAGCTCGAAGATCAGCCGGCTGCCCTTGGTCCGCCCGAGCGCCTCGACCTCGACCCCGGCGGCATGGGCGCGGGCGAGGAAGGTGAGCAGGCAATTGTCGCAGACGGTGGCGACATAGAGCCCTTGGTCCTCGGCGAAATAGCCGGCGTGACCGAACGGCGCCGGGGCATTGATCAACGCGCCGATATTGCCGGCCAGCGCCATCTCGGCGATCGCGACGGCGAGGCCGCCGTCCGATACGTCGTGGCAGGCGGTGATTGCGTCGCCGGCGATCGCGGCGCGGACGAATTCGCCGGCCGCCTGCTCGGCGATCAGGTCGACCGGCGGCGGCGGTCCAGCTGCGCCGCCCTCACGGCCGTGCAACTCGCGCAGCCACAGGGACTGGCCCAGATGGCCCCGTCGGTCGCCGATGACGACGATCACGTCGCCGGCCGCCTTGAAGCCGATGCCGACCGATTTGCGCCAGTCCTTCATCAGGCCAACGCCGCCAATCGCGGGGGTGGGAAGGATCGCGCTGCCGCCGCCGGTGGCCTTGCTCTCGTTGTAGAGCGAGACATTGCCGCTCACGATCGGGAAATCGAGCGCGAGGCAGGCTTCGCTCATGCCCTCGAGGCAGTAGACGATCTGGGCCATGATCTGCGGCCGCTGCGGATTGGCGAAGTTCAGGCAATTGGTGACCGCCAGCGGCTTCGCGCCGACCGCACACAGATTGCGCCAGGCTTCGGCGATCGCCTGCTTGCCGCCCTCGTGGGGATCCGCATAGCAATAGCGCGGCGTGCAATCGGTGGTGATCGCGAGCGCCTTGTCGGTGCCGTGCACCCGCACGACGGCCGCGTCGCCGCCCGATTTCCGGACCGTGTCGGCGCCGACCTGGCTGTCATATTGCTCCCAGATCCAGCGGCGGCTGGCGATGTCCGGCGACGCCATCAGCCGCAGCAGCTCCGCCGCGATGTCGGTCGATTCCGGCATGTTGGCGAGCGGCTTCACGCCCGCCCACGCCCTGTATTCCTCCTTGCCGACATGCGGCCGGTCGTAAAGCGGCGCCTCCTCGGCAAGCGGCGCAAGCGGAATGTCGGCGGCGACCTCGCCGTCGAACGTCAGCACCATCCGGCCAGTGTCGGTAACGGCGCCGATCACCGCGAAGTCCAGCTCCCATTTGCGGAAGATCGCTTCCGCCTCGGCCTCGCGGCCAGGCTTCAGCACCATCAGCATCCGCTCCTGGCTTTCCGAGAGCATCATCTCATAGGGCGTCATTCCCTCCTCGCGGCAGGGGACCGCGTTCATGTCCAGCGCGATGCCGACGCCGCCCTTGCTGGCCATCTCGACCGAGGACGAGGTAAGGCCGGCGGCGCCCATGTCCTGAATGGCGACGATCGCATCGGAGGCCATCAGCTCCAGGCAGGCTTCGATCAGCAATTTCTCGGTGAAGGGATCGCCGACCTGAACGGTGGGCCGCTTTTCTTCGCTGTCCTCGGCGAAATCGGCCGACGCCATGGTCGCGCCGTGGATGCCGTCGCGGCCGGTCTTGGAGCCGACATAGACGATCGGGTTGCCGACGCCGCTGGCCGCGGAATAGAAAATCTTGTCCGTGTCCGCGACGCCCACCGTCATCGCATTGACCAGGATGTTGCCGTCATAGGCCGGGTGGAAATTCACCTCGCCGCCGACCGTCGGGACGCCAACGCAATTGCCGTAGCCGCCGATGCCGCCGACGACGCCGGCGATCAGGTGCCGCGTTCTGGGATGATCCGGTCGGCCGAAGCGCAGGGCATTGAGGTTGGCGACCGGACGCGCGCCCATCGTGAAGACGTCGCGCAAGATGCCGCCGACGCCGGTTGCCGCGCCCTGATAGGGCTCGATATAGCTGGGGTGATTGTGGCTCTCCATCTTGAAGATCGCCGCCTGTCCGTCGCCGATGTCGATGACGCCGGCATTCTCGCCGGGTCCGCAGATCACCCACGGCGCCTCGGTCGGCAGCTTCTTCAGGTGGATGCGCGACGATTTGTAGGAGCAATGCTCGGACCACATGACCGAGAAGATGCCGAGTTCGGTCAGGTTCGGCTCGCGCCCCATGGCGTGGAGCACGCGCTCATATTCCTCCGGGGAGAGGCCGTGCTCGGCGACGATTTCGGGCGTAATCTTGGATTCGGCCATGCGCGCCGCCCTAGCGGGGCAAAGGCCGGCCGCCTAGCCGCATGAAAAAAGCCGGCCCGGAGCATATCCGGGCCGGCTTGTTGCTGGCGGACGCCAAGGCGGCGTCAGACGTGACAGGAAACATTGTTGTGGCCCGGCGCGGTGATCCGCACATTATCCCCGGTACCGCTCACCGAATATCCTTCGGCGGTAAAGGGCGGCGCACCATTGGTCGCATTGAGCGCGGTCGGGGCACCGCTCTGCTCGGTCCGGATCGTTGCCGTATTGTCGCTGTAGAAATCGACGTAGAACAAGGCGTTGTCGCTGCAGCGGTAAATGCGGCTCGCGGAGACCATCGGCGGCGGCGCGATCGGTGCGGCGTTCTTCAGCGCCTCGGCCTGGGGATCGAAGCGGTTGTTGGAAATCACCTCGGGCTCGGCATTGCAAGCCGCGAGGAGGGCGGTAGCCGCGATCGTCGCGGCGGCGAGGAATTGACCCTTTTGCATCATCGCCCCTTCGTGACTGCGGGTCGCTGCGTCAAGCGATAGATTGTGGCATTTTGTCTGCGGTCCCGCGGCCTGGTCGCCGCCTGGTCTTTCGACCAAGCACCGCGCAGGTTCGACAAATGGCGACGGACAACTTATGTTGTGACCAGGAATTGACGAAGGCTCTTACGCTTTGATGCAACGTGTCCGGATCGGCCTGACCGGCCTGGCGTTCGTGTTTGTCGCCGTCCTGCTCGCTGCCGCGCTGACCAACGAACCGGCGGGCGAGACGGAGATCACGCCCAATCTCATCGATCAGCAGCAAGGCGGTCGCATGCAAAGCATGCCGGCGGCGGCCGCGCCGGTCGCACCCACCGAACCGCTCGCCGAACTCGGCGTCGCACCGGGCAAGGCGGAGGCGAATTCCGTCACTCCGCCGCCGGCCGCGCCGACCGGCGAGGCGCAGTGAGTCGCCTTCCTCCACCCACTTTTCCACAAGGGTCTCCACCCGTGGAATGGCATGAAAAGATAAAGAACAAACCAAGAAAATAGATGTGAACGCCCTCTGGTGGCATGAAATCCCCAGATTAGGCATTGAAAACCCTTCCCATCCCCATCCAACTGGGTTATCCACGCTTCTGAAAATCAGGGGCGTATCCTGTCTGGCAGCGATGCACCGCGGAGGCGCGAGAGGATGCGCTTTCGTGAACGGGAGCGCTCGGCATTGGGGACGGGCTTGGGGTGGCAGTCGAACATCTCTTCCGCGGAGGAGCGCTGAACGCGGTGGATGCCAAGGGGCGTCTGTCGGTGCCGGCCTTTATCCGCCAGAAGATCGAGCGCCGCTCGGACGAGCGCCTGATCGTCCTCGCTCGCCACGCCGAAATTCCGTGCCTGATCGGCTATGACAGCAATTATTCCGCGATCCTCTGGGAGGAATCGGAGCGCCGCCGCGAGAAGGAAGCGGATGAGGGCGCCGAACTGCTCGTCGCGTTCGATCGCGACAGCGGCCTGTTCGGCAGTGCGATCGAGGTGCCCTACGATCCATCCGGCCGCATCCTGCTTCCGGGACGGTTGAAGAAGCGGGCGCGGATCGACGATCTCGCCTTGTTCGTCGGCATGGGCGGCAGCTTCGCCGTCTGGAATCCGCAGGTCGCGCTGGAGAGCGGCCCGCGGCAGGTGCGCGAGCTCGCCGAAGACCTGCTCGAAGAGCGGGGGCAGTCCTCGTGACCGCCGCTCACGTCCCCGTCCTCCTCGATGAGGTCGTCGAAGCGCTTGCCGTTGCCCCCGGCGAAACGCATGTCGACGGTACGTTCGGGGCGGGCGGCTATAGCCGGGCGCTTCTCGCGAAGGGCGCCGCGCGCGTGCTCGCCTTCGATCGCGACCCCCGGGCGATCGAGGATGGCGCGGCGCTTGCCGCCGAACATGGAGACCGGCTGGAGCTGATCGACGGGCGCTTCTCGCGAATGCAGCCGGCGCTGGCGGCGCGCGGAATCCAGACGGTCGATGGCGTCACGCTCGATATCGGCGTCTCCTCCATGCAGCTCGACCAGCCGGAGCGCGGCTTTTCGTTCCAGTCCGATGGCCCGCTCGACATGAAGATGGGTGGCGAAGGCCCCAGCGCCGCCACGTTCGTCAACGAGGCGGACGAAGCGGAGATCGCCGACGTCCTGTTTCATTATGGCGAGGAGCCGCGAGCGCGAAGGGTGGCAAAGGCGATCGTTGCGGCGCGGCCGATCACCCGCACCGGCGAGCTTGCCGATATCGTCCGCAAGGCGCTGGGCCATCACCCGGGCATGAAGAAGGATCCGGCGACCCGGACCTTTCAGGCGATCCGCATCCACGTGAACGAGGAGCTGGATGAGCTGGAAGGCGGGCTCGTTGCTGCCGAGCAGGTGCTCAAGCCCGGCGGCCGGCTTGCGGTCGTCACCTTCCATTCTCTCGAGGACAGGATCGTCAAGCGCTTCCTCAAGGCGCGCAGCGGCGCCCTCCCAGCCGGCTCGCGCCACCTGCCGGCCCGCGCGAAAGCCGGGCCGGCACCCACGTTCGAGGCGATCGCCAAGCCGGTGCGCCCGACCGCCGCCGAGATAGCCCGTAACCCCCGGGCGCGCTCAGCCACCCTGCGCGCGGCCCGCCGCAACAATGCCCCCGCCTGGACTGCCGAGAAAGGATCGAGCCGATGATCGCCAGGGGTTTCAAGCCCGTCGCCTGGGTTGCGGCCGTCGCCGTCCCCGCGCTCGGCTGCTACATGCTGTCGCTCAAGGTCGCGGCGGAGCGGGCTGATCTCGCCGCCATCGAATCGCGCATCCAGACCGCGCATCGGGACATTCGCACCCTGCAGACCGAGCTTGGCACCCGCGGCCGGCTGCAGCAGCTGGAGCAATGGAATGCCGACGTGCTGGCGCTCTCGGCCCCGGGCGCGGCCCAGTTCGTCGGCCAAGGCGTAAGCCTTGCCCGCTTCGACACCCGCCAGTCCGGCTTCGACGGCCAGGCGGCGGACGTGCGGATGGCGAGCGCCGAAACACCGCAAACCGCGAGCCCGGTCGCGGTGGTGCCGCAGCAGGCATCGCTTCCGCAGGGGCAGACTGCGCCGCGGCAGGCCGATCCTCTGGGTGCCGCGCCGCGCCGCGCCGCGCTGGCGCGGACCGAGCCGGCGCCCTTGCCGACGGTACGCCGCGCCAGCTTGACGACTGAAATTCGCCCTGCCGCCCGGCGCACCGCAGCCGCCGATGCGCGATCGGCCGACCGCCCCCAGGACGCGGCACCGGCGCGTCGAGCCCAGGCCGAGGCTCGGGGCGGCCGAGGCGGAGCGCTGGTGAGCGCCGATACCGCCGCCGCGCTGCGTCGCGAGGCCCGCGCCGAGCGCCAGCGCATTCGCAACTGATGGCCACGCTCGCCGCCGACGTGGGGCGCTACGCGCCGCCCGGAGATGATTCCCGGGGGCTCGCGCTCACCTATCAGCGGCTTATGCTGGTCATGCTGCTGTTCGTCGGCGTGACCGTCGTGGTCGTATTGCGGCTCGGCTATTTGCAGGTCTTCACCGATCGCTCGGGTGCCGGCGAACTCAGCAACCCGCTGATCCCGCCGCGCGCCGACATCACCGATCGCAACGGCGTCGCGCTTGCCCGCACCATCGATGCCTGGTCGATCGGCCTCCAGCCCCGTAACGTGATCGGCGATCGGACCGCATTGGCGGCCCGGCTGCATCAGCTGATGCCGCAACGAAGCGCAGCTGACTATCAGCGCATGCTGGCGGCCGATGCGCCGTTCCTCTATCTCGCCCGGCGCGCCCTGCCGGAACTGGTCGCTGCAGTAAACGCGCTCGGCGAGCCAGGCATCATCTTCAATCGCGAGCCGGAGCGGCTCTATCCGCAGACCCAGCTCGCCGGCCATGTGCTTGGCGGCACGTCGCGCGATGGCCGTGGCACTGGCGGGATGGAGCGGGTGCTGGAAGAGCGCCTTACCGCCGCCGGTATGCGCGACCGCCCCGTGGCGCTCTCCATCGACAGTCGCGTGCAAGCGACGATGGAAGCCGAACTCGTCTCGGCGGTCACCGCGATGAGCGCCGAAGGCGGCGCCGGCATCGTCCTAGACGTCGCCACCGGAGAGGTCATCGCCATGGCCTCGGCGCCGACCTTCAACCCCAATCTTTCAGGCGATCCCAATGACCTGGCCCGTCGCAACAACGCGACGATGGCGGTCTATGAGCTTGGCTCGGTGTTCAAGCCGATCACGGTCGCGGCGGCGATGGAAGCGGGCGTCGTGACCTCTATGAGCCAGCGCTGGGACGCGTCCGCGCCGGTGCCGATCGGCCGCTTCCGGATCAGCGACGATCATCCGCTGGGGCGGGCGATCACGGTGCCGGAACTGCTTGTCCACTCTTCGAACATCGCGACCGCCCGTATCGCCGACCAGATGGGGATGGAACGGATGCAGGCGGCATTCCGCGCCGTTGGCTTCGACGAGGCGGCGCATATCGAGCTTGGCGAACGGGGGCGGCCGCTTTGGCCGAGTGCCTGGAGCCGGGCGACGACACTGACCTCCGGCTTTGGCCACGGCGTCGCGGTGACGCCGCTGCATCTTGCCAGCGCCTATGCAGCGCTGGTGAACGGCGGCGTCTGGCGGCCCGCCACGTTGATGCGGATCGCGCCCGGCCAGGCGCCGCAGGGTCGGCGAGTCTACAGCGAAGAGACGAGCCTCAGGATGCGGCAGATGCTCCGGATGATCGTCACCAACGGCACCGGACGACGGGGCGAGGCACCGGGGTTCCGGGTAGGCGGCAAGACCGGGACGGCGGAAAAGGCCGGCGCGGGCGGCTATTCTCGGCGGATGAATGTTTCCACCTTCGCCGCCGCTTTCCCGATGGATGCGCCGCGCTATGTGGTCGTGGTGATGGTGGATGCGCCGCGCCCGACGGAGGCCAACAGCTTCGTCACGACCGCCGCCTATACGGCGGCACCGGTGGTGAGCCGGGTGATTTCGCGGGTCGGGCCGCTGCTTGGCGTCATCCCCGATGCCGGTCGCGATATCGATACCTCGGCGATAAGGCCGCTGGTCGCCGGCGCGGGCGATTGATGCGGCTGGGCGCGCTGACCGGGGCCAGCGAACCGGAGCGCGTCACCGGTTTCGCCATCGATCATCGCAAGATCGCGCCCGGCACGGTGTTCGGGGCGTTTCGCGGCACCCGCTTCAACGGCGAGGATTTCATCGCGGCTGCGGTGAATGCGGGCGCCATCGCCATCGTCGCGCGGCCCGACGCGAAGGTCGAAGGCGCGGTTCATATCGCCGCCGATGAGCCTCGGCAGGAATTCGCCCGGGTGGCGGCCAAATTCTTCGCGCCGTTTCCGGAAGCCCTGGTCGCGGTCACGGGGACCAACGGCAAGACCTCGACGGTCGAGCTTGCCCGACAGCTCTGGCGCATGGCCGGCCACCCTTCGGCGAGCATCGGCACGCTCGGCGTCACCACCAGCGACGATCAGGTCACCACCGGACTCACCACGCCGGACATCGTCACCTTCCTGTCCAACATGGCCGGGCTCGAACGGATGGGGATCACCCATGCGGCGTTCGAGGCGTCCAGCCACGGCCTGTCGCAATATCGGACCGAAGGACTGCCGGTGCACGCGGCGGCATTCACGAACTTCAGCCGCGATCATCTCGATTACCACGCCTCGATGGACGATTATTTCGAGGCCAAGATGCGACTGTTCGACGAGGTGCTCGGGGATGACGGGACGGCGGTGATCTGGGCGGACGATCCGAAATCCGCTGAGGTGCTGCGTCGTTGCGCGGCTCGGAACCTCAGGACGATGACCGTGGGGAAGGGCGGCGAAACGCTGAAGCTGTTGAAGCGCGAGACGACGTCTCTCGGCCAGAAGCTCACGATCGAGGCGAACGGCAAGGCGCGGAGCGTCACGCTGGCGCTGATCGGCGCCTATCAGGCGGCGAACGTGCTGACTGCCGCAGGGCTGGTGCTGGCGACCGGCGGCGACCTCGACGACACGCTCGCCAATCTAGGCCGGGTCCATCCGGTGCGCGGCCGGCTGGAGCGGGCGGTGATCTCAAAGTCCGGCGCGCCGGTCTACGTCGATTATGCCCATACGCCGGACGCCATCGTGTCAGCGGTCGAGGCCTTGCGGCCGCACACCAGGGGGCGGCTGATCGCCGTCCTCGGCGCCGGCGGCGATCGGGATCAGGGCAAGCGGGCGGAGATGGGCAGGGTGGCGGCCGAAATGGCGGATGTCGTTATTGTCACCGACGACAATCCGCGCGGCGAGGATCCGGCGGCAATCCGGGCTGCGCTCATGGAGGCCGCGCCCGAGGCGCGCGAAGTGGCCGACCGGCGCGAGGCGATCCGGGCGGCGCTGGCCGAGGCGGGAGCGGACGACATCATCCTGCTCGCCGGCAAGGGCCATGAGCAGGGCCAGATCGTCGGCGACAAGGTGCTGCCTTTCGACGACGTCTCAGTGGCGCGGGAGGAAGCGCGGTGAACCTCTCGCTGTGGACGGCGCCGGAGATCGCGACCGCCACCGGCGGCGCCGCGAACGACGATTTCGCGGTCACCGGCGTTGCGTTCGATTCGCGCGAGATCGGTCAGAACGACCTGTTCATCGCGATGAAGGGCGAGGCGATGGACGGTCACCGCTTCGTCGACGCCGCCTTCGACGCCGGCGCCGCCGGCGCTGTCGTCAGCGAGGCGATCGATCGCCCGCACGTCAAGGTCGCCGATACGTTCGCGGCGCTCAACGCGCTTGGCACGGCGTCGCGCGCACGGACCGCAGCCGCGGTGATCGGCGTCACCGGCTCGGCCGGCAAGACAGGGACCAAGGAGGCGTTGTTCGCGGCGCTCGATCGTTGCGCGCCCGGCCGCGCGCATCGCTCGGTGAAGAGCTACAACAACCATACCGGCGTGCCGCTCAGCCTCGCCCGGATGCCGCGCGACGCGCGCTTTGGCGTGTTCGAAATGGGAATGAACCACCCAGGCGAGCTGGCGGCGCTGACCCGCATTGTCCGCCCGCATGTCGCGATCGTCACCACGATCGCCCCGGCGCACAAGGAGTTCTTCGTCAGCGAGGAAGAGATCGCCGACGCCAAGGCGGAGATTTTCGAAGGGCTGGAGCCGGGCGGCACCGCGATCGTGCCGTTCGACAATCCGCATGGCGCGCGGCTCGCCGCTGCGGCGCAGGCGGTGGGCGCACGGGTCGTCACTTTCGGACTGGGCGAGGGCGCCGACGTCCGC
The DNA here is from genome assembly GCA_050247295.1 of Sphingomonas sp. Taxonomy (GTDB): domain Bacteria; phylum Pseudomonadota; class Alphaproteobacteria; order Sphingomonadales; family Sphingomonadaceae; genus Allosphingosinicella. The sequence continues at coordinate 1,886 of JBFWUJ010000022.1, read as the reverse complement.
GCGACCTATGTGACCTCGGCTCCCGCCGGTGGTTCGCTGGTGACTGCGGTCCTGCCGGGCGCGCAGCTGTCCTACCGGATCAGTCAGCCCGGCGATCATTGGGCCGCCAATTCGCTGGCGGTGCTGGCCGCCGTACAGGCGGTCGGCGGCGATCTGGCGCAGGCGGGGCTGGCACTCGCCGACATGGCCGGGCTGAAGGGCCGCGGGGCGCGGACCATGGTGGACGTGCCGGGCGGCGAGGCGCTGCTGATCGACGAAAGCTACAATGCCAATCCCGCCTCGATGGCGGCGACGCTGAAGGTGCTGGGCGCCCAGGCCGTTCAGGGCCGCCGAATCGTCGTGCTCGGCGCGATGCGCGAGCTGGGGGCGGAGAGCGCGGACTTCCATGCGGCGCTCGCGGCGCCGATAGGCGGGGCGCGGATCGATGTCGCGATCCTGGTCGGAGACGAGATGGATTCGCTCGCGAAAGCGCTTGGCGGAGCGATCGAAATGACGCATGTGCCCGACGCGGCATCCGCCATCCCCGTCGCCCGCGCGGCGATCGGTCCGGGGGACGCCGTCCTCGTCAAGGGTTCGAATTCGATAGGCCTGGCCGCCCTCGTCGAGGCGTTGGCCGGCGGGGAAAACTGATGCTTCTCTGGATTGCGGAACAGCTTGGATTCCCCGGAATCTTCAATCTTTTCCGTTACCTCTCCTTCCGCGCCGGCGCTGCCACGGCCACCGCGCTGCTGATCGGCCTGATCATCGGGCCGAAGTTCATCGGCTGGCTGCGGGTCCGGCAGGGCAAGGGCCAGCCGATCCGCGACGACGGACCGCAGAGCCATCTCGCGAAGCGCGGCACGCCGACGATGGGCGGCCTGATGATCCTGACCGCGCTCACCGTCTCGATGCTGCTGTGGATGGACCTTTCCAATCGCATCCTGTGGGCCTGTCTGCTGATCACGGTCGGCTTCGGCGTGATCGGTTTCATCGACGATTATGACAAGGTCAGGAAGAAGCATCATGCCGGGATTTCCGGCCGGATGCGCCTGCTGGCGGAATTCCTGATCGCCGGCATCGGTTGCACGATGATCCTCGTCGGCGCGCCGAACGAGCTCTACATTCCCTTCTACAACGGTCCGGTGGTCTGGCTCGGGCCCTTCTATATCCTGTTCGCATCCTTCGTGGTCGTGGCCTTCGGCAATGCGGTGAACCTGACGGACGGGCTGGATGGCCTCGCCACCATGCCGGTGATCATCGCCAGCCTCGCCTTCCTGGTGATCGCCTATCTGGTCGGCAACTCGGTCTATGCGCCCTATCTCGGCATTCCGTTCGTGCACGGGGCCGGCAACCTCACCATATTGTGCGGCGCGATCATCGGTGCCGGCCTCGCATTCCTCTGGTTCAACGCGCCGCCGGCAGCCGTCTTCATGGGCGATACCGGCAGCCTCGCTTTGGGCGGCGCGCTCGGATCGATCGCGGTTGCGACCCGGCACGAATTGGTGCTGGGCATCATCGGCGGCGTCTTCGTCGTCGAGGCGATGAGCGTCATCCTCCAGGTGTTCTATTTCAAGCGGACCGGCAAAAGGCTGTTCCGCATGGCCCCGATCCATCACCATTTCGAGCAGATGGGCTGGTCGGAGGCGACGGTGGTGATCCGATTCTGGATCATCGCCTTCATCCTCGCCCTCGCCGGGCTCGCGACACTGAAGCTCAGGTGATCACGTCCGACGCCTTTCGCGGCAGACGCTATGCGGTGCTGGGGCTGGCGCGCTCCGGCCGGGCGACCGTCGAGGCGCTGGTCGCCAGCGGCGCGGAGGTGACGGCGTGGGACAGCGATGAGGCTACCCTCTCAGACTTCCGCTCGTCCCGAGCGCAGTCGAGGGGCGCTGGCATGGAGCCGGAGG
>JBFWUJ010000021.1:24766-29114 GCA_050247295.1 Sphingomonas sp. | reverse complement strand
AACTCGCCGTCCGTGTCCAGGCCGGGCGCGGGAATGTGGCCGACGATGGTTTCGAAGAGCGGCGTCAGGTCTCCCTCGCGGACGTCATCCGTCAGGCCCGCATAACCGGCACGGCCGCTGGCGTAGAGAGTCGGGAAATCGAGCTGCTCGTCATTGGCATCGAGGCTGAGGAAGAGCTCGAAGCACTCGTCCAGCACTTCGGCGGGACGGGCGTCCGGGCGGTCGATCTTGTTGACGACGACGATCGGCCTGAGGCCCAGCGCCAGCGCCTTGCCGGTGACGAACTTGGTCTGCGGCATCGGGCCTTCGGCGGCATCGACGAGCAGGATGACGCCGTCGACCATCGACAGGATGCGTTCCACCTCGGCGCCGAAATCGGCGTGGCCCGGCGTATCGACGATGTTGATCCGGGTCGTGTCTCCGCCATGCTCCCATTCCACGCTGGTGCACTTGGCGAGGATGGTGATCCCGCGCTCCTTTTCGAGATCGTTCGAATCCATCGCCCGCTCCTCCACGCGCTGGTTCTCGCGGAAGGTGCCGGATTGCCGGAACAGCTGGTCGACAAGGGTCGTCTTGCCGTGATCGACGTGGGCGATGATCGCCACGTTGCGGAGGCTCATGATCGGTGAACTCTTGGAAGCGGGGATTTCTCCCCGCCCCTAGCCGCGATTGTGCAGCGCAGCAAGATCAGGCGAACGTGCCCGGATCCGCACCCTTCGGGTCTGGGCCGAAGCGATTGGGGCCACGCGTTCCCTCGAGCACGTAAAAATAAAGGAGGATGAAGCCGCCAACCAAAGGCACGAAGCCCCACAGGATGTTCCAGCCGGAGCGATCGGTGTCGTGCAGACGCCGGACGACGACGGCAAGGTTGGGTATGAATATGACGACGGAGAAGAGGCCGAGGGTGCAGATGAAATAGAGCATCAATTCGTCTTCACTGCTGAACAGCCTGCTTTCCGCGCCCCACAAGCCGAGCAATGCGAAGAGCGTGCTGACGATCGACGTGAACAGCACCCACATCCAGAATTCCTTGCGTCGGGAGCGCCCTTCGAACTGGGCGTAGCGACGCAGCGGCATCAGCATCCAGTGCATGATCGTTCCTCCCCCGAAAGATCGGCACTGTCCGCCTGCAGACCGCGCGATGCAAGCCCGGATCGCCGGTGTGTTGCGCGAACAGTGCACGGCGGTTAGGTCGGCGGCAAAGGAGACTCGCTCAATGTTCGATCGCCGCGCCTTCCTCGCCAGCTCGACCGCTCTCGGCCTCGTTTCCATCCTGCCGAACGGGGCTTTCGCGCAGACGCCGGCGCCGGCGAACGAGCGTGACGCGGCGCTCGATCGGCTGCTGCAGGGCTGGTTCGACGAGGATCTGCTCGACAATCCGGCCTTCGCGACCAATCTCGGCCTCGACACCGGTGCCAATGCGGCGCTGCGCGGCCAGCTCGGCGAAGCCTCGGTCGCTGAGGTGACGGAAGACAAGGCCCGTGCGATTGCCCGCAGCAACGAGCTGCAGAATTTCCGGCCGGAAGGGCTGAGCGAAGCGGGCCGGCTCAATTACGATATCGCCGCGTTTCGCTGGGAGGTCGCGGCGCAGGCCGCGCGGTTCGAATATGGTGCCGGCGGCCGCCCAGCCCCTTATGTGCTGAGCCAGTTGAGCGGCGCTTATTATGGCGTGCCGGATTTCATGGACACCCAGCACCCGCTCCGGAACGCCCAGGACGCGGAATATTATCTGGCCCGGATGAACGACTTCGCCCGCAACCTTAACCAGGAGGTCGAGCGGGTGCGCCACGACGCCGCTAACCGCGTCGTCCCGCCCGATTTCATCCTCGACAAGACGATCGGCAGCCTGGAGGCCCTGCGCCGCACGGCGCCGGCCGAGACCACGCTGGTCCGCTCGCTGGTCAGGCGGACCGCCGAAGCCAATATCGCCGGCGATTGGGGCGCCCGCGCGACGGCGCTCGTGTCCGGGCCGATCGCGCAGGCGCTGGATGCCCAGATCGCGACGCTGCGCGAGCTTCGCCGCAACGCGGTCCACGATGCCGGCTGCTGGCGGCTGCCGGAGGGCGAGGCCTATTACCGGCTCGGCATCCTTTCCAATACGACGACCAATATGACCGGCGAGGAGATCCACCGCACCGGGCTTGAGCAGGTGCGCGAACTCAACGCCGAGCTGGACCGCCTGCTGCGCGCCCAGGGCTGGACGCAGGGCACGGTCGGCGAGCGGCTCAACCGCACCAATACCGAGGAGCGCTTCCTCTTCCCGAATACCGATCAGGGCCGGGCCGATCTGCTCGCTTCGCTGAACCGCCACGTGGAGCATATCACGCCGCTGCTGCCACGCATGTTCAACACCCTCCCCCGCGCCCGGGTCGAGATCCGCCGGGTGCCGGTTGCCATCGAGGTCGGCGCCCCCGGCGGCTATTATCAGGCGGCCAGCCTCGATGGCTCGCGACCGGGCGCTTATTATATCAACCTGCGCGACACCCATGAGCGGCCCAATCTCGGCCTGCCCACCCTATCCTTTCACGAGGCGGTTCCGGGCCACCATTTCCAGGTGATGATTGCGCGCGAGGCGGGAACATTGCCGATCTATCGGCGGATCGGCGGCTTTTCCGCCTATAGCGAGGGCTGGGCACTCTATTCCGAACGGATCGCCGACGAACTCGGCGTCTATGCCGACGATCCGTGGGGCCGGATCGGCTATCTCCAATCCTATCTGTTCCGCGCCGTCCGGCTGGTCGTCGACAGCGGCATGCATCATCATCGCTGGAGCCGCGAACGGGCGATCCGCTATATGATGGAATTCGCCGCCGAGCCCGAGGGCAGCGCGGTGCGCGAGATCGAGCGCTACGCCGTCTGGCCAGGCCAGGCGTGCAGCTACAAGATCGGCCAGACCGTGATCGCCAACCTGCGCGCCGAGGCGGAGCGGCGGCTTGGCAACCGTTTCGACATCAAGGCCTTCCATGACGCGATCCTGCTCAGCGGCGCGATGCCGCTGACGGTGCTTGAGCGGCGCATCCGCGGCTGGATCGCCAGCCAGGCATGACCGGCCGGCCCGGCGAGGGTCTGGAAGGCGGCTGCGCCTGCGGCGCGGTGCGTTACCGGCTGAACGCAGCGCCGATGTTCGTCCATTGCTGTCATTGCACCAGCTGCCAGACCGAAACCGGCAGCGCCTTCGTCATCAACGCGCTGATCGAGGCGAGCGAGGTCGAGATGATCGAGGGCGAGGCCGAGCCGTTGTTGACGCCGTCCGAAAGCGGGCGCGGTCAGCAGATTTGGCGCTGCCCGGAATGCCGGGTCGCATTGTGGAGCAATTATGGCGGCGCCTGTGATCTGATTCGCTTTGTCCGTGTCGGCAGCCTGGATGATCCCGGCTCGCTGCCGCCGGACGTCCGCATTTTCACGCGGTCGAAACTGGCCTGGGTCCGGCTGCCCGAAGGCGCGCCGGCCGTAGAGGCTTATTACGACCTGACCGAGCTGTGGCCGGCCGATAGTATCGCCCGCCGTAACCGGGCGTTGGGCCGCTAGTCCTCCAAATCCCGCTTCAGCCGGTCGAGCAGGCCGGCGGCGCGGCTCGCATAAGGGCCTATCCAGCGATCGTGGATGCGCTTGATCGGCACGGCGTCGAGATGGTTCCAGCGCTCCCGCCCCTCGCGGCGAACGACGATCAGGCCCGCTTTCTCCAGCACCCCAAGATGCTGCATCACGGTGCAGCGGTCGAGCTTCGGAAAGCGCGCCACCAGATCCCCGGTGGTCCGCGGCCGATCCTTCATTTCATCGAGGAGGGCGCGCCGGGTCGCTGACGCCAGCGCCTTGAAAATCCGGTCCTCGACGGCCTCGTTTGACATGTTATGTTTTTATAACATATAAGATCGGGATACAAGCCGCGATTCGCTTTTCAGGAGTCGATCATGGACCTGAAATTCACCGTTTACGGCCGCATCGCGCGGTCGGTCGCCGAAGTGTTCGAGGCAGTCGCCGATCCGGCCGTCCTGTCCGAATATTTCACGACCGGCGGTGCCAAGGGCCGGCTGGAGACCGGCGCGACGGTGATGTGGGAGTTCGCCGATTTCCCCGGCGCTTTCCCGGTAAAGGTGGTCGAGGTCGTCCCGAACGAGAGGATCGTCTTCCGGTGGGAGGCCGGCGACGGCCGCGAGGACCATGAGACCGGCACCTGGGAGCGCGGCGGCTACGACACCACGGTGACGATGGTCTTCAAGCCGCTCGACGAGGGCGCGCGCACCCTGGTGGAGATCACCGAGGAAGGCTGGCGCGAAACCGATGGCGGCCTGCAGGCCTCCTACGGCAATTGCATGGGCTGGTCGCAGATGCTGGCGGCGCTCAAAAT
>JBFWUJ010000021.1:20449-24666 GCA_050247295.1 Sphingomonas sp. | reverse complement strand
CCACCCCCCAGCCGCCGGCACGTGACCTGCGATCCAGCTCCAGCGCGAACATCAGCATCGCCAGCTTGGAGAAGGAATAAGCCTGCCAGGGGCTGTAGTCGCGCTCGCCCTGCAGATTGTCGAAGTCGAGGCCGCCGCGTCTCTTGTGGGCGAGGCTGCTGAGCTGCACCGCGCGTGCATCTTTTGCCGCGCGCAGCAACGGCAGCAGCCGCGCAGTCAGCGCAAAATGGCCGAGGAAATTGACGCCGATCTGCCGCTCGAACCCGTCTTCGGTCGTCTCCCGCTCCGGCAGCGCCATCACCCCGGCATTGTTTACCAGGATATCGAGCCGCCCATGCGCGGCGGCGATCCGCTCGGCGAAGGCCGAAACGGAGGCGAGACTGCCGAGATCGAGCGGCTCGAAGCGCGCGGTCGCCCGCGGATGAACCGCCTCGATCCGTGCCACCGCCGCCTCGCCCTTGTCCCGGCTGCGCGCCGCGACGATCGTCTCCGCCCCGGCTCCGGCCAGCGCCAGCGCCGTCTCATAGCCCAGCCCGCTATTCGATCCGGTGACGATCGCCGTCTTGCCCGCAAGCGAGGGCATGTCCTTCACCGTCCAGCCCATCGCCATTCCCTTCACGGATGCAGTAGCCACCGCAGCCCATAGGCCACCGCGCCGAGCACCGCCACGCTGGCCGCCCAGAGCCCGACGAACCAGCCGAGCTGCCTCAGCCTAATGATAGCCATGTTCGCCGACCTTGCCGCGAAACACCCAATAGGACCAGGCGGTGTAGGCAAGGATGAGGGGGACGAGGACGAGCGCGCCGGCCAGCATGAAAAGCTGGCTGTCATAGGGTGCCGCCGCCTGCCAGATCGTCACCCGGCCGGGGATCACGTCCGGCCAGATCGACACCGCCAGCCCGGCCAGCGTCAGGGCGAACATGCTCAGCGAGGCGGCGAAGGGCACCCAATCGCGCGTGCCGTTTATCCCCCGCCACGCGATCAGCGCGACCAGACCGAAGGCGCAGGGCATGAAGCCGGCGAGCAAGATACCCGGCATTTCGAACCAGCGCCGGTAATATTGCCCTTCGAGAAATGGTGTCGCGAGGCTCACCGCCCCCACCGTCAGCAGGAACAGCGGCAGCAGCCGGCGGGCGAAGCGGCGGGCATCCGCATAGGCATCCCCTTCCGTCTTCCAGATCAGCCAGGTCGCGCCGAGCAGCGCGTAGGCGACGACGAGGCTGGCGCCGGTCAGCAGGCTGAAGGGGGTCAGCCATTCCCACCAGCCGCCGGCATAGGACCGACCCTCGATCGTGATCCCCTGCAACAGCGCGCCCAAGGTGATCCCCTGCGCGAAGGTTGCGACCAGCGAGCCGAGGCAGAAGCCCGCGTCCCAGATCCGCCGATGCCCGGGATCGCGCCAACGGAATTCGAACGCGACGCCGCGAAAGACCAGGCCGAGAAGCATCGCGGTCAGCGGCGCGTAGAGCGCCGGCAGGATGATTGCATAAGCGAGCGGGAACGCCGCCATCAGCCCGCCGCCGCCGAGCACCAGCCAGGTTTCGTTGCCGTCCCAGACCGGCGCGATCGCGTTCATCGCCTGGTCCCGCTCCTTGCCGACCCTGAAGCCGGGAAAAAGGATGCCGATGCCGAGATCGAATCCGTCCATTACCACGTACATCGCCACCGCGAAGGCGATGATGACGGCCCAGACGATGGTGAGATCCATCATCTCTTGCCTTCCCCGACCGCCGGCGCCGGCGTGATGCCGGCGCTGCGGATCGGCACGTCGGAGAGCGGCGGCTCGCCTGCCTTCGGCGCGTGCGCCATCAGCTTCAGGATATACCAGGTGCCGGCTGCGAAGACGGCGAAATAGACGATGACGAAAGCGATCAGCGAGCCGGTGACGCCCGGCGTCGCGATCGGCGAGACGGCATCGCGGGTGCGCAGCAGATTGTAGATGACGAAGGGCTGACGGCCGACCTCGGTGGTCACCCAGCCGGCGATGACGGCGACGAACCCGGCCGGCCCCATCGCCAGCGCGAAGCGATGCAGCAGCTTCGATTCGTAGAGCCGCTTCCGCCAGCGCATGAACAGGCCGAGCAGGCCAAGACCGAACATCAACACGCCGAGGCCGACCATCACCCGGAACGACCAGAAGACGATGCCGACCGGCGGCCGGTTCTCGACCGGAATCGTGTCGAGGCCGGCGAGCGGGGCGTTGAAATCGTGGCGAAGGATGAAGGAGGAGAGCTTCGGGATTTCGACCGCATAGCGAACCGTTTCCGCCGCACTGTCCGGAATGCCGAAGAGGATCAGCGGCGCGCCGTTCGGATGACTTTGGAAATGGCCTTCCATCGCCATCACCTTGGCCGGCTGATGCTCCAGCGTATTGAGGCCGTGCAGGTCGCCGGCGACGATCTGCACCGGCGCGACCAGCGCCAGCATCCACATCGCCATCGAGAACATCGTCTTCACTTCCGGCGTGTCGCGCTTCCCGAGCAGATGCCACGCCCCCACCCCGCCGACGACCAGGGCCGTGGTGAGATAGGCGGCAAGCACGGTGTGGACGAGGCGATAGGGGAAGCTCGGATTGAAGATGATCGCCAGCCAGCTCCCGGCCGGCACGAACTGGCCGACCTCGTTGACCGCCCAGCCGGTCGGCGTCTGCATCCAGCTGTTGACGCTGAGAATCCAGAAGGCGGAAATGAAGGTGCCAACCGCGACCATCAACGTCGCGGCATAATGCAGCCCCTTTCCCACCCGGCCCATGCCGAACAGCATCACGCCCAGGAATCCAGCCTCCAGGAAGAAGGCGGTCAGCACCTCATAGGCCATGAGCGGCCCGATGATCGGCCCCGCCCGGTCCGAAAAGACCGACCAGTTGGTGCCGAATTGGTAGGACATGACGATGCCGGAAACGACGCCCATGGCGAAGGCGAGCGCGAAGATCTTCAGCCAATATTTGAACAGGTTCAGATATTTGGCATCGCCCGTTTTCAGCCACAGTCCTTCCAGCACCGCCAGATAGGAGGCGAGGCCGATCGAGAAAGCGGGGAAGATGAAATGGAACGAGACGGTGAACGCGAACTGGATTCGCGCCAGCAGCAATGCGGTTTCGGCGTCGGCCACCTGCGCCCGTCCCTTCGATCCCGGCCCCTAGCGCTTCACGCGAAGGATTTCATCCCCCGCAGCGGCCATCATTGGCGGAGCCCCGGCAGATAGCTTCAGCTACGCCTCGATCATCCCGGCCGGCGCAGCCGGCGAAACAGTCCCCGGGTCGAAAGGGGCTCGAACATTTCGTCGGGACTTTCCGGATCGAGGATCTCGCCATCGGCCAAAGCCTTCTCCGCCTGATTAAGCTCGGGCGGCACATAGGGACGAAGGGAGCGGCCCGGCCCACGCATCCGCTCGATCGCCGCGACGAGACCTCCGGTTTCTGCGACGGCGCGCGTCACGGCGGCCGGCTCGGTGCCCAGATGCTCTGCCATCAACTGTTCGCGGATGGCGCGGATCGCCGAGCCGATCGCCGCATCGCCCCGCGCGTCGATTGTGATGTCGCATTCGGTGTCGAGACCAAGTGAGCGGTTGTTCCAGTTCGAGGAACCGACTCTGAGCAGCGCGTCATCGACGATCATGATCTTCGCGTGAACGTAGATCGGCGATCCGGCGGAGGTGAACGGGTGATAGATGCGGAAACGACCCCTGGAATCCGCATTGCCGATCGACTCCCACAGCCTCGCCCGCGCGGTATCCATCGCGGCCTGCTCCAGCCAGCCGTCCGCCTGCTGCGGGTTGATCAGGACGATCTCCGGCCCGTCCGGCTCTCGCACCCGTGCCATGATCGCCTGGGCGATCCGGCGCGACGCGAAATACTGGCTTTCCGCGTAGATGAAGCGTCGCGCGCGCGCGATCATATCGAGATAGAGCGCCTCGATTTCGTCGCACTTCTGGACAGGATCATAGTCCGGGGCGGTGCGCGAAATCGCGGCTGGGATGGCCGTGAAATCCTGACCGAGCGACGGTGGCCAGCAATCTTCCCCGGATCCCTCGACAGGAGGCAGAGAGGCGCCCGTGGCGCAACGCCACCGCTCGCGGGCCAACTCTCCGAGCGCTGCCGCGATCGGTCCTTCCAGCGCCATCGTCGCGTCGTGCCACGGTCGATATGGTTTGCCGCGCGGCCCGACGCGACGGGGATCGTCGTCGATATGTCCAGGCGTGTCCCAGCGTTTGCCGGT
>JBFWUJ010000021.1:16338-20349 GCA_050247295.1 Sphingomonas sp. | reverse complement strand
TCGTAATGGCCGCACAGCATCATCACGCTGTTGATCCGCCGCGCCCGGTGCGGCGGGCAGATTTCGGCCCCGGTTTCCGGATCGCGGCCGTCAAAGGCGAGAAAGAGCCCGGCGCGGGCGAGCTGGCGACAGCTCATCGCCACCGCGCATTGTCTGAAATAGGCGCCGAGCACGGTCTCGACGTCATTCGTCAGTATTGCGAAATTCTTCATGAACCAGGCCAGGCTGCGATTGCGTGCGCCGGTCGCCGATTCCGAGCCGGCGACCTCCTCGTCCACGCTGATCGACGCGTCCTGCGCCTGGGCGCGAAGCAGGCCGAGCAGCGCCGCCACCGCATCGTCCGCGGCGCCGTCGCCGATCAGCTGGTCTGTCACGACCATCGCACCGGGATTGATCAGCGGGTTGCGCGGCTTGCCCCGTTCGTTCTCGAGCTGGACGATCGAGTTGAAGGCGCTGCCGGACGGTTCGCGGCCGACCTTCTCCCACAGCGCTTCGCCGACCTTGCCGAGAGCAAGCGCCAGCATGAAGACCTTGGAGATCGACTGGATCGAGAACGGCTCGTCGCAATCGCCGGCGCCTTGGACGATCCCGTCGCGGCCCGCGAACGCGATGCCAAGCTTCCCCGGATCGACCCGGGCGAGGGCCGGAATATAGTCAGCGACCCTGCCTTGCGTGCGTCGCGGTGCCGCGGCGGCGAGCGCGGCGGCGAGAAGGTCCGGCATCGTCATGAAATGCTCGCTAGGACGTTTCCGGCGCGAGCGGAACAGGCTGGATGCCCCGCGAGGATTCGAACCTCGATAGACGGAGTCAGAGTCCGTAGTCTTACCATTAGACGACGGGGCAGGAGCCGGGCGGCGAGATAGGCCGCACCCCGGCGAGCGTCAAGGCAGGCGAAAGGCGCTTGAACTCGTTTCGGCGAGCGCCATCTAGGCTTCCGAATGCAAACCAATCGCCGTGCGGGCTGACCTTGTCGAGGCCCTTCCCTTCCGCAGTCAGAAAGAACGCCCTTCGACAGGCTCGGGGCGAACGGGTTATTCAGTTGCAATGAACGACGCTCTTACTCCCAAAGCGGTGGTCGCCGCGCTCGACGAACATATCATCGGCCAGGACGAAGCGAAGCGCGCGGTCGCGGTGGCGCTGCGCAATCGCTGGCGCCGGCAACAGCTCGAGCCTGAGCTGCGCGAGGAGGTGACGCCCAAGAACATCCTGATGATCGGCCCCACCGGCTGCGGCAAGACCGAGATCAGCCGCCGGCTGGCGAAGCTTGCCGACGCGCCGTTCGTCAAGGTCGAGGCGACCAAGTTCACCGAGGTCGGCTATGTCGGCCGCGATGTCGAGCAGATTGCCCGCGATCTGGTCGAGGAGGCGGTGCGGCTGGAAAAGGAGCGGCGGCGCGAGAAGGTGCGCGAGGCGGCGTCGGAGGCGGCGATGGAGCGCCTGCTCGACGCGCTGACCGGCAAGGGCGCCAGCGTCGCCACCCGCGAGAGTTTCCGCGCCCGCCTCACCGACAACAGCATGAACGACGCCGAGGTCGAAATCGAGTTGAACGACCAGCCCACGACGCCCTTTGAGATTCCCGGCCTCGGCGGCCAGGTCGGCATGATCAACCTCAGCGACATGATGGGCAAGGCGATGGGCCAGACGCCCCGCAAGAAGCGCAAGCTGCGGGTCGCCGAGGCGTGGGACAAATTGGTCGAGGAGGAGCAGGACAAGCGCCTCGACACCGACGATGTCAACCGGGTGGCGCTCAAGGATGCGGAGGCGAACGGCATCGTCTTCCTCGACGAGATCGACAAGATCGCGGTCAGCGACGTGCGCGGCGGGAGCGTATCGCGCGAAGGCGTCCAGCGCGATCTCCTGCCGCTCATCGAGGGGACGACGGTCGCCACGAAATACGGCCCGATGAAGACCGACCATATACTGTTCATCGCCTCCGGCGCCTTCCACGTCGCCAAGCCCAGCGACCTGCTGCCCGAGCTGCAGGGCCGGCTGCCGATCCGGGTCGAGCTGAAGGCACTGACGGAGGCGGACTTCATCCGCATCCTTTCCGACACGCGCGCCAGCCTGACCGAGCAATATCGTGCCCTGCTCGGCACCGAGGGGGTGACGATCGCATTCGCCGAGGACGGCATCGAAGCGCTCGCCCGGATCGCCGCCGAAGTGAACGAAAGCCTGGAGAATATCGGCGCCCGCCGACTGCAGACGGTGCTCGAAAAGCTGCTGGAGCAGATCAGCTTCGAGGCCGAGGAGCGGACCGGCGAGACGCTCAACGTCGACGCCGCTTATGTCGAAGCCCAGCTCGCCGATATCGCCCGCAACAGCGACCTCAGCAAATATGTGCTTTAGTAGTTATTGTGTTCCTACTCTGTTCCGTCCATTCTGAGCGGCACGAATCGATGGAGACGAACATGCTTCAGGGCGGCTGTCATTGCGGCGCGGTGCGTTACGAGGTCGAGGGCGCACCGCTGCATCATGCGCTGTGCCATTGCGTCGATTGCCGGCGCCATGCTGGAGCGCCGATGGTCGGCTGGACTATGTTCCGCACCGATCAGGTCAGCAAGATTCAGGGGGATACGAAGGAATATGCCTCCTCGGAGCACGGCCGGCGCCACTTCTGTGCCCACTGCGGCACCGGCCTCTTTTACACCAATGACGAGATCCTTCCTGGTATCACCGATGTGCAATCGGCAACGCTGGATGATCCCGACGCGATGCCTGCCGGCGCCCATATTCAGACCGCTGACCGGATCGGCTGGATGAAGGATGCACATGAATTGCCGAGCTTCGAGCGCTATCCTCCACCGGGCTGATTCGTAGCCCGTCGCCTTCCCGAAACGACTCGTCGCGGCCCATGCACCCCGAAGGGGTGCCTGCCGCGTTAACCCTCCGACTGACCATTGGAGGATAGAAATGACTTTCAAGATCAAGATGTTGACCGCAGCTGCGGTCATCGCCTTTCCGGCCGCCGCGATGGCGCAAACCGCGCAGCCCGCCACCGGGCCGGTTCCCACGACGCCGCAACCGAGGGTTCAGCCGCAGCCACAGCCGGGACCGATCGGTGCGGACAGCACGATCAGTTCCGCGCCGGCCGGCCAGCAGGTGATCGACGAGCAGCCGCGTCAGGCCGAGCAGCCGGCAACGCAGCCGATGCAGCAGCCGCCGGTCGAGGACAGCAGCGAAAGCCCGATGCAGAGCGGGGTTCAGACGCCTCCGGCTCCGGCCGGAACCCAGACACAGACGCCGCCGGCTGAAGCGCAGACGAGCGCCCAGGCGCAGACCGGCTCGACCGGCCCGGCGACCGCTGCCGATGTCCGCGCGGGCGTTGAGGTTCGCGACCCCGCCGGCGCGATGGTCGGGACAGTCGAATCGGCCGATGCCGACAGTGCGATCGTCAGCACCGGATCGGTGCGGGCGGATATCCCGATCGCCAGCTTCGGCCGCAGCAGTCAGGGTCTGGTGCTCGCGATGACCCGCGCCGAGCTTGAAGCCGCGGCCCGGGCTCGCATGCCGACCCCGTCATAAACATCGATCGCCGACAATCAGGCATGAAGAGCCGCGCCGGACTTCATATTCCGGCGCGGCTTTTCTATCGGGCTAGACGAGCCGCTCTTCCCGGATCATCCCATATCAGCGGCCGGCCAGACGCTTCGCCGCATCGACATAGGACCGGCCGATCCGTTGCTCGCCACCGTCGGAGAGGCGGGCCGTCCAATGGCCGCCCGCGTCGCGATAGAGGCTGGTGATGGTGTCGCGGCGGAGCATCACCGATCGGTGGACGCGGATGAATAGCGCCGGGTCCAGATCCTCCTCCAGCTTGGCGATCGTTCGGTGGATCAGCCAGCCGCGTTGACCGACATGGAGCCGCATATAGTCGCGCTCGGCCGTGATCCGGCTGATGTCGCGGGCCGCGATCCGGATCAGCCCGCTATGATCCGGCACCCAGAATTCCTCGACATAGGCCGTCGCCGCCGGCGCCGGGCCGCGACCGCCGCCGGCCAGATGGGCGCGAAC
>JBFWUJ010000021.1:10298-16238 GCA_050247295.1 Sphingomonas sp. | reverse complement strand
GCGGTGGGATCCGCAGACAGCGTGGCGCGGAAGAAGGTGGAAAGGTTCATCAGCATCTGCTCGGCCGTTTCGGTTCGCTTGGTGAGCACCAGCGACGACAGCGAGTTCAGGGTGTTGAACAGGAAGTGCGGGTTGATCTGGTAGCGGAGCGCCCGAAGCTGCGCCTCCTGCGCCTCGCGGGCGAAGGCGGCGGCGCGCTGATCGGCGCGGCGCAACTCGCGCGCATAGCTCATCGCGACGTAGAAAGCGGACCAGGCGGCGAACAGGAAATACCAGGAGAGCGCCGTTTCGATGATGGTCTTCACCGCCATCTGCAGCGGCGTCAGCTCACTCATATTCCATTCCATCGAAATGGAATCGAGCGGCGCGAAGACGTAGAAAACGTAATAGTTGAACGAGGAGAAAAGCAGGGCGGCGGGCAGGCAAAGAATGCCGGCGATCACCGCTTTCTTCGTCAGGCTGGCGTTCCGGACGGCGCGCATCGCGAGATAGACGAAGAAGGTGATGACAATCCCCATCGTCACAGCCGCGCAGCGCCGCGCCAGCATGCCCCAGAAATCTGGATATTCGAGGACGATGGCGCGGACGGTGACCAGCGCCATGTAGAGCAGCCAGAAGCCGATGATCGATCTCGCCGCCATGCCGAGATCCGGCAGGCGGCGGCCGCCGCTGTCTGAAACCGGCTTGTCCATGCCGCCTGTTAGCGCGGCCGGATCGGAAAAGCCCCGCGCATCCGGGCCGCTGGCAGAAAGGGGCGGAAGGTTGGTCGAAAAGCCCCCGATCGGCCGCCGGTAGCCTTGCGCATCGGTCGCGCCAAGCGCGGCCTCGCCATCGCCCTGCCAATCCCGATTCTCGCCCACATCGGCATGCCTAGCACGGCCGGGGCGCGTCGTCAGGCGCGTCTCGCAATGCCGCAAACCTCGTTACGGCAAGGCAAAATTCGGCCTTTACGCGGCGTCATGCAGAAGCGGGCTGTTGCCGAACTGCGACAGGTCGGTCGCGGAGCGACGAGCCGCGCGCGTTTACGATTGCCGCGCGAATCGAACCATGATTCATTTCTGAACGGGGAGTGGGGAATTGGTTAACGGCTTGGTAAGCCGTGCTGTCGTATCCCACGCCTCGGGCAAAAGGAGTGTGGGACATGAGTACGAGGACTCGGCCCGCCAGCGGTTCGGTGGCACTGGCCGAGATGAAAGAATTTGCGGGCTTCGCCAAGGGCACGCAGCGTTATGTTCGCCGGTCTCTGGACGTGGGTCTCGACCGCCGTGACGCGGTCCGCCGCTGGTCCCGCGACCCGGCGGAAGCCGCCGCCATCCGGGCTCAGGTACGGGTCTATGGCCGCCTCGATCTCATCCGCGCCAGTGTTCCCGACGATAGCGGGCTCGACGCGATGGAGCCTTTGATGGCGCCGCTCGTCACCATGACCGCCTTCGATCTGGGGCAGGATCGTCTGCCATGCTTCGCTTCCTATCGGTTCCTGTACGAGCGGCTGATCGGCGGGCATGTGCGGCCGTGGCTGCCGGGCGCCTTTTGCGCCGCCGCGGCGCTGCCGCATCTCCATCCCGACCGGCGTCGCACCCTGCTGCAGTCGATCAGCGAGGCGGCGGCGACCGCCGCCGGCTGGTCGAACCGCGAGCCCGCCTTCTTCCCCGAATGGGTCGAGAAAGTGGACCTGGCCGCCGCAAACTGAGCCGGCGACCGATCTGATCGACGAAGCGGCGGGCCATCGGTCCGCCGTTTTCGTTTCAGCCCAGCCTGGCCAGAATGTCCTGCGCGAACAGCGTCAACGTGTCGTCCCGGGCTCCCATGACGACAATCCGGTCGCCCGGCCGGGCGAGGCGGGCGATACGTTCGCCGCAGGCGGCGCGCTCCGGGATATGCTCGGCATGGCGTCCGCGCGCTTTGACATCCGCGATGATGGCGCCGCTGCCGACGCTCTTGTCGGTGGTGCCGCCATAATAAACCGGGTCGGGCATGATCAGCACGTCGTCCGGCTGCATCTCGCCGGCGAAAGTGTCGATCAGCTCGCGCCCCATGGTCCTGAGCGGACCGTAGCCATGCGGCTGGAAGAACAGCAGCAGGCGGCCGGGGCTGGCGTGGAGCGTGCGAAGGGTGGCGGCGATCTTGTCCGGATTGTGCCCGAAATCGTCGATCACGATCACCCCGTTGGCCTCGCCGACCAGCTCGAAGCGGCGGCGCAGGCCGGTAAAGCCGGCCAGCGCCTCGGCTGCCTCGGCCAGCGGCAGGCCGGCGGCTTCGCAGGCCGCGAGCGCGGCAAGCGCGTTCTCGGCATTGTGGCGGCCGGGGATCTGCAGGCGGACCGGAACGTCATTGGCGCTGAAGCCGATCGTGAAGGGCTCTTCGATGATATCGGCGCCGAACAGGTCGGCGGCGGGGTCGTGAAAGGAATAGGTCCGCAGCTTGCCCGCCGGCAACGCGGCGGCGAGCAACCGCGCCTCGTCGTCGTCGAGGTTGAGGATGACGGTTTCGGCCTTGAGCGCGAAATCGGTGAACAGCCGCCGAAGCTCGTCCAGGCTCTTATGGTCGAGAGTGATGTTGTTGAGTACCGCGATCTTCGGCCGGTAAAGCGCGATCGAGCCATCGCTTTCGTCGACCTCGCTGACGAACGTATCGCCACTGCCGACCAGGGCGCTGGCGAACGGCGCGTCGGCGCTGGCGAAATTCTTCATCACCGCGCCGTTCATCACCGTCGGATCGCGCCGGCATGCGTGGAGGATCCAGCCGATCATCCCGGTGACCGTCGATTTGCCGCTGGTGCCGCCGACCGCGATGCCGATCGGGGCGGCATTGAACAGTTCGGCGAGCAATTCGGCCCGGCTCATCCGCTCGAGGCCGAGCGCCTTCGCCTTCACCATGTCGGGCACATGGTCCTCGATCGCCGCCGTGGCGACGAATATCTGGTCCGCACTGGTCAGGCCGCTGCCGTCCTGTGGGAAGAGCGCAATGCCCAGCCCTTCGAGGAATTCGAACTTCGTGCCGAGCCGTCCCTGGTCGAGCATCCGGTCGGAACCGGCGACGGTGGCGCCGTGGGCGCGGACGATCATCGCCAGCGGCATCATGCCGCTGCCGCCGATGCCGGAGAAGAAATAGGATCTGGCCTCGCTCATCCGCCCGCTTGAAACCCTTGAATGGAGCCTGATTCACGTCAGCGGCGAAAGCGCGCCGCGCTTCCGCCACTGACGATCAGGCTCTATGGGCTGAGGCGCAAGAGTTCAAACGGGTTCGGGAAGGGTTCGGGTCATGCGGATCGGGGTCGTCGCGCCCAGCTCCCGCTTCGGCGAGGCGGCAGCCGACAAGGTGCGCGCCATCGCCGCCGCCGCGTTCGCCGGCCACGAGATCGTCTTTCATCCGCAATGCTTTCTCACTCACAACCATTTCGCCGGGCCGGACGCCGTTCGCGCCGACGCGCTCGTGGAGATGGCGAACGATCCGCGGTTCGACGCGCTCTGGTTCGCGCGCGGCGGCTACGGCGCCTGCCGGATCGCCGAGGCCGCGCTCGCCCGGCTCGAGCCGGCCGCGCGGGACAAGCGATATCTCGGCTATAGCGATGCCGGCTATCTGCTCGCCGGCCTCTATCGTGCCGGCTTTCCCCATGTCGCACACGGGCCGATGCCGCAGGATGCGCTGCGCGAGGGCGGCGATGAAGCGGTGCAGCGGGCGCTCTCCTGGCTGACGGCGCGGGACGAAGCGGCGCTCGATCCCGGCCTGGAGCGAGGCAGGTTGCACGCCGCCTTCAATCTGACGGTGCTCGGGCTGCTGCTCGGCACGCCGCTGGAGCCCGATCTTACCGATCATGTGCTGATGATCGAGGATGTGTCGGAGCATATGTATGCGACCGACCGGGCGATGTTCCACCTGACCTCCAGCCCGGCGATCCGCAGGATCGCGGGGATCAGGCTGGGGCGGATCGGCGATGTGCTGCCCAACGATCCGGACTTCGGCGAGGATGGCGAGGCGGTGATCCGTTACTGGTGCGAACGGGCGGGAATCCCGTTCCTCGGTCATGCCGATATCGGCCACGACTCGGCCAACAAGGTGGTTCCGTTCGGCCTGCGGTGACGTTTCGGGCGCGGCTATCCACAAAAAAGCGGCTTTTGGGCCCCGAAATGGCGACGATCACTCCTTAGAGCCATTGCCAAGCTGCGGAATTGCGCTCTATCCCGAGTCAGTATTTCCACAGGGAGGAATGAAATGGCTCAAAGCGGTTTGCAGCGCCCGGTGACCCCGTCGAAGGAGCTCGCCGAAATCACCGGTTCGGCAGCGCTTCCGCGCAGCCAGGTCGTCAGCAAGATGTGGGACTATATCAAGAAGAACAACCTGCAGAACCCGGCCAACAAGCGCGAAATCCTTGCCGATGCCAAGCTGAAGGCGATCTTCGGTGCCGACAAGGTGTCGATGTTCGAGATGAACAAGCATCTCAGCCGCCACCTCAGCTAGTTCCCAGGCCGGCGAACGCCCGGCCTCAGAGCACGCGAACCGCCCGCCCGGCTATGCCGGGACGGGCGGTTTCGCTTTTTTGAACATCTGAATTGTCGGCATAGCGGGTATGAAAAGGGAGGCGCCGGCGTAATGCCGTCGCCTCCCGATGGTCCGCAACGCT
The DNA here is from genome assembly GCA_050247295.1 of Sphingomonas sp. GTDB lineage: Bacteria > Pseudomonadota > Alphaproteobacteria > Sphingomonadales > Sphingomonadaceae > Allosphingosinicella. Next base: position 11,617 of record JBFWUJ010000021.1, on the reverse strand, counting down.
CTGGTGGGCTCAGTTAAGCGCCGCGGCTCGCCTCGATCCGGTTGCGCCGGCATCGCACTGGGCCGGGGCGGCCCGAAAATCCGCGGAACCGGGGTCATCCCGCTCCTCGAACCGCCCCTTCTCCCTAGCCGGTTGCGCGCGCATCCCGCCTTCGTCTTGCGGATCGTTACGCGGCGCGGGCCAGCCAAGGCGCGCCGGCTTCGACAAAGCGCATGGCCGGATCGACCAAGCGACAATCCCGCCGCATCAATACTTCCTGCACCTCTGTTCCTTATTGGGACGGGCCGAAAACGGGTCGCGCGGCGGGTGCCGTTCTGACGTATCGGGCAGGCTCTTGAAGCCGGATTTCCGGAATGGGAACAGGCATGGCAGCGGGCGGTCATCTCAGCAATTGGCGACGGAGCGGCGCGCATCGCCGCACCCGGCCGCTTGCGCTGATGCTGCTCGCCATGGGCGGCAGCTCCTGCGTCCCGGTCGCGATGTCGGCGCCACGCCATGTCGACGCGGCGGTGATTCAGCTCGGCGAGCCGGCGCCTGTCCCGCCGGCCGAGACTCCAGTCGGCGAAGCCGCGCCGACCCGGCCTGGCCTGCTGGCCGCCGCCGGCTCCTACACATTTCAGGGCACCCCGCTCGATCAGCTGCGCGCGCTCGATTGCCTGGCCCAGGCGATCTATTACGAGGCGCGCTCGGAGAGCGAGGACGGCCAGCGCGCGGTCGCCCAGGTCGTTCTCAACCGGGTCCGCCATCCGGCCTGGCCCAACACCGTCTGCGGCGTCGTCTACCAGGGACCGATGCGGGCCGGGGGTGGCTGCCAGTTCACCTTCACCTGCGACGGTTCGCTGGCGGCGCGGGCGCAAGGGCCGAACTGGGCCCGGGCCCGCATCCTCGCCGCCGATGCGCTGGCCGGCCGGGTGTTCGAGCCGGTCGGCCTTTCGACCCATTATCACACCACCGCCGTCTTCCCGGCCTGGGGACCGCGCCTCGCTCGCACGACGCTGATCGGCGCGCATCAATTCTATGCGTTGCCCGGCAGCGGCGGTTCGCGCGGCGCCTTCAGCGTCCGCTATGTCGGCGGCGAGCCGCTGGCACGGCCGAATCCGATCATGTTTCCGCGCGCCGGGCTGCGAGCGCAGCTTGCCGCGTTCGTGCCGGCGGCGACCGACGTCCGCGCCGCGCCGCCGTCGGACATCGCGGCCGATCCGCGCTGGGAGGCCCGCAACCTGCCGGAATCCACGATCCGGGACGAATATCGCAATTCCGGCCAGTGGCGGGACGACGCCCCGGCCGCCATTACCGGCCGCCGCTAGGCGCGGTGTCTA
>JBFWUJ010000021.1:0-10198 GCA_050247295.1 Sphingomonas sp. | reverse complement strand
CGCCGCCCGCAGACCCACCGACACGGCACGGCCGCCGATCTGCCGCGCCGCGCCGCGCAGCTCGTGCTTGCCGGTGGCGATGAACAGGGCATCGGCGGCGATTTCCTCGCCATCGTCGAGCCGGACAGCGCGATCGTCCGCGATCCGCGCCGCGCGGCCGCGCAGCACCGCCGCGCCCTCCGCCTCGGCAAGGCCGAGCAAGGCCGCGTCGAGCCGCCGTCGCGACAGCCCCATCGCTGGTTTCGGTAGCGCCCGTTCGACCATTTTCGTCCCCGCCACCAGCCGCAAGCGGTGGATCGGCCGCGCGCCGAGGCTCGCCGGATCGAGGCCGAGCTGCCGCAACCGCGCGACGGCGTCCCAGCCGAGAAAGCCGCCGCACACGACGTCGCGCTCGCTCGACGCCCGCTCGATCACCAGCGGCATCGCGCCGGCGCGGGCGAGTCCGATCGCGGCGGCCGCGCCGGCCGGCCCGCCGCCGACGATCAGCGCGCTCGCTCGACGCACAGCCGGAAAGGAAAGCGCCGGACGATCCGCGCCGCGCCGTCGGGCACGCCGGCGTCGGCGAGGATCGCCTGCCATTCGGGTGGGCGAAAGGCACGGGCGATCGATGTCCGACCGTCCTCGCGCACGATTGGGTGAGCGCGCAGCAGCCATGCCAGCCACGCAAAGCCGTAATAAGCGCAGCGGTGCCGGTGCAGGTCGTTGATGATCCAGCCGCGCGCCGCCATCCGCTCCATGTAGCGGATGAAGTCGCGCAGCTGATCGTCGGTCATGTGATGGGCGACGAGGCTGGAGACGACGAAGTCGAACGGCGTCGGCTGCTCGGCATAGTCGCCGGTCCGGTATTCGATCGGCGCGCCGATCGAAGTCGCCGCCCGCGCGGCTTTAGCGCTGTTCGGATTGAGATCGACGCCGACCAGATCGACGGCGATCTCGCGCTTGCGGGCCCAGCGCGCGATCCGCCTCAGCATGTCGCCATGGCCGAAGCCGACGTCGAGCAGCCTAAACGCCGGCAGTCCGCGCGTCGCGCGCTTGAGGAAGATGAGCGTCGGCCGGGCGTTGAACGTCCATCGATTGACCCGGGCGAGGTCGCCGAGCACGGTCGCGTACGTAGCGGGATCGAGTCCGGGATCGTCCATCCGCTCGTCACGACGGATGCGGTCCCGAAGATCGATCATGCGGCCGCCCGTTCGAAGTGGAAACCTTCGGCGGCGAGGCCCGGCCCAAAGGCGATGGCGACGCCGCGCTTCGTGTCCGGCTGTTCCATCAGCAAGGCGAGCACGAACATCAGGGTCGCCGACGACATGTTGCCCCGCTCGCTCAACACCTCACGCGAGGCGTAAAGCGCGCCCTGCGGCAGATCCAGGCCCTTCTCGACCGCATCGAGGATCGATCGCCCACCGGCATGGACGGCCCAGCTGTCGATCATCTCGGCCGCCCAGCCATTATAGAGCTTCGCCCGTGTCGTCGGCGCTTCCAGCGCATGCTGAATGCGGCCCGGCACCTCGCCCGACAGCGTCATCTCGAAGCCGGTATCGCCGACCTTCCATTGGATCAGCGCCGCGGAATCCTCCAGCGCGGCGGAGAAGAGATGGCTCATCTCGAACCCGCCGGGCTCGGCGGTCACCAGCGCCGCCGCGGCGCCGTCGCTGAATTGCAGCATCGCGAGCAGGCTTTCGAGCTCCTGCGTTTCCTGCAGGTGCAGGGTGCATAGCTCTACCGTGACCGCCAGCACCCTGGCCTTGGGGTCGGAGCGCACGATATGATGAGCGGTTCGGAGCGCGCAGACCGCCGCATAGCAGCCCATGAAGCCGACCAGCGTCCGCTCGATGTCCGGCAGGCCCAGTTCGCGGGCGATGATCTGATCGATCCCCGGCGCGACGAAGCCGGTGCAGCTGGCGACGACAAGGTGGGTGACGCCCTCCAGATCGGCCTGCTCGCGCAGCTTGGCGATCGCACCGAGCGCCAGCTTGGGCGCTGCATCCGCATAAGCCTGCATCCGGATGGAAGTCGCCGGCGACCGTCCATGATAGAATCCGCCCTGCCGGTCGTGCGGTAGATTGCCGGGCGCCGGCGGCAGCACCGACCAGCGGTGCGAGATTCCGGACCGCTCGGCCATTCGCATGAACAGCCTGCGCATGCGGGGGTCTTCGACCCGCGCCTCGGCCCAGTCGATGAAGAGCTGGTGCACGTCATGTTCGGGAGTCACGCCGGCAATGGCGTTGATGAAGGCGCGTCTGTCAGTCACCCGGCATCCTTGTTGCTCGCGCCCCCGTTTGCCCCCTAACGGCTAGAAGCGGCGGAAGCTCCGAGCGCAACTAGTTTCGTATCGGCGGGCAACGATTCCAGCCGCGCCCGCGCACCACCCGTCCCGGCGTCGCCCCGGTATGCTCGCCGTCGCGCAGCACCTGGGCGCCGTTGACGAAGACGTGCCGCATGCCGGTCGCATATTGATGCGGCTGCTCGAAGGTTGCCCGGTCGGCGATCGTCGCCGGATCGAAGATGGCGAGATCGGCATGATAGCCGGGCCGCAGCATCCCCCGGTCGCTGATGCCCAGATTGCCGGCCGGCAGCGAGGTGAGCCGTCGCACCGCCTCCTGAAGGCTGATGATCCGCTCGTCCCGGACGTAGCGGCCGAGCAAGCGGGCGACGTTGCCGTAGGCGCGCGGATGCGGGTTGGAATTGAGGAACACGCCCTCGGCCGCCGGCGCCCCGGCGTCCGATCCGAAGCTCATATAGGGCAGCCTGATCTGGCGCCGGATATTGTCCTCGCTCATCAGGAAATAGATGGTGCCGACCCGGCTGTTATCCTCGATGACGAGATCGATCGCCGTCTCCTCCGGGCTGGTGCCGCGTTCGCGGGCCACGTCGGCCAGGGTGCGGCCGACATAGCGGCGGAGCGCCGGGTTGCGAAAATCGGTGAACATCGTGCCTTCCGGTCCGGCCCGGAGCATCAGATTCTCCCAGTCCGGCCCCGGCGCCTGCATCTCGGCGACGACCCGGGCCCGGATCGCCGGATCGCGCAGCCGCTCCACCCAGGCCTCCAGCCCGCCGGCCTGCACCCATAGCGGCATCGCGGCGGTGAGGCCGGTCGCGCCGGCCGGATAGAGATACATGTCGGTGGTGATCCGAAGCCCGCTCGCCCGCGCCGCCTCGATCCGCCGCACGACCTCGTCATAGCGGCCCCAATTTTCGCGGCCGGACAGCTTCATATGGTAGATTTCGGCCGGCGCTCCGGAGCGCCGGGAAATTTCGATCAGCTCGTCGACCGACTGGATGATGCGGTCGCCCTCCGATCGCATGTGGCTGATATACATGCCGCCGCAGCGCCCCGCCTCGGTCACCAGCGCGACCAGTTCGTCGGTCTCGGCGAAATTGCCGGGGGCGTAGATCAGCGACGATCCGACCCCCATCGCGCCCTCGTTCATCGCCTGCCGCACCAGGGCGCGCATCCGCGCCAGCTGCTCGGGGTTCGGATCGACATCGCCCTCGCCCAGTTCGTGGATGCGCACCGTCGTCGCGCCGACGAAGCTGGCGACGTTCGGCGCGATGCCGCGTTGCTGGAGATGATCGAGATATTGGCCCAACGTCGTCCACGGGATCGGGTAGCGGATGTCGTCCTGCCGCTGGATCGAAAGCCGGCGCATCTCATCGTTGACCGGCCCCATCGACCAGCCCTCGCCCATCACCTCCAGGGTCACCCCCTGGCGGATGTCGCTCTGCGCCCGCCCGTCCTCGATGAGGCTCTCTGTCGCCCAGCTCAGCATGTTGATGAAGCCCGGCGCCACCGCCAATCCCCGGGCGTCGATGACGCGACCGGCGGTATATCCCATCAGCGGCGGCCCGACATAAACGATGCGGTCGCCCCTGATCCCGACATCGCCCACGAAGGGCGCACGCCCGCTGCCGTCGTAGATCGTGCCGCTCATGATCATGACATCGTAGCCGGGGCGTCGCTGAGCCTCGCCCGATCCTGCGGCCGCCAGGCCGATCATGGCGGCAAGAACCAAGGCCAGGGAGACGAACCACCGCATCGCACGATTCTCCGTTCAGCGGGTCATCGTGCCAGCGGCGGCGGCAAATGAAAATGGCGGACGCTTGCGCGCGCCCGCCATTCCCTGGACTTCGGCCGGGTGGTCGGCGTCAGTCGCGACCCTCCCGCATCCGGCGGGCGCCGTCGCGCATCTCCCGCGCGCCGTCGCGCATCCCCTGCGCGCCTTCGCGCATCTCCCGCGCCGCATCGATCAGCTCTTCATGCGTGACATGTTCGCCGCGCTCGCGCGCGCGGGCGATCTGACGCTCGCGATAGGCCGGGTCGGTGGCGAGCCGCCGGGCGGATTCTTCCATCCGCTGCGCCCCGCGCTCCATGCCGTCGGCGCCGCGTTCCATGCCGTCGGCGCTCGCCGCCAGCGAGGCGCGGACCGCCGTATTGACGTCGACATGGATGTTCTGCACCCGCGCCATCGCCGCCTGAAGCTGCTCGCGCCGGATGCCTCGCATGGCATGATTTTCGGCCAGCGCGACCCGGGCCTGCCGCATCGCGGTCTCGAGTTCGGCCCGGTTCACCCGGCGCGCATGGCGCAACTCGCGCTCCGCATCGCGCAGCGCCTGCCGAACGACATGCGGCTGAACTGCGGCCTGGGCCGATGCGACGATCTGCGGAATCTGCGCCTGCACCGCCGCCGCTGCCTCCCGGGCGATCTCGGCGCCGCTGATCGCGACATCGATGTCGGCGTGGGGCGCCTCGGGGGCTTCCGGCGGCTCGGGCGCATCCGGCGCCTCTGGCGCGGCTGGTGCTCCGGGGGGCAGCGGCGCCTGCGGCGCGGCGGCGGGTTGCGGCGCGGCCGGGGCGGTCTGCAGGTCCCGGGTCGCCGCGACCAGCTTCATTGCCGCGACCGGGGTCGCCACGAGAATGCAGGCGAGCATCGCGATGGTGGTCCAGACGGAGCCGGCCGGCCGCTCGCGGCTGCGCCGGTCCAGGATCGCGCGGACCCGGCGGCCAAGCGCGCTGGTCGACGGCGCGATGCTGTTGGCCGGAATGGCGCCATTGGCGCGGGCCCAGCTCAGCAGCGTCTCGGCATAACGGGCTGGCTCGATCCGCTCGGCGGCGGCAAGATCGGCCGCCTCTTCGGCCTGCTGCACGACTTCGCGCTCCAGCAGCCAGACCAGCGGATTGAACCAGAACAGGGTCGCCACGATCCGGGCCGCGATCAGCGCCGGCCAGTCGCGGCGGGCGACATGCGCCATTTCATGCGCCAGGATCCCGGCCGCGTCCTCCGGCTGCGCCATCGTATCCGGATCGATCAGGATCGCCGGGCGGCTCCAGCCCCAGCTCAGCGGCGACGTGACACGGTCGGAAACGAGCAGCCGCACCCGATCGCCGTTGCTCGCGGCCCAGCGCGCCTGCTCGAACGCCGCGAGCCATTCCGGGCAATCGACCGGCCGGGCGGCGCGCGTCCAGCGGCCGAGCAGGAAGAGGCCTGCGAACAGCCGGGCGCCGACCATCGCCAGTCCGCCGAAATAGGCAAGCAGGACCAGCGGCGTCGGATCGTCCCAGATCGTCGGCGGCGGCGCGGGTGGCGCTTCGGCGGCGCTCCGCATCAGTTCGGCCAGCACCTCGGGGCTGAGCGTCACCGGAATTGACGGCGCTTCCGGCGCCGCGAAGGCAACGATCTCCAGCGCCGGCAGCGCCAGCGCGATCAGCGGCAGCAACAGCAGCATCGTGACCCCGATCCGGAGCACCAGCGCCCGGTCCGCCGCCGCCCGCGAGCGCAGGAAGGCCGCGAAGGCCAGCGCCGCGCCGGCAATGAGGGCCGACTTCCAGGCCATTTCGGCGAAGAATTCGAGGGTCATCAGTCCCGCTCCCCTTCGTTCGAGGCCTTCGCCTCGTCGATTGCGCGCCGCAGCGCCGCCGCTTCGTCAGCGGACAATTCCTTGGTGATCCCCAGCAGCGCCGTCGCGGCGCTCGCCGCCGAGCCGTCGAAAAAGGTCTTCACCAGGCTCTTCAGCGCCGATTCCCGGACCTTCGAGGGCTGCTGCACACTCTTGTAGACATAAGCGAGATCCTGGGTCCGGTGCTTGATCAGCCCCCGTCCCTCCAGGCGCGCCAACAGCGTGCGGACGGCCGAATAGCTGGGCGGATCGGCCATCGCCTCGCGCACGTCGGCGGCGGTCGCCTCCCCAGCGCTACAAAGGATTTCAAAGATTTCGCGCTCGCGGCGCGGCAACGAATCGATCATGTCTTTTCACCTGCTACCTTTGTAGCATGCCACGATTGTGGCAGGACGCAAGACAGGATCGCGGGCGTTCGCCGCGAGCCCGCCTCGTTTCGTCGCCGGAAGCTGAAGCGTGGCTGAACCCGTGCGGTCGTCAGGCGCCGTCCGGATATTTTTCCCGCATATAAGCGAGCGCCTCGACGATCAGCTCCTCGAGCGCGCCTTCGTCGACGTCGGTCAGCCGCTTGACGTAGAGGCAGGATTTGCCGGTCCGGTATTTGCCGAGCCGGTCCATGATCTCCTGGTGCCGGGGGAAGCCGCCGATCAGATAGAGGACGAGCTCCTTGGCGCGGGGGGAGAAACCGATCCGGACCATCTCCCCTTCCCGGCCGCTGTCATATTTGTAGCGATAGCTGCCGAAGCCGACGATGCTCGGGCCCCACATCGCCGCGGGATAGCCGGACAATCGCTCCATCATCGCCCGAACCGCCTTTGCATCCTCGCGCCGCCCGGGATCGGAGACTGCATCGAGGAAGCTGTCGACGGAAACGTCGGTAGGCTTGGTCTTGTTCTCCGCCATCCGCCCTTCCCTTATCGCCGGTTGAAGTTCCAGCTCCTCTCGCCGGAACCGTCGATCGAAGAGATCGTCGCCGTCATCGATCGTCCGAACCGGCGATAGCGGATGCGCTGCGGATAATCATGCCCGGAATTTTCGAAGGTCGCGCTGGTCGCATCATGAGCGACGAGGCGAAAGGCGACTGCCGGCCGCCCCCCCGGCTGGGCGAAATAGGTCGGCGTCCCGCTTTCGCCGGGTGCCAGCCGCAGGAACTCGAACTCGCGCATCTCCCCGCCCCGTCCGGACCGGCTGAAGCCCAGCATCGCGCCGCCGCGCGGCGGCGCCCAGACCTCCTCGGTCCAGCGGCCGTCAGCCTCCGATACCCAGCGCCCGCTCATCCAGGCCAGGTCGGCCACCGTGCCCACCGGCGGCGCGCCCTGGGCGATCAGCAGGAAGCCAAGCGCCCCGATCGTCAGTGCCTTCATCTGCCCCTCCCGTTCGATGGCCGGCTGCCTGCGTCATCGCACCGCCGCGGTCTTGAACCAAGGCGACAATCGGATCAGGTGGCGCGGTGGATTATCGCGAATATCCGCCGCCGCCCTCGCTGGCCGGCCTGATCAAGGCCCGCTGGACGCTCGCCGGCGACGGCGCGGCGGGCGATTGGATCGCCCGGCAGGCGACGCCGGACGGCTGCGTCGAGATCATCCGCCGCCTCGCCGGCCGCTCGCGCTGGGACGGCGACCAGCCCGCCGCTTTCGCGGTCGGCCTGATCGAGAAGCCGGAGCCGTTCGAAATCAGCGGCGATGCGCGCTTCGAAGGGCTGCGCCTCTGGCCTTGGGCCTGGCCGCTGGTTGACGGACCGCCGCTCGCGGCACTGCGGGGACGCTGGCTGCCGTTCGAGGCGCCGGATCTGGCCGCAATCGCCGGCCGATTGGTCGAGGCGGCCGCGCTGAACGAAATCGGCCACGCCATCCTCAAGGCCGGCAGCGTCGCGGAGATGGCGGCGGCCACGCGGATGAGCCCGCGCGCGCTGCAGCGCTGGTTCGCAGCCCGGGTCGGGCTGCCGCCGCGTCGCTATCTCCGCCTGCTCCGTTTCCAGCGCGCTTTCGAAACCGTGCCGGGCCAGCCATCGCTCGCCGGCCACGCGGCCGAGCAAGGCTTTGCCGATCAGGCGCATATGGCGCGCGAGTTCCGGGCCCTGGCCGGCGTCCCGGCGACGCGGGCGCGGCGCGCCGCAATGGGACCGTTCCTGCCCTAGCGCGGCCGCCGGAAACGGTACACGAAGCGGTCGGTCCGGCCGCGGATCGACGGGTTGAAGACGTTCACCGATCGATCGTCCTGCGCATTGGCGAGGATCGGGCTCTCACCGTCGAAGACGAAGCCCGCCCGCTCGAAATCGGCCCGCACCGTCGCCGGCAAGATCCGATGCGTCGCTTCCACCTCGGCGCGTGTGTCGCGCCCTTCGGCGGCGACATGGTCGATCACCGCCACGATGCCGCCCGGCCGGGTCGCCCGGAACAGCGCCCGCGTCAGCGTGTTGGGATCGATCCGCGGCAGCTGGAACTGGGCGCTTTCCCAATAAGCGTCGTGATAGACGAGGTGGAGCAGGACGAAATCATAGGCGCTGTCCGGGAACGACAAGGCCGTCGTCGGGCTGGAGAAGAAGGCGGTGTTGGGTTGCCGCTGGCGGATCGCGGCCACCGCGTCGCGAACCTGGGGCCGGCCCGCGAAATAGGACGAATTCCAGCCGCTGACCGATCCGGTCGGGCCGACCGCCCGGGCCATGATCTCGGCATAATAGCCAGTGCCGGTGAAGTAATCGAGGACGCGGTCGCCGCGCCTCAGGCCCAGCCAGCGCAGCACCTCGGCCGGCCGGCGCACCGCATCGAGCGCCACCGCCGCCTCCGGCCGCCCCGGCGCGCTGACCGCGGCGGCGAAATCGGGTGCCTGGGCGTGCGCCGCGAACGGCAGCGAAAGCGAACCGACGAATGCCAGGAATATGCGGCGCAGCATGGATGGCTCTCCCCCTCTTGGTGACGCCGACATTATCAGCCGCCGAACGGCGTCCCAATCGGATTCGACCGAAAGCCGATTCGCCTCGACCGGAAACGATTCAGCCGCCTCGCGCCAGCCCGGCGATCCACCGTTCCAGCTCCGCCGTGTCCGCCATCGATCCTTGCCAGACGTGGCGCGGCACATAGCTCTGGTTGTGGCCGCGCGGGCGGCCGCGGAAGACCTTCATCGACCAGCCGAGCAGGCCTTCGCCGCTGGGCAGCCAGGCGGCGGTGTTGTCGATATAGATCGTGTCGGCGCTGGTCTCCGCGCCGACATGGACGACGCCCGGCGCGGCGAGCACCCGGTCGGCGAAATCGAGGCAGGCGCTGCCGCACCAGCCGTCGGTCAGGAAAAAGATCCGGGCCCGCACCGGCGCGGCGGGCTGCGGCGCGGGTTGCGGCGTCGTCGGGTCGTGATGGAAGGCATCGCCACGGTCCAGCGCGGCGCGCATCGTCCGCGCGAACGCCGCATAGGCGGTGGTGCGCGGGTCGTTTTCGCCGAAAGCGCTGACCAGGCGCGGCAGGTTGGTCAGCGCGATCTGCCTCACGTTGAGCCGGGAAACCCGCCAGTCCACCGCCCGCGCGCTGGGCAGGCTGTCGATGAAAGGCGCGCCCCAGAGCGCCCGCGCGATACGGTCGCCAAATTCGGAACTGCCGCCCATATTGCCCCGGACGTCGATGACGATCGTCCCGGCATCGCGGAAATCGGCCGGGCGCCGCTCGATCGTCTCGATGATCCGCACCAGCGCCACCGCCACCGCCTCGTCGCCGGCGTTGAAGGTGGGGAGCGCGAGCCACCAGCCATTGTCGCCAAAGCGCCGGATTTCGGTCGGCGCCTCGAATCGCCCTTGCGCCGCCCGGACTCTCGGCGCGAGCGCCTCGCTGGCGACCGGCGCCCAGGCCAGCCGCACGCGGACGCGACGGCCGTCCGCCTCGAAGGTGCATTCGGCCGGCCGCCGCACGAACGGATTGCCTTCGTCGATCAACAGGAAGGGTGCGCTGCGGGCGCGGGCGCCGCGCACCGTCCAGAGCGGGAAATAGGGCGCGAGGATCTCGTTCTCCAGCGCCTCCGCATCGCGGCCGTCGCAGCCTTCCAGCCGGCTGCCGGCCGGCGGCCCTCCGGCGGCCGTCTCGACCACGCGATAGGCGCCGCGATCGAGGCCGACCAGGAAGCCCGGCCATTGCCGGCGCAGCCGCACGCCGGAGTCGAAGCGATCGTCCACCAGGGCGCCCAGATGGCCGTCCTGGAAACCGGTCATGTAGCGCTGGATGGCGAAGAAATAGCCGGCGTAACTGTCGACGCGCGCGGCCAGCGCCAGCGCCTCATCGAAGCCGCGCCGATACCAGTCGCGAAAGGCGGGGTTGGAGGCATC
>JBFWUJ010000020.1:29973-31859 GCA_050247295.1 Sphingomonas sp. | reverse complement strand
CTCGGCCTCGTGATCTTCGTGCAGCTGATGGGCGGCGGCGCGACCCAGGCGCGCGACCAGATCCCCTATTCCGATTTCCTCAACCGGGTCGAGGAAGGCTCGGTCAAGCAGGTCATCATCGGCAAGGAGGAGATTACCGGCCGGACGACGAATAACGAGACCTTCCGCACCAACAGCCCGCCCTCCGATCCGCAGCTCGTCCAGCGGCTGCGCCAGCGCGGCGTCTCCTTCTCAGCCGCGCCGGAGCCGCAGACTTCGCTGTGGGTGATCCTGCTCTACCAGTCGCTGCCCTTCCTGCTGATCCTCGGCATCGCCTTCTTCGTGATGCGGCAGATGCAGAAGAATGCGGGCTCCGGCGCGATGGGCTTCGGCCGATCGAAGGCGAAATTGCTGACCGAGAAGCACGGCCGGGTCACCTTCGACGACGTCGCCGGAATCGACGAGGCGCGCGAGGAATTGCAGGAAATCGTCGAGTTCCTGAAGGACCCGACCAAATTCGCCCGGCTCGGTGGCAAGATTCCGAAGGGGGCGCTGCTCGTCGGTTCGCCCGGCACCGGCAAGACCCTGCTCGCCCGCGCCATCGCCGGCGAGGCGAACGTGCCCTTCTTCACCATTTCCGGCTCCGACTTCGTCGAGATGTTCGTGGGCGTCGGCGCGAGCCGGGTCAGGGACATGTTCGAACAGGCGAAGAAGAACGCGCCGTGCATCGTCTTCATCGACGAGATCGACGCCGTCGGCCGCCATCGCGGTGCCGGCCTCGGCAACGGCAATGACGAGCGCGAGCAGACGCTCAACCAGTTGCTCGTCGAGATGGACGGCTTCGAGGCGAATGAGGGGATCATCATCATCGCCGCGACCAACCGGCCCGACGTGCTCGATCCGGCGCTGCTGAGGCCGGGCCGGTTCGACCGCCAGGTCGTGGTCCCGCGCCCGGACATCGAGGGCCGCGAGAAGATTCTCGCCGTCCATATGAAAAAGGTGCCGCTGGCGCCCGATGTGGACGCGCGCACCATCGCCCGCGGGACGCCCGGTTTCTCCGGCGCCGATCTCGCCAATCTCGTCAACGAGGCGGCGCTGCTCGCCGCCAAGATGGGCAAGCGCCTGGTGGCGATGAAGGAGTTCGAGCTCGCCAAGGACAAGGTCATGATGGGCGCCGAGCGCAAGTCCATGGTGATGACCGAGGACGAGAAGAAGGCCACTGCCTATCACGAGGCCGGGCACGCCCTCGTCTCGCTCCATGTCGAGGGCTGCGATCCGCTGCACAAGGTGACGATCATCCCGCGCGGCCGGGCGCTGGGCGTCACCTGGAACCTGCCCGAGCGCGACCGTTATTCGATGAGCATGAAGCAGATGAAGGCGCGGCTCGCGCTCTGCTTCGGCGGCCGGATCGCCGAGCAGCTTATCTATGGCGTGGACGCCCTCAATACCGGCGCCTCCAACGACATTCAGCAGGCCACCGACATGGCCCGCGCGATGGTGATGGAATATGGCATGAGCGAGAAGCTCGGCTGGCTGCGCTATCGCGACAATCAGGAAGAGGTTTTCCTCGGCCACAGCGTCGCCCGCAGTCAGAGCGTCTCGGAAGAGACGTCGCGGATGATCGATCAGGAGGTTCGCCGCCTGGTTGAGGAAGGAGAGGGCCGCGCCCGCCAGGTGCTGACCGACAATCTTGACGAACTGCACAAGCTGGCCGGGGCGCTGCTCGACTATGAGACTCTCACCGGCGACGAGGCGAAGCGGGCGATCAAGGGCGAGGATATCGGCCGCGCCAATCCGAGCAACACGCCCGGCCCGACGCCGATCACCGGCAGCAATATCCCCAAGACGCGCCGTCCGCGCGGTGGCGGGATCGGCGGCCCGGCGCCCGCCGGCGCCTAGCCCGCTGC
>JBFWUJ010000020.1:11743-29873 GCA_050247295.1 Sphingomonas sp. | reverse complement strand
AGGGCCACGCGATCCTCCGCGAGTTCGGCGAGATCGTTCGCCATCTCGGCCCGCGCATTCTCCATACCCTGACGAATCTGCCGGTTGCTGCTGACGTCGAGGCTGGACAGCGACAGCCCGTAGATCGACAGCACCGCGAACATCAGGAAGATCGAAAACAGGAACATCGCCATGGGCGAGACGAACTTCGCGCGTTCGCCATGGGCGTAGCGGCGGGTGAGTTCCCCCGGCCGCCACGCGAGCATCGGCAGCGTACGCCAGAATTTGCCGTCGAGATGGAGGACGCCGTGGACCAGATCGTGGGCGATGGCGCCCACGCTGCGATGGACATGCGCTTTCTGTCCGCACTGGCGGCAATAGGCGCCATCCAGCAACGCGCCGCAATTGAGGCAATTGACGCCCCCCTCGGCCGCCGCTTCGCCGGCCTGTGGCTCCACGGTCCGGGCGATCATCCCGCCGGTGACCGCTTCCCCAACACCTTCAACGCTCATGCCCTGCCCTATGGCCGAACAGGGGCGGTGTCGTCGAGGCCGTTCGCCTCCCTGCGCACCCATGCTATCGCGTGACGATGACCCGTGTCGGCCTTCTCGGCGGCTCCTTCAATCCGGCCCATCGCGGACATCGGCGGATCAGCCTCGCAGCGCTCGCGGCGCTCGACCTTGACGAGATCTGGTGGCTGGTGTCGCCCGGCAATCCGCTGAAGCCGGCCAAGGACATGGCACCCCTGGAAGCGCGGTTGCGCTCGGCCCGGGCCATGGCCCGGCGGGCGCCGATCCGGGCGACCGCGATCGAGCGCGAACTCGCCACCCTTTATACGGTGGATACATTGGCCGCGCTTGTCCGTCGGTATCCGGCGAACCGCTTCATCTGGCTCATGGGCGGCGACAATCTCGCCCAGTTCCATCGCTGGCGGGACTGGCGACGGATCGCCCGGCGGGTACCGATTGCCGTCATCGGCCGGCCCGGTTATGATGGTGCGGCCCGGGCGGGTCCCGCCATGGGCTGGCTTCGGCGCTTCGTCCGGCCCGCAAGCCAGGCGCAGGATTGGACCGAATGGAGCTTGCCGTCGATCGTGCTGCTGAAACTGCCGCCCGACCCGACCTCCGCCACCGCCATCCGCGCCGCTCATCCGAAATGGCACGAACGCCTCGTCGGGGCGTTTTCATCTCGGCCCGCCCCCGACGGCGTAACCCGGCGGCCGATCGAACCAAGGAGGCCCTTTGCCAGCCGATAAGAACGCTCCGGCCATGCCCGGAGCCGATCAGGAAGCGCAAAGCCTGCACGGGCTTGTGCTTCGCTCGCTCGACGACGACAAAGCGGTGGATGTCGTCTCCATTCCGCTCAGCGGCAAATCCAACATCGCCGATTTCATGGTGATCGCGAGCGGGCGATCGACTCGACAGGTCGCGTCGATGGCTGACAAGTTGACCGAGCGGATCAAGCGCGAACTGGGACGCAGCTCCCGGGTCGAGGGCCTTCCGGTCGCCGATTGGGTGCTGATCGATGCCGGCGATGTGATCGTCCACCTGTTCCGGCCCGAAGTGCGCAGCTTCTACAATCTCGAGCGGATGTGGGCGTTTGAGGAAAGCGCCTCCACCGCCGCCGCGCACTGAGCCTTTGACGTCATTGCCAAGCGCCCAGCGACGCGGCGATCCCTCGATTGCTTCGCTTCTCCGGCCATGACGGAGGAATAGCGGGGTGCTCCTGCACATCGTCGCGCGGGGCCGGATTGGCCGCGGACCGGAAGCCGAACTGGTCGATCGCTATCTGAAACGGATCGCCTGGCCGACCCGAATCACCGAGCTGCCGGAGGCCGGCGGACGATCGCCAGCTGTCGCCGATCGCGCGGTCTCAATCCTACTCGACGAGAAAGGCGAGGCGCTGACCTCGATGGCGTTGGCCGCGCGGCTGGAGCGCTGGCGCGACGACGGGGTTCGCGAGGCACGGTTCGAAATCGGCGGAGCGGAGGGCTTCGACGATGCGGCGCGGGCGGGGGCCGACTTGCTGCTCTCCTTCGGCCGCGCCACCTGGCCGCACCTGCTGGCCCGGGCGATGTTGGCCGAGCAATTGTTCCGGGCGACCGCGATCCTTGCTAACCACCCCTATCATCGCGAAGGTTGAACCGATGCGCCGCTCGCTCATCCTCGCCGCCGCCGCGCTCTGCCTGATCGGGGCGGCGTCGCGCGGCCCGGATGTCGCGGCGCTGGGCGAGGCGCGCAAGGAGGCGGAAGCGGCGACCGCGCGATCGCAGGCGCTGGAACGCCAGGCGCGGGCCGCGACCAGCGCCGCCGCCCGCGCCCGCGCCGAGAGCGAAGCGCTGGCGGCCCGGATTCAGGCGGCCGAGGCCGATCTCACCGCCGCCGAAAGACGGATCGCGATCATCGGCGCATTGCAGGATGCGCAGCGGGCGCGGCTGGCGGCGCGGCAGGGGCCTTTGATCCGGCTGGTCGGCGCGTTGCAAACCATGGCGCGGCGGCCGGCGGCATTGGCGCTGGTCCAACCGGGATCGGTGGACGATACGGTGCGGGTGCGGGCGCTGCTTGCCGCGACGTTGCCGGAAATCCGGCGCCGCACGGCGGCGCTGCGCGCCGAGGTCGCTTATGGCGACGCGCTTCGGGCACGGGCCGATCGGGCGCAGCAGGCGCTGCGCGACAGCCATGCATCCTTGCGGTCTCGACGCAGCGCCCTGGCGAGTTTCGAACGCGAACAGCGATCGCGCTCAAGCACCCTCGCCGGCCTGTCGCTGAGCGAGGGCGATCGGGCGCTGGCCTTCGGCGAGGAAGCACGGGAGCTCGAACGCGAACTCGGCCGGAGCGCCGAGGAGGCGCGGCTGACGACGGCGCTCGGGGCGCTGCCCGGGCCGTCGCCAAGGCCGGGCAGCGAGCGGGAGCCGCCACGGCAACGCCTGCCTTATCTGATGCCGGTCAGCGGGCGGCTGCTGACCGGAGTCGGCGAGATTTCGGACGGCGGCGTCCATTCCCGCGGACTGACGCTGGCGGTCGAATCCGGCACAAGGGCCGTGGCTCCGGCAGATGGGCGGATCGCCTATGCGGCCGCGTTCCGCAGCTATGGCAATATCGTCATCATCGACCATGGCCGCCGCTGGACCACGGTGATCACCGGGCTGGCGACATTGGACGTGCGGAGAGGAGATGCGGTGGCCCGGGGCTCCGCAATCGGCCGCACTGGTGCCGGAACCGGCCGGGTGACCGTCGAACTTCGGCGCGCCGGCCGCCCGATCCCGATCGCACAAGTGGTCTCGGGATAGGGGCGGCGTTCATCCGCGGTTGCTTTTCGGCTGCTTAAAAAGGCTGTAGAGCGCGCCTAATACACTTGGATGGAACCCGTCATGGCTAGCCAGCTTCTTCGTACCCTCGGCCTTGTCAGCGCCGTCGCCTTCGTCCCGGCGGTCTCCGCCGCCCTCGCCCAGGTCGACGTGAACGCCTATCGCGAGATGGATCAGTTCATGTCCGTGCTTGAGCGGGTGAAGGCGGAATATGTGGACCAGGTCGACGACGCGACGCTGATCCGCGGCGCCATCGACGGCATGCTGAACAGCCTCGATCCGCACAGCTCCTATCTCGACGAACGCGGATTCCGGGCCCAGATGACCACGACGGACGGCAATTATGGCGGTCTCGGCCTCACCGTCACGTTGGAGGACGGCGCGGTGAAGGTGATCGCCGCGACCCGCGGCACGCCTGCCGATCTTGCCGGCGTCCGCCCGGGCGACTTCATCACCCATGTCGATGGCCGACTCTTCTACGGCGGCACGCTCGACGAGGCGGTCGAGCGGATGCGCGGCGCCCCGGGCTCCAGCGTCCGGGTGACGATCGTCCGGCCCGGACGGGACCGTCCGTTCGATCTCAACATCACCCGGGCCATCATCGACATCCCGCCGGTGCGGCACGAGGTGCGCGACCGGGTCGGTATCATCACCGTCACGTCGTTCAGCCGCAACACCACCGAGATGGCGCAGCGTGCGATCGCCGATATCGAACGTCAGACTGGCGGCCAGACGCTCGGCTACGTGGTCGACATGCGCTCCAATCCGGGCGGGCTGCTCGATCAGGCGGTGGGCCTCTCCGACCTCTTCCTTGAGCGCGGCGAGGTCGTCTCGCAGCGGGGCCGCCGCCGCACCGATATCGAGCGCTTCTATGCCCGGCCCGGCGATGCGACCCGCGGCGCCCCGATCGTCGTGCTGATCGACGCCGGCAGCGCCTCGGCGGCGGAAATCGTGGCCGCCGCCCTGCAGGAGCATCGGCGCGCGATCGTCATGGGCGAGCGCAGCTTCGGCAAGGGGTCCGTGCAGACGCTGATCCCGCTTGGGCGCGGCAGCACCGCGCTGCGGTTGACCACGGCGCGCTATTACACGCCGTCCGGCCGCTCGGTGCAGGAGGGCGGCATCACGCCCGACATTCTGGTGCCGCAACTCACGGATCCCGATTATCGCTCGCGGACCCGGATCCGCGAATCGGACCTGCGGCGTCACCTCGTCAACGAAGCGGCGGTGCGCGACGATGTGATCCGCGACGACGGCCGGCCCGATCCGCGCTTCGCGGCGACGCCCCAGGAGCTGCAGCAGCGCGGCATCACCGACTTCCAGCTTCACTACGCGTTGCAGACGATCGCCCGGCTGGGCCGTATTCAGACCGCCGGCACCCAGCCGCGCCGGGCCAGCCGCTAGGTCGATGGCGTCACTGGGCGCGGCAAGCGGCAGCCCCTCGCGGCTCGCCGGCGCCAAGGCGCTGGCGCTGCTGGTGCCCGCGGCCCTGCTCGCCGGCGCTTATGGTTCGCAGCATCTGGGCGGCCTGGCGCCGTGCGAGATGTGCTACTGGCAGCGTTACGCCCATTGGGCGGCGCTCGCCTTTGCAGCGATCGCCCTGGTCGGCGGCAGCCTTCCCGATCGCGGCCGCTCCTTCGTCTGGCTGGCCGGCCTCGCAATCCTGACCAGCGGCCTGATCGGCTTCTATCATGCCGGGGTCGAGCTGGATTATTTCGAGGGCTTTACCCAGTGCACCGCGATGATCGCCGGCGGATCGAGCGAGGATGTGTTCAACCAGATCATGGCCGCGCCGATCGTGCGTTGCGACCAGGTTCAATGGTCGTTCCTCGGCATCTCGATGGCGGGCTGGAACGCGATCCTTTCCGGCATTGGCGCGTTGACGGTATTATGGCTGAGCCTGTCGCGAACCCCGGCCCGGAGCTGAACGCCGCCGAGAGCGGCTGGCGGCCGGGCATGAAGCGGCCCGATCCCGCCTCGATGCTCCGCGTCGACCAGGCGGGGGAATATGGCGCGACCCGTATCTACGCCGGGCAGCTCGCGGTGCTCGGCGATGCCAGTCCGGCGGCGCGGCTGATCGCGCGGATGGCGGCGCAGGAACAGCGGCACCTTTCCCATTTCGACGCGATGATGGCGGCGCGCGGCGTCCGACCGACGATGCTGCAGCCGTTCTGGCATGTCGCCGGCCACGCGCTCGGCGCCGCCACCGCGCTGATGAGCCCGAACGCCGCGATGGCCTGCACGGCGGCGGTCGAGGACGAGATCGACGCCCATTATTCCGAGCAGCTCGAGGCGCTGGGCGAATCCGATCCGGAGCTGTCGACCGCGATCGTCGATTTTCAGGCCGACGAGCGCGAGCATCGTGACGCCGCGATCGAGGCTGGCGCGCAAGGTGCGTTCGGCTATCCCTTATTGTATGGCGCCATCCGGGCCGGCTGCCGGGTGGCGATCGAATTGTCGAAGAGGATCTGATCCATGCGTTACGTTCTGCTCGCCGCCGCTGCACTGATCGCCGGCCCCGCGCTCGCCCAGCAACCGGGAGTTCCGGCGCCCGAAGCGGCGGCCGCCCAATCAGCGCGCTCAGACGAAGAGGTGCCGGTCAACCAGGTGATCGTCTATGGCGACGATGCCTGTCCGGCCAGCACCGACGAGGTGATCAACGTCTGCGCCCGGCTGCCGGAGCAGGAGCGATTCCGGATTCCGCCGAATCTCCGGAGCGACCCCAACGATCCGGCGGGGCAGAGCTGGAGCAACCGGGCGACAGAGCTTTCCTATGTCGGGGCGACCGGAACGGGGAGTTGCTCGACGACTGGCGGCAGCGGCTTCACCGGCTGTTTCAACCAGATCGTTCAGCAGGCCCGCGCCGAGCGGCGGGGCGGCGACCAGGTCAACTGGAATGCACTGATCGAGCAGGCGCGGCAGGAGCGGCTGCGCCGGATCGACGAGGCGATCATGGACGAAGACCGGCCGGGCCCGCCGCCGGCGCCGCCGCAGCCGGATCCGCAATAAGGATCAGGCCGGCTCCAGTTCGGCCGGGACGGTCTCGTCGATCCAGCCGCCGCCGAGCACCCGCTCGCCGTCATAGATCACCGCCGCCTGACCCGGCGCGACGCCATATTCGGGCGCGGCGAAGCGAACCGTCCGCCCGTCGAAGGACGCGGGAGCAGGCCGGGCGAGCGATCGCACCTTGACGCTGAGGCCGCTTCGCTGGCCTTCGCCGAGCCAGTTGATGCCATTGAGATGCGTGGCGCGGACGGCGAGCGCCTGCTTGGGGCCGACGACCACCCGGCCGCTGTCGGGCTCCAGCCTGAGCACATAGAGGGGGGCCGTCTGGCCGCCGATCTCCAGCCCCCGCCGCTGGCCAACAGTGAAATGGATGAGGCCACGATGCTCACCAAGCACCTGGCCATCGCGGTCGACGATCTGGCCCGGCCGCACCGCTTCCGGCCGCAACTTCTCGACCACCCGGGCATAATCGCCGTCGGGAACGAAGCAGATGTCCTGGCTATCCGGCTTGCCGGCGATCGGCAGGCCGAGATCCTGCGCCAGTGCCCTTACTTGCGGCTTCGGCAGGTCGCCGAGCGGGAAGCGGAGGAAATCGAGCTGCTGCCGGGTCGTCGCAAACAGGAAATAGCTCTGGTCGCGGGCCGGATCGGCAGCGCGGTGCAGCTCCGCGCCCCCCGCGCCCGTGACGCGGCGGACATAATGGCCGGTTGCGAGGCAATCGGCGCCGAGATCGCGGGCGAAGCCGAGCAGATCGGCGAATTTCACGCTCTGGTTGCAGTCGATGCACGGGATCGGGGTGCGGCCCCGCGCATATTCATCGGCGAAGCGATCGATCACCGCGTCCCGGAAGCGGCTTTCATAGTCGAAGACATGATGAACAATGCCGAGCCGGTCGGCGACCGCGCGCGCGTCGTGGATATCGCGGCCGGCGCAGCAGCTCTTGCCGCGGCCGATCGCGGCGCCGTGATCATAGAGCCGGAGGGTGACGCCGATCACCTCGGCGCCACTCCGGGCAGCGAGCGCGGCCACGACCGAGCTGTCGACGCCGCCCGACATGGCGACGACGATCCGGGCGCCCCCAAGCGGGCCTTCGAGGTCGAAATCGACGTTCATCGGCGGGCCAGATAGTCGGTTGAGGGCCGGAAATACAGCGCAGCCATGGCTTTACCGGCTTTTCACCCTCGATCGTTAGAGGGCGAATCAATGGATATGGCATTCCTCCTTCGCAGCCGGCGGCTGCTCGACGGGCGCAAGCCGGCGCGACTCGATCATCAATTGCTGCAGGCGACGCTTGCAGCGGCGCGTCCGTCGCGGGTGGGCGGCGGCGACCGCGCCGCCGAACGCGAAGCGGGCGGCGAGCCGCTTGTAGAGATTGTTACCGGTGGACCGGACTGGCGTCGCGCGTCGGCGCGGCAGCGCGGCTGCTTCAACCGTGCCGAAGCGGGACGCGATCGCAATGACGCGTAAACCCATCTCACCGGGAAATTTACCTTGGCGTTTTAGCCTTCCTTCAACGCTCTTCGCCTACATCCGTGGGGCGCAAGAGGCCGACCGTCCGACGGCGCAGGTATCGAGGCATGTGAATGATTGAGAATCAGAAGATCCGTCCCGGACAGGTTATCGGCCCGCTCGGCGAGCCACTGACGCTGGATTCATTGCCGCCGCCGTCGACCCGGCGCTGGGTCGTGCGTCGCAAGGCGGAAGTCGTCTCGGCGGTCAACGGCGGCCTGCTGAGCGTCGATGAAGCGTGCGAGCGCTACGGCCTCAGCCTCGAGGAATTCGCCGGCTGGCAGCGGGCCGTCGATCGCTCGGGCATGCCGGGGCTGCGAGTCACCCGCATCCAGCATTATCGCACCCTCTACGAGCGTCAGCAGGCCTATTGAGCCGCCGGCGATTCGCCGCATCCACGCGCGCGGATCAGGAACCGGAGCCGGACTGGCGCGTCTTTTCCTTCGAACCGCCCCTGTAACCATCGGGCGGGAATACAGGAGGGAAAGAACATGGTCGGAATTCTTATCTGGCTCGTCATCGGCGGCATCGTCGGCTGGCTCGCAAGCCTCATCATGCGGACGGACGCGCAGCAGGGCATCCTGCTCAACATCGTCGTCGGCGTCGTCGGCGCCTTCATCGGCGGCCTGATCTTCAATCGCGGCGACATCAACAATGCGCCCCTGAGCCTCACCGCCTTCCTCGTGTCGCTGGTCGGCGCGATCATCCTGTTGGCGATCGTCAACCTGTTCCGGCGCGGCAGCGTGCGCTGACCTTGGCTGAGGCCGCCTCGGCGAGGCGGCCTCACTCCAGTTCGAAACTCACGGTCAGGGTTACCGACAGGCTCTGCTCGCCCGGATCGATCTGGGTTTCGGGCCCATCGGCGGCCATCCCGCGCATCCTCAGCACCGGCATCGGCGGCGGCATGACGGTGCCCGCCTCGCTGACCAGGAGCACCCGCCGCACACGCATGTTGAGCGACCGGGCATAAAGCTCGGCCCGCGCCCGCGCGTTGGCGAGCGCCGCCACCCGCGCCTCGTCGAGCGCCGCTTCCGGCCGATCGATCCCGAGATTGGGGCCGTTGATCTGGTTGGCGCCCTCGGCGACCAGCGCGTCGAGGATGCCGCCCGATTCGGCGATATTCCGGAACCGGACATTGACCTGGTTAGAGGCGCGATAGCCGATCAGCCGCGGCGGCTGATTCTGTTCATAGCGGTAATCGGGCTGGAGACTGATATTGCTGGTCTGAATGTCTCGCGCGGCGATGCCGGCGCGGGTGAGCGCGGCGCGCAGCCGCTCCATCCGGGCGGCATTCTGGCGAAGCGCCTCGACCGCCGTCGGCGCCTGGGTCACCACGCCGGCGCCGATCTGCACGATATCGGGGATGCGGGTCACCTCGCCGGTCGAAACGATATCGAGCCGGGTGCCGGCGACCATGGCGGCCGGCGTGGTCTGTGCCACGGAGGCGGTGACCGGGAGCGCCGCCGCGAGCGCCATCACGATCAGGAATCTCATGTCTTATCTCCGAAAAATCAGGTTTCGCGACGCCCTTGCACGATCGCGGCTGCATCGGCGCTGAACCGTCCATTGGGGTCCGGTTAAGCAGATCGCAGTGCTTTTCCCGTATCGCATGGTGAGGAGGGTGAAGCCATGCTGGCATTGCGCAAACGGGTCATCAACGCGGTGCATCACATCGTGCGCGCCGAGGCGCGCGCTCCCGCCTTGTGGCGGGCGACGATCCGCGCGGAGGATGGCGACGTGCGGATCGTGATGCGCAACGTCTCGCGCTCCGGCTTCATGGGAATCAGCGTCTCGCCGATCCGCGCGGGATGCAGTGTCGTTCTGAATCTGCCCTTCGGCGCGCCGGTGACCGCGGACGTCCGCTGGGCCCTGAACGGTCGCTTCGGCTGCCGGCTGCGGGGCCGGTTCGACCGATGGCAGCTCGTCTTCCTTGGCTGCTGCGGGCTGGCGAACGGCCTTTTCACCGGTGCCGGCCTGCGCGTCCTGCTTGCCCTTGGGGGTCTGGCGGTCCTCGCATTCGTCTAGCGGCGCGGCGGCGCCAGGCTGAACCGCCAGTCCGCGCACAAGATGCCAGCCAAGGTTGCGCTCCGTTGCCGCTCGAGCGCGGCCAGCATCCGGTCCAGACCATCTTCTCGCCACGGGCCGTCCATGCCGGCGGCGTGACGGATCGTTTCGATCGCCCGCTTTGCCAGCCGCCGCCTGATCTCGCGCGGGAGCCCCTCGACATCGATCTCGATCGTCTCTCCGACCAGGGCGCGAAGCCGCCACGCGGCGTCCGCCGCCCAGGCCAGCGCCTCCTCGCAATCCTCCAGATGTGCTGCCGCCGCGGCGATCCGCGGTGCGTCCACCGCCTCCGCGGCGGCGAGCCAGGAGCGGATCCGGGTCCGATCGAAGCGGGGAGAGCGATTGGAAGGATCGTCCACCGCGCTCAGCCCCGTCGCCGCGACAATCCCGGCAAGCTCCGCCCGGCGCCAGCCGAGCAGCGGGCGGATCAGCATCGCGTCATGATTCTCGTTCAACCGGCGGACGGGACGAATGCCGGCGAGTCCGGGCAGCCCGGCGCCGCGTCCGAGCCGCATCAGGATCGTTTCCGCCTGATCGTCGGCATGGTGGGCGGTGGCGACGTGACTGCATTGCCGATGTTCCGCCCAATAAGCGAGCAATGCGTAGCGCTGCGCGCGGGCCGTCGCCTGGACTCCGCCTCGACCCGATGACGGCGCTTCGCCGCGCAACACCTGATGATCGATCCCCAGCCCGGTGCAAATCCGGCCGACCCATTCGGCTTCCGCCGCGCTTTCGCGTCGCAGGCCATGATCGACGGTGGCGGCCGCGACCCCGCCCGGAAAGGCGGCATGGGCAAGCAGCAGCATCGCCAGGCTGTCCGGCCCGCCCGAAACCGCGACACCGAGCCGCCGGATCGGTCCGCCGGCGAGCCGCTCCGCCTCGGCGCGGAAGCGGGCGGCTAGCGCGTCCGGGCCGGCGTCGTGCACCGGGCGTCGGTCCGCGCCTGCGGCAGGCGGGTGCGAATGAAGTCGCGCATATTGGGATAGACCTGCGCCAGTTCGTCATAGACGCGGCAGGCTTCGGCCCGCCGGTCCAGCCGGACCAGTGCCTGGCCGAGGAAAAAGAGGCTGTCGGCGGCCCGCTCGCCGCGCGGATTCTCCTGATAGTTGGCCAGGAAGATGCGGGCCGCGGTGGCCGGCCGGTTGTCGTCCAGATAGGCGCGGCCGGCGAGGTTGCGCATCCAGCTCACCCAACGGCTGCCGGCATGGCGGGTCGCCGCCGCCTCCAGCGCCTGCTGCGCTTGGCCATATTGGCGTGCATCCCAAAGCCGGAAGCCGGCATTGTAATCAGCCTCGGCCGTGTCGCCGCCCGACGCCGGCGGCGCCGCTGCGTCATCCTCCGCTTGGGGGGGCGGTGTCTCGCGAGGTGCCGGACGGCCCGGAGGCGAAGGGGGCGCCGCCGAGCCGGTCTGCTGCTCCAGCCGTTCGATACGGCCGGTCAGTTCGGTGCGCAGGCGGGCGAGGTCCTGTTCGAGCTGACGATTGCGGTTACCCTGCTCCTCGACCGCGCTGGTAAGGGCCCGCAACTGCACTTCCAACCCGTTCACCCGTTCGATCAGATTGGCGAGGGCGTCACCGCTGACGCCCGGCGTGTCGGCGTCTGGCCGGGTCGGATCGATCTCCGGGTCGACCGACTGGGTACGGCCGTTGGGGAAGACACGGCGCTGCACCGCCCGCAGCTCCTGTTCCAGCCGGTCGATCCGCCGGTCGGCCGAATCGCGCGGCTGGGCGGCGGCCGGCAGCGCGCATCCGAGCGCCAGGATGAGGGTCAGGATGTGGTGACGCATGACTTTCCCCGCCGCTTTTCGCGCCGATGATATTGAAGCCGGGCGCGGCCCGCCACCCCTATGCGACGAATATGCCGGTCAGCGCGCGGCCTGCGCCTGCCGGGCAGCCAGATCCTCCGCCCGCAGGCTGACGTCGGAGACCGTACGCTCGGTATTGTCGAGCGGTCCCAGATCGCGACCGCCGACGCTGGCCCGCAACAATTGCGGCCGGCCAGTACGGAGGAGCGGGCGCTGGGCGGTCGGTGGAATGGCGAAAGTCTGACCGGTTGCAAGTATGCCCTGGAACAGGCTTGCGCCGCTCGTGCCGTCGGTGATCCTGAGCCACACCTCGCCGGTGGCGACGAGGGTCACCGGCTGGCCGGCGACCGCCTGGGGCGCCGCCGGCGTCTGTGTCGGCGGCGGTTGCTGCGGTTCGGTGGCGGCAGGCGGCGGCGCGGCCGGCGGCTGGTCCACCTCGCTCAGGGTGCTGCGCCACAATGCGTAGCCGACCACGAGCGCAATCCCGACAAAGAGCGCAATGATCGCCAGCGACCGCGGCGGCACGCGGGCGGGATCGGCCGGCTCATAATATTCGGCGACCGGCGTACGGCGGCGCGTGCCGCCGAGCAGGTCGCGCACCTCGCGGCCATATTCGGCCCCGTCGAGGCCGACAGCCTGGGCATAAGCCCGGGTGAAGCCGACGCAGTAGGTGACCCCCGGCAGATCGTCCCACTCCTCCTGCTCGACATGGTGGAGGTGGCGAACGGGGATGCGGGTCTGATTTGCGATGTCCTGCAGCCCGAGGCCGCGCGCTTCACGCGCCGCGCGCAAACGCTGTCCGACCGATGCGGCCTCGAAGCCTAGCTGTTCATCGTCCTGAGCCATCAAAACGCCTTTTCGTTCCCGGGGCCGGCCCTTTCCCCCTCGTCCATCGACATAGGGAATGATCCATGTCAACCGATGGCCAGCGTTTCGTGCCCTGGATCAGGCAGCCTGGACGCCGTTGGCCCGGGCCCATTCGGCCAATGCCGCGCGCATATCGGGCGGTGGCGCGGCGAGCAGCTCCGCGACCCTGACCATCGCCGCACCGCGGTCGAGGGAGCGGATCATTGCCTTGACCGGCCCGACCGCGGCGGGGGTGATCGACAGGCGGCGGATGCCGAGGCCGATCAGCGTCATCGCCTCCAGCGTCCGACCGCCCATTTCACCGCAGACCGCGACCGGCACCTTATGCTCGCGCGCCCGCTCGACGATCCGGGCGAGGAAGCGGAGGATCGCCGGGCTCAGCCAGTCATAGCGTTCCGCCAGGCGCGGATGGGAGCGATCGGCGGCGAACAGGAATTGGGTGAGGTCATTGGTGCCGATCGACAGGAAATCGAGCTGCGGCAGGAGTTGGTCGAGCATTTCGGCCAGCGCCGGCACTTCCAGCATCGCGCCATAATGGATGCGGGTCGGGAGCTTCTTGCGGCGTTCGGTCAGCCAGACTTTCTGCTCCTCCACCAGCGCCTTGGCCGCCGCGAATTCCCACGGTTCCGATACCATCGGGAACATGACGTAGAGTTCGCGGCCGCCGCCGGCCTCCAGGAGCGCGCGCGCCTGCGTCTTCATCAGCGCGCTGCGATCGAGCGACAGACGCAGCGCGCGCCAGCCCATCGCCGGATTCTCTTCTTCATAGCCTCCCGCGCGCAGGTAGGGCAGCGCTTTGTCGCCGCCGATATCCAGGGTGCGGAAGACGACCAGCTTGCCGTCGGCCGCGTCGAGCACCGCCTTGTAGAGGCGCTGCTGCGCCTCGCGCCGAGGCAGCGTCGCTGACACGAGAAACTGGAACTCCGTTCGGAACAGGCCGATCGCGTCGGCGCCGGTCGCCGCCAGCGCCTCGACGTCGTCGCGCAGTCCGGCGTTGATCGCGACCGTCAGCCGCTCGCCGTCCAGCGTCACCGATTCCAGCGACTTGAACGCGGCGAATTCGGCCCGCTGCTTCTGCGTGGCCGTCAGTTGCGCCTCGAACGCCTGTCCCATCGCGGCGCTGGGCCGGACGAAGGCGGCGCCCTCGCCGCCGTCCAGAAGCACATGATCGCCCTCCCCGATCATCCGGCGCACATCCTTGACCCGGCCGATCATCGGCACGCCCATCGCCCGGGCGACGATCGTGACGTGCGCGGTCAGGGAGCCTTCCTCCAGGATCACGCCCTTCAATTTGCGCCGGTCATATTCGAGCAACTCGGCGGGGCCGAGGCTGCGGGCGATCAGGATCGCGTCGCTGGGCAGTGCCATTTGCGCGGCGGTGCCGAGCTGGCCCGAGACGATCCGCAGCAGCCGGTTCGACAAGTCATCGAGATCGTGCATCCTTTCGGCGAGCAGGGGATCGTCGATTTCGCGCATCCGCGCCCGCATCCGCTGCCGGACCCGCTCGATCGCCGCCTCGGCGGTAAGGCCCGAATCGATCGCTTCATTGATCCGCCTCGACCAGCCCTCGTCATAGGCGAACATCTTGTATGTCTCGAGCACGTCATGATGCTCACCGGCGGTGCCGAACTCCGGCGCGCTGGTCATCGCGTCGATCTGCTCGCGCATCTTGCGAAAGGCGGAATAAACGCGGTGCCGCTCGGCCTCGATATCCTCGGCGACGGTATGTTCGATCAGGACGCGTGGCTGGTGATAGACCGCGTGGCCTTCCGCCATCCCGAGCACCAGTTTCTGCCCGGTCAGGCGGGTGCTGCCGGCGTCGCGCGGATCGGCGGCCGCGGATGCCCGATCGGCAAGGCCGGCATTGGCGATCAATTCGGAGACGACCATCGCCACCGTCTGCAGGGCCTCGATCTCGATCTCGTCATAGGCCCGCGGATCGGCATGCTGGACGGCGAGGACGCCGATCGCCTGTTCCCTGCGAACGATCGGTACACCGGCGAAGCTGTGGAACAGTTCCTCCCCCGTCTCGGGGCGGAAGGCGAATTCGGGGTGGTTCGAGGCCTCGGCGAGATTGAGGATCGACACCTCCTTGGCGATCGTCCCGACCAGGCCCTCTCCC
Organism: Sphingomonas sp.; assembly: GCA_050247295.1. Taxonomy (GTDB): domain Bacteria; phylum Pseudomonadota; class Alphaproteobacteria; order Sphingomonadales; family Sphingomonadaceae; genus Allosphingosinicella. The sequence continues at coordinate 15,218 of JBFWUJ010000020.1, read as the reverse complement.
ATCGCCAGGCGGGTCACATGGACCGCGCTCTGATTGAGGCCGAGTGTGGCGAACAGCTCCAGCACCCCGTCCCGCAGCAGGTAGATCGAACAGACCTCGCTTTCCATCGCCTCGGCGATGATCTTCACGACCTTGTTCAATTTTGCCTGCGCGCCCAGCTTCGACGCCATCACGTCGTGAAGCCCGGTGAGGATTTCCCGGGCCGAAGCGGAGGAGGCGAGCGGCATGGCCGAGCGCTATCAGAAAGGCCGGACGCTTTCCAACGCGAAGGATGGAGCCATCCGCGCCGCTCCCGTGTTATCGAATGCAGACCATTTCATCAGGAGCAGGATCGATGATCACGCGCAGCGCGAGCGCCACCTATGAAGGCTTCGGCAAGGACGGAAAGGGGACGGTCTCGACTCAGTCCGGCGCGCTCTCCGACAACCCCTATGGCTTCAATACCCGTTTCGAGGATGTGCCCGGCACCAATCCCGAGGAGCTGATCGCCGCCGCCCACGCGTCCTGCTTCACCATGGCGCTGAGTTTCGGTCTGGCGCGGGCCGGTTTTTCGGACGGTACGTTGACGACACGCGCCGCAGTCAAGCTCGACAAGGATGGGGACGGCTTCAAGGTCAGCCGGTCGGACCTCAAGCTGGATGCGCATGTGCCGGGGATCGAGGCCGGCCGTTTCGCCGAGATCGCCGCCGACGCGAAGGCCAATTGCCCGATCTCGAAGCTGCTCAACGCGGCGATCACGCTGGAGCACGACCTCACAACCTGATGCGTTCACGCCCCCGCCAACAGCCGGCGTAAGGCAGGCGCATATTTCCGGCTGACTCGTACCTGACCACCGGCCCGGGTGCGGATCGAGAGCGCTCCATATTTCTCGTAGCGCACGGATTCGATCGCGCTCATCCGGACCAGCGCAGATCGGTGGACTCGCTGAAACTCTCCCGGATCGAGTTGGCGTTCAATGGCACCAAGTCCTTGATGCAGAAGGAATGAAAGACCGTCCGCATAGACTCGCACATAGTCCCTTTCGGCTTCGATTCTGTCGATCTCGCTAGCCGCGATCCGCCGCCGACCTCCACGCTGCGAAACCCATAGGAACCGCAAATATCGCGTTTCCTTCGACAGTTGTTGCAGCAGGTCCGCCACCCGGGCGTTCAGCGCCAAGATCTGCTGTTCAGAATCCCGCGCCGAAAGAAGCTTGCGCGCGTCCTCAATGGCATCCGCCAGCTGCTCGAAAGCGACCGGCTTCATAAGGTAATGCAGGGCCCGCTTGCGATAGGCTTCCACGGCATAGCGATCGAAGGCCGTGACGCAGATCGTGAACGGCGCCGCGCCCGGAGGAAGCGCATCAAGGAACTGAAAGCCGTCCAGCAACGGCATCTCGATGTCGAGCAGAATGATATCCGGCCGTCCGTGGGCGAATGATTCGAGCCCCTTGAGCCCGTTCGATGCGGTCATGATCTCGCCGATCCCGCCGATACGCCGCAGCATGCGGATCAGCCGAGATGCGGCCAGGGGCTCGTCGTCGAGCACCAATATGCGGAGATCGGCAGGCATAGCTTCTATCCCCTGCCCACAGTGCCGCTTGTAGACAGCGGCCGGTCGCTCGTCCAATTTCGGTCGCGCGAAATGCGGCAGCTGCCGAACGTGTCTCGCATGGGAGAGCCCGCCTGACCCTGGACGATCCGCGCCAGCCGGCCGGTGGCCGCGCGAGCACGCGCTGGGCCAAGGCCTTCGTGCGCCGGGATCTCGATCGGGCCGCGCTATTGCTGATCGCGGCCTTGTGGACGTTGCATTTCCTGATGATGACGGCGCGGCTCGGGGCCAAGGAATTCGAACATTGGGCCGATTATACGCTGTCGCGCCTGGCGCTGTCGCTCTGCGGCGCGGTTTTCACGATCGGCGTCTTCGTTCTGCTCCGCCGTCGTCGCAGCCTGCGATTTCGGTACCAGGCCCAGGCCGCGGCCCTGTTATCCGCCGTGGCGGCGATCGCCATCACACTCGTCAACATCCATGCCTTCCGGGAAATTTCGCCGGCTTCCGAGGTGCGGGAATATTACCTGCTGTTCCTCCATGCGTTCATGTACTGGTACTGGTTCTACCTGTCCTGGGCTGCGGCCTATCTCGCCCTGTCATACAGCTTCACCGTCGCCGAACAGGAGCGGCGTAGCGCGACTCTCGTCGCGCAGGCGCATGAGGCGCAGGTGCGGGCGCTGCGCTATCAAGTTCATCCGCATTTCCTCTTCAACGCATTGAATTCGATCGCGTCGCTCATCGACGAACGCCCCGGACAGGCGGAAGAGATGGCGGTGAAGTTGTCAGATCTCTTGCGATCCAGCCTGTTGCTCGACCCGCTGCAGGAGATCAGCCTGTCGGAGGAACTGGGCCTGCAGCAGAAATATCTGGAGATCGAGCGGGTGCGCTTCCCGGACCGTCTCGATCTGGAGATCGATGTGCCGGCGGAGCTGGGAGACATCCGCGTCCCCTGCCTGCTGCTGCAGCCGCTGGTGGAGAATGCGGTCAGGCATGGCGTCGCTCGATCAGACCGCAGGACCGCGATCAGGATCGCGGCGCGGCGGGAGGGCGGAAGTGCCGTCATCCAGGTTTCCAACGATATTCCCGGCGCTGCGACGAGCGCGCCGGATAGAACGGGGACGGGCATCGGCCTGACCAATGTCCGCCGCCGGCTGGAGGCGCGCTTCGGCGCCGAACAGTCGATGCGTGTCGAAACTACATCCGGCCGCTTCGAAGTCACGATTGCCCTGCCGGCCGGCTGAACGCCGCAGGCGATGCCGCTCGTCGTTCGCCGCTTGTCGCTCGCCGATTGGGCCTGATGGACGCAGGCGCATCCAATCATTCTCCCCGGAAGTTCGAGGAGAATAGCCTTGTCGATAAATTGCGGATGGCTGGCCCTTGCCCCGCTCGCCTGCATCGCGGCGCCGGTCGCGGCTCAGCGCACCGACGAGAATGCCGTCACCTCCGCCGAAGATGCGTTTGGAACCAGCGTCGGCAGCGAGCAAGTCGGGATCTACAACCCGTTCAACGCACGCGGCTTCAGCCCCGTCGATGCCGGCAACGTGCGGATAAACGGACTTGCCTTCAATTTGCAGGCGGAGCTTTCGGATCGCCTCGTATCCGGCTGGACCATGCATGTGGGGATCAGCGCGCAGGGTTATCCCTTTCCCGCGCCTACGGGTGTTGCCGATTATTCCCTGCGAGCGGCCGGAACGCGCCCGCTGCTCAGCGTCGTCGCGGGATATGGTCCGTTCGACGGGACTCGATTGGAGGTCGACGGACAGCTTCCCCTGACCTCGCGCCTGAGCCTTGCTGCCGGCGCGAGCTATGCCCGCGAGGGCCAGTATATCGGCGGTCATCAGCAGGTGGCGAGCGTCGCCGTCGTTCCACGCTGGCGGCCGGCGGAGAATGTCGAGATCATCCCGTTCTGGAGCCGGACCGACACCAGCGGGCAGGAGGCTCAGCC
>JBFWUJ010000020.1:2141-11643 GCA_050247295.1 Sphingomonas sp. | reverse complement strand
CGCCCGGTATTCGAGGAAGCGACCGACGTTCCGCGCCCGGCCTTCGCCTTCGGCCCGCAAACCCACGATCGGGATCGCCAATATACGGCCGGCCTGGGCTATGAGATGCTGTGGCGAGGGGTGGGCGAGTTGACCCTGGGCGTGCAGCGAACGGACTATCGCAAGGAAGGCCTTTCACCGGCCGGAGCACTGCCCGTTTCGGAGTCTCGCCCATGGCTCTACAACGGTGCGTTCTCCGTCTACCTCGGTGAAGCCCTGGTGCTGTATGGCAGCTATTCGCGCGGGCTGGAGGAAAGCCCGGTGGCACCCGAGGCTGCGGTCAATCGAGATACGGCACCCCCCGCGATCCTCACCGAACAGCTGGATTTCGGTCTGCGCTACAGCATCGCGGAAAATCTGCGGCTCGTTGTCGGCGCCTTTGAAGTGCGCAAGCCATTCTTCGGCCTCGATCGCAACTTCCTCTTCCGTGACCTTGGCGGGGTTCGTCACCGCGGCCTCGAATTCTCTCTTGCCGGATCCCTGCTGCCCCGTCTCTACCTGCTCGCAGGGACCATCCTTCTCGACGCGCGGGTCAGCGGCGATGCCGTGGATCAGGGGTTGATCGCGGACCGGCCGATCGGGTCCATCGCCCGCACGACCGTCGCCTATGCGCAATACAGCTTCGCCCGGCCGAACGGGCTCTCGGTCGATCTTACCTTTGAAAGCACCAGCGACCGCGTCGCCGACAATCTTGGCCGTTTCACGGTGCCGGCGCGATCGGTCTTCAATCTCGGCGCGCGCTACCGCTTCACCCTCGGCCGCGCGCCGGCGACGCTTCGCGTCCAGCTGGCAAACGTTTTCGACAATTACGGCTTCAACGTCCTCGGAGGCGGTTTCTACTATAACTTCCCGCGCCGCCTTACCGCTGCGCTGACCGCGGATTTCTAGACCCCGCGACAAGGATAGGATCGCGACCATCGGGGTGGCCCCGGCTGGCTTAGCTGCTATGCCCATGTCGGGAAGAGGGCGCGATGGATCGTATCGACCGCATCCGGGACAACCCCAAATATCGGGCACTGGTCCGCCGCCGCCGCCGGCTCGCCTGGACGCTGACCGCGATCATGTGTGTCGCCTATTTCGGCTACATTCTGCTGATCGCCTTCGACAAGGCGCTGCTCGCACGGCCGATCGGCGGCGGCGCGATGACGCTGGGCATCCCGATCGGGTTCGGCCTGATCCTGCTGGGGATCATGCTGACCGGCTTCTATGTCCGGATCGCCAATCGAGACCATGACGCCCTGCTGGCCGAGATCGTCGCGGAGGCGGGCGAATGAACTGGACGGCGATCGCGATGTTCGCCGCTTTTGTCGCGCTCACCCTCTACATCACCCGCTGGGCCGCCCTCCGGACCCGCACCGCCGCCGATTTCTACACTGCTGGGGGCGGCGTCACGGGCTTTCAGAACGGGCTGGCGATCGCCGGCGACTATATGTCCGCCGCATCCTTTCTCGGTATCTCCGCGCAAATCTATGCCGATGGCTATGACGGGCTGATCTACTCGATCGGCTTCCTCGTCGGTTGGCCGATCATCCTGTTCCTGATGGCCGAGCGGCTCCGCAATCTCGGCCGCTACACCTTCGCAGACGTCGCCTCTTTCCGTTTTGCCCAGGCGCCGGTGCGCGGCTTCGCCGCGGCCAGTACGCTCGTCGTCGTTGCCTTCTACCTGATCGCCCAGATGGTGGGGGCTGGGCAGCTGATCCGCCTGCTCTTCGGCCTGCCTTACGAATATGCGGTGATCATCGTCGGCGGGCTGATGATGGTCTATGTCATCTTCGGCGGCATGACCGCGACGACCTGGGTACAGATCGTCAAGGCAGTGATGCTGCTGGGCGGCGCGACCTTCATGGCGCTGATGGTGCTGGCCCAGGTCGGATTCTCGCCCGAACGCCTGTTCCAGCGCGCCGTCGAGGTGAAGGGAACGAGTGCCATCATGGGCCCGGGCGGCTTCATCCGCGATCCGGTCTCGGCGATCTCGCTGGGGCTGGCGCTGATGCTCGGCACCGCCGGCCTGCCGCATATATTGATGCGCTTCTTCACCGTCCCCGACGCCAAGGCGGCGCGCAAGTCGGTACTCTGGGCGACGGGGTGGATCGGCTATTTCTACCTGCTGACGTTCGTCATCGGCTTCGGGGCCATCGTGCTGGTGGGAACGAACCCCTCCTTCCTGGACGCGGACGGCGCCCTGCGCGGTGGCGGCAACATGGCCGCGGTGCATTTGGCGCAGGCGGTTGGCGGCGATCTTTTCCTCGGCTTCATCTCGGCCGTCGCCTTCGCCACGATCCTCGCCGTCGTCGCCGGACTCACCCTCTCCGGCGCTTCGGCGATCAGCCACGATCTCTATGCCAGCCTCAAGGGCGACGACGCCGATCCGGCGCGGGAGCTTCGGGTGTCACGCTGGGCCACATTGGGTCTCGGCGCGGTCGCGATCATGCTCGGCATCGCCTTCGAGACGCAGAATGTCGCCTTCATGGTGAGCCTCGCCTTTGCGCTCGCGGCATCGGGCAATTTCCCGGTGCTGATCCTGTCGCTTTACTGGCGCGGCATGACGACGCGCGGCGCTGTGGTGGGCGGTGCGGTCGGCCTCGGCCTGGCGCTCATTCTCACCATCCTCTCGCCCGCCGTATGGGTGACGACGCTTGGTTATGCGGTGCCGATTTTCCCTTATTCGTCACCGGCGATCTTCTCGGTGCCGGCTGCGTTCCTGGCGATCTGGCTGGTGTCCATCCTCGACCGCAGCCAGCGGGGCGAACGGGATCGGGCCGGCTTCGCCGATCAGGAGGTGCGCTCGGAAACCGGGATCGGCGCCTTCCGCGCGAGCGGACATTAGGTCCACTCGCGCGTTACGGCGTCGTTCGCTTCACCCCTGCCGGTGGGCGATCTGTAGTTCGATCCGCTTCAGCTCACGAATGATCAGGTTGGTCTCCATCCGCGGCACCAGCGACATCTTGAGGATCAGCCCCTGAATCAGCAGCACCGCCGCCGGCAGGCCCCAGCGCAGCTGCGTGACCGGATCCACGGCCTGAAAGAAGTGCCAGGCGGCCCAGACGCCGACGATGAAGGCCACCGCCTGCACGAGTGCGAGGATGATGTTCACCCAGCCGGTCGGGCCACCGAAGATGCCGAAAGCCTGCGCGAAGAACCCCGGCTGGTCGCCGATCTGCCGCAGCACGTCCCGGGTCTCGCTATCGAGCGCCTCGTCGATCATCCGGTCGAGATCACGCATCATAAGTCTCCTTCCAGCGCTGCCCGCAATTTCCTGCGGGCGTTCATCAGGCGGGTCTTCACCGTGCCCGCCGGAACGTCGAGAGCGACGGCCACTTCGGCCACGCTCATGTCCTCAAGATGGAACAGCGCGATCGCCGCGCGCTGTTCCGCCGGCAACGCGACGATCGCCCGCCGCAGCCGCTCCGCATCCACATTTGCGCCGTCCGGGGCGGCAGCCTCTGCCGACGGCTCCCGCTCGACGGCATCGCGAAGCCGCCGGTCCCGGCTCAGCCGCCCGATGAGCCGCGCCGCCCGGCGCGAAACGATGCGGTAGGCCCAGGCCGGAAAGGCGTTCGTATCGGCCAGCTTGGGCATCCCCCGAAGAATCTCTCCCCACGCGTCCTGAACTGCATCGCGGGCCAGTTCGGCATCGCCCAGCAGACGCCAGGCATGGACCAGCAGCCTGCCGTTCCAGCGACGGACGAGCAGCGCCAACGCTTCGCGATCGCCAACCCGCGCGGCGGCGGCCAGATAGCCGTGGAGCAGTCGTTCCGATGATCGCGCGCCATCCACCAGCCAGAATCCCCCACATCACAGCTTATAGGTGCCGCCCAGGGAACGCATGGTTCATTCGGTCGGCGAAAGAATCCGCGGGATGTCATCCGCCCGATCGCGCCTGCTGGCGGTTGGGATGGAATCGCGACGCTGATGCCGCTAGGCCGCGAGCATGAGTCCGCGCGTCGCCAAAACTCGCTCCGTGCTGCGCTATTTCCTCGCCAGTGAGGCAGCTGGCGGCATCCTGCTGATGGCGGCGGCGGCGCTGGCGCTGATCGTCGCCAATAGCGGCCTTGCCGAAGCCTATCAGCACTGGCTGCACGCCGAGGTCGGCCCGGTGCTGACGCCCAAGCTCGGTCCGATGACCGTCCATCTTTGGATCAACGACGGGCTGATGGCTGTTTTCTTCCTGTTCGTCGGCCTCGAGATCAAGCGCGAGTTTGTCGATGGGCGGCTGGCGACCTGGCGGCAGCGGCGGCTGCCGATGATCGCGGCGGCGGCCGGCATGGCGGTCCCGGCGCTTGTCTACCTTTTCGTGGTGGGGGGTGTCTCCCGCCTCGCCAACGGCTGGGCCATTCCGGCGGCGACGGACATCGCGTTCGCGATCGGGGTGCTGGCATTGCTGGGCTCGCGGGCACCGGCGTCGCTGAAGCTTTTCCTGACGACCGTGGCGATCGTCGACGATCTGGGTGCGGTGGCGATCATCGCCGTCGCTTATACGAGCGAGATCAACACGGTCGCGCTCGGGGTCGCGGCGGCGATCTGGTTCGCGATGTACGCGATGGGCAAAAGCAACGTCACCCGGCTCACGCCCTATCTGATCCTGGCCGTGGGTCTTTGGTATGCGGTGCTGCTGTCCGGAATCCACGCTACTGTCGCCGGGGTGCTGGCGGCGGCGACGATACCGGTGGTGGCGACGCCGGGGACGCCGGATGACGCCACGTCGCCGCTTCACCGGCTGGAACATGCGCTGGTGCCCTGGGTGGCGTTCGGCATCGTGCCGCTGTTCGGTTTCGCCAATGCCGGCGTGAGCCTGACCGGGCTGGGGGTCGAGGCGCTGATCGCGCCGTTGCCGCTGGCCATCGCGGCCGGCCTCTTCCTTGGCAAGCAGCTCGGCATCTTCGCAGCGGTACGCTTGTGCTGCGCCCTGGGGCTGGCGCCGCCGCTCAGGGGCGTGACCTGGCTGCAGGTCTACGGCGTTTCGATCCTCTGCGGGATCGGCTTCACGATGAGCCTGTTCATCGGCGGACTCGCTTTCCCCGGACGCGCAGACCTGATCGAGGAGGCGAAGGTCGGAATCCTCGCCGGCTCATTCCTGTCGGCGATTGTCGGCTTTCTCGTCCTGCGCTTCGCGCCGCGACACGAAGCCTTCGCCGACGAGGGCGCTCCGATCGACGACGAGGCCGAGGCCGTTCCAGCGCCTGCGAAGCGCGGTGCTGACGGGGTCTAGAACCTGAGTGTGAGGCTGGCGCTCACCGAGCGCCCCAAGCGATAGGAGTTGATGTCGACCCGGTTGGCGCCGGCCTCCTGAAACTCCTCATAGTCCTGGCCGAAGATGTTGCGCGCCTCGAACTTGAACTCGGCCCTAACGCCGAACAACGGCACTTCCTGCCGAAGCACGAAATCGACGCGGAGACCCGGCCGCTCCATGATGTCGGGCTGCCGCAGCAGGCCCTGGATCGGGCCGCGGTTGGTGACCCGTTCGCTGGCATAGCTGATCAGGAAGGTCGCCTGGCTGAGCCGGTCGGTGTCCTCGATCCCGACCTGGAAATTCACGAGATGGTCGGACTGGCCGGTCAGCGGCGCGCCGTCGCGGAACAGCAGGTTCGACTGCACCGGCTGCAAATCCGGACCGACGATCGTGCTGTTGTCGGCGGAGATGCTCGACTGGGTGTAGGTGTAGTTGCCGACCAGCAGCAGCCGGCGGGTGTCGAAGAAAGAGCCACCAAGGCCGGCCAGCGGGACATAGACCTGCGCTTCAATCTCGGCGCCGTAGAGTTCGGCCCGCGGCGCGTTGGCGAAGCCGACGCGAAGCTGGCCGCCGCCGGCGAAGAAAGCCGCGGCCTCGATCGGATTTTCGATCCGCTTGTAGAAGCCGGCAACGGTGACCCGCTGGTCGCGGGCGAAATACCATTCGTAGCGGCCCTCGAAGTTGAGCAGTTCGCTGTCGACCAGAAACGGGTTGCCGGTGAATTCGCGATCCGACTCGAAATCCTGGTAGATTTGCGGCGCCAGCTCACGGAATTGCGGCCGGGCGATCGTTTGCGAGGTGTGGAGCCGCAGCTGCATATCGCGGGCGAGGTTCCATGTCAGAGTGACGGCGGGCAGCCAGTAACTGTTGCTGATTCTGGTCGCGGCCAGATTGCCGCCCACCGGCAGCACGCTTTGATCGCCATCCTCGTAGCGGATGCCGACCGAGGCCCGGAGGCCGTCGCGCAGCTCACCTTCCGCCTGCGCATAGGCGCCATGGACGGTCAGGTCCGCATTATAGGCGGCCGCGCCCTCGGCGCCGGAGACGTCACGCAGCTGGATGTTGAAATTATAGATGTTGAAATCCGACAGCAGGAAATCCGGCCGTTGCTGGGCAATCTGGATGGGCAGGGCGCCGTCGGGCCTGAAATACTGAAACTGGTAACGGGACGCGACGCGCTCCGTACGGGTGTAGGAATAGCCTGCCGAAAGGGTCAGCGGGGTTTCGACCGGCACCTGCCAGGCAAGGTCGATGCCGCCGGAATAGACGTCCTCATTGAGATTGCTGAACGCGATGTTCGCGAACTGGCCGCCGGAGGACAGGTTGTTCACATAATCGTCGACGTCGGTCGCGCTCACCGTCGCCGGATTGCCGTCGCCCAGATAGAAATAGCCGATATTGCGTTCGTAGGGGGATTCGCGCCGGGCGTTCGCATAAGCGGCGCGCAGATCGACGCCGAGATTTCCGAACTCGAATTCGCCGACGAATTGCGAGGTGAAGAGCTGGCGCTCGAACCAATAGGTGTTCTGTTCGATCAGCGACGGCGGCAGGTTCGCGTCCTGATCGGTGACGTTGCGGTTGAAGCCGGCGCCAAGCCGCCCTTGCTTCAGCGTGTCGCGAATGAAGATATTGGTCCAGCGGATCTGATGCTCGCCGAAGCTGGCGCCCAGTCCGAACAGGCCGTTGAGGATGATCCGGTTGTCGGTCGTAACGGTGCGGAAGCTGGTCTGCGGGATGCCCGCGAGATCGGGATCGTTGGATGTCTGCTGGAGGGCGTCGCGCGTCAGCCAGCTGTTCGAGAAGCCGGCCGCGGCGAGGACGCCGATGCGGCCGCCGCCGACATCGAAAGACGTGCCACCGCTGATCTCGCCGGAGAAATTGCCCGGGATGTTGCGGTTGCGCTGCAGCAGGGTGGTCGCGGCATTGGTCAGGCTGGCGGCGAAATCGCGCCGTTCGGCGGCAGTCGTCTGGTTGAACGTGCCGCCCTCGACCGCCGTACGAAGGGCGCGGGGAAAGGTGCGGGCGCCATCGTCGAAACCGAACGTATCGAGATCGCTGCCATAATAGGTATAGCCGAGCTCGAAGCTCGTCTCGCTGTCACCGCCGGTGCCGAGACTGACGTTCAGGAACGAATCGCGGGGAACGGCCGGGGTCGTGAGATTGATCACGCCGCCGCCGAACTCGCCCGGATAGTTCACCGAATAGCTCTTCTGCACGAGCGCCGAGGCGATGACGCTGGTCGGGAAGATGTCGAGCGGGACGACCCTGCGCAGCGGCTCCGGGCTGGGCAGCGGCGAGCCGTTCATCAGCGCCAGCGAATAACGGTCACCCAGACCGCGTACGAAGACGAAGCCGTTGCCGACAACGGAAAGGCCGGTCACGCGCTGCAGCGCACCGGCGACGTCGCCCTCGCCGGTGCGGGCGATGTCCTCGCTCGAAAGGACGGAGATCACCTGCGGCGTGCGGCGGACGATGTTCGGCGTCCGGGTGCCGGTGACGACGATCCCCTCGTCCGCCCGCGGGCTGGCGCCGGGAACAGATATTTCGATTTCGGGCTCGGGCGTCGTGGTCTCGGCCGCCGGCGGGGGTGAGGCGGGCGCTTGCGGCGCCGGCGTCTGGGCGAGAGCGGCGGGGGCGATCAGCGCCGAGCTGAGGAAAAGTCCCCCGAGAAAAGTACTGTTTCGCATGGGTTTCCCCCGGTCATGCAAGGCAATCGGAGGCGGCGGCTCGCGCCGCCGCCCCGTCGGCACGTGGCGGCGGCGATCAGCTCGTCGGAATGGCGGTGCAGGAACCGCTGGTGCCGCCGAAGCTCGCGTAAGACGAATTACAGGTCCAGCCGGCGAACCAGGTGTCCGTCGCATCGCGGACCGCGCCGATATAGGTGACGTTCGTCATCCGGTTCGGAGCAGCGGCATTCGGCTGACCGGTGCCGGCGAAGGTGTCGGCGTTGAACGTGGTCGGATCGGTCGCCGTTACTGCCGTCTCGTTCGGGCCGTTGACGAAGACGCTGGTCAGGCTGGACGTGTGGTTCGACAGGTTGTTGTTGGTGCCGGAGCCGAAGATCGCGCCGACCTCGGCCGTGGTGACGTTGCCGTCGTTGCGGAAATCGGTCGGGCAGGCGAGCCGCACCGACCGGAAGACCGGCGGGCCAAGATCCTGCAGCGGCGTGTCCGCGGCCCTGGTCGTCGTGCCACCCGTCGCATCGATATCGAGGCAGGCGCCGGCGCCGACGATGACGCTGTTGAGCAGCGCATAATCAGTGCCGCCGCGGAACAGCGTCACATTGCCGCCCGAACCGACGCGGTTGTAGACTGCGGTGAGGTTTGAAACGCGGGTATATTGCCGCGGCAGCGCGTCTTCGTTGCCGTTGGAGTCGACCTCCAGCGCCGAGTCGCCGTCGCCGGTCGGCTTCTGCACCGCGATGACGAACTGGTGGGTGCCGCGCGCACCGAGATCGGTATCGAGCCCGTCGTCGTCGGCGCCGGTGATGACGAGGTAGCGGGTGTTCACCCGTCCGCCAAATATCTCGATGCCGTCGTCAGAGCTGTTGTGGACCTGAATGTGATCGACGGTGGTGAGCTGGCCAACGCCGCCCATGGTCAGACCCTGCAGCTCATTGCCCGGCGCGATCTGGAAGCCGGAATAACGAATCTGCACGAATTGCAGCGTCCCCGAATTGTCGTTTGGCGAGGCGCCGCCATAGAGCGAGCCGGTGGTGCCCTCGATCACCTGCTGGCAGCCGACCGAACCGCCCGGAACGGCGGTGTTGCAATCGCTGATCGGCGCCCGGCCGAGCAGGATGATGCCGCCCCACAGACCTTGACTCGAATCGGTGGTGTTGCCGGCGAGATTGTCGCGCGCGGTGAAGATGATCGGGCTGGCCGCGTTGCCCACCGCCTGGATCCGCGAGCCGCGATTGACGACCAGATAGTCGTTGCCCGACGAACCGAAGAGAACCGCGCCGGCCTGGATGGTAAGCGTGACCTGCTGGCAGCCGGCGAGATTGGCAGCCGGATCGCCGCCGCAATCGGTGCCGACGTTGACCGGGCCGATGAGGGAATAAGCGACGCCGGGAACGTTCTGAAGCGTCGTGTCCTGGGTGAAGCGGCTGGGGATCTGGCAGGCGCGGCGCGAACCCACGACGCCGCCGTCGACCGTGCCAGCGGGGCAGGAGGCGGCCGGGGTGCCCGGCGTGGGAGTCGGCGTCGGTGTCGGCGTCGGCGTCGGTGTCGG
>JBFWUJ010000020.1:0-2041 GCA_050247295.1 Sphingomonas sp. | reverse complement strand
CCGGCAAGCTCCAGCGCCGGCATCGGCGCGTTGGGCCGCACAACATGGCCCGTGACCTGACCGTTTTGCTGGCGTGGGGCGAGGCCGAGGCGGTAGCGCAGCGCCTCGGCACGGAGCGCCGCTTCGCCCGACGGTGCCGCCGTTGCCGGCGCGGCCGGCCCGGCGGCAGTCGCGCCGGCGAAGTCCAGCCGGAACAGGCCCGCCGCCGACCGCAGCATCACATGGTCCAGCCCGATCCGTTCAAGCACGAGGCCCGGGGCCGCTTCGCGGCCGATCGAGACAAATCGCTGATTGTCGCCCGCAGTGCCGATCACAGCGCCGGCGCCCAGCACGCCGTGGAGGCGCAGCCCTTCCGGCGACGCGGCGGAGGCGGGGGCCGCTGCCGCGGCCGTCGGCACTGGAGTGGGCGGCGGCGCGACGACCGGGGCCGGCGGCGGTTGTGCAGGTTCGGGACTGCCGAGCGAAAACAGCAGCAGCACCGCGAGCGAGGCTGCGACGCCACCGGCGATCAGCGCCCGCTGCCGCGGCTCAAGTCTCGTCATCGTCAAGCGCATAGCCGGCCGAACGGACGGTTCGGATGAGTTCCGGCCGGCCCTCGACGCTGATCGCCTGGCGCAACCGCCGGATATGGACATCGACCGTCCTCAGCTCGATATCCTTGTCGCGCCCCCAGACGGCGTCGAGCAGCCGTTCGCGCGAAAAGACGCGCGCCGGATGTTCAAGGAAATGCTTCAGCAGGCGGAATTCGGTCGGCCCGAGCGCGATGCTCTGGCCAGCCCGCTTCACCTTGTGGCGGACGACGTCCATTTCGAGGTCCGCGAGCCTGAGCTGCTCCCCCGCGAGCGCCGGCCGCACCCGCCGCAGCACGGCGCGCACGCGGGCGATCAGCTCGCGGGGGGAGAAGGGCTTGGTCACATAATCGTCCGCACCGGTCTCGAGCCCGCGAACCCGGTCGGTCTCCTCCGTCCGCCCGGTCAGCATGATGATCGGCACGTTGGCGGTGGCGGGTGCGCGGCGCAGCCGGCGGCACACTTCGAGCCCGGAAACACCCTCTATCATCCAGTCCAGCAGGACGATGTCCGGCGGCGCCTCGGCGGCGAGCGCCAGCGCCTCCTCGCCGTCTCCGGTATGAACGACGTCGAAATCCTCGCGCTGGAAATGCCATTGCAGCAGATCGGTAAGCGCCGGATCGTCTTCGACCAGGAGCAACCGCTGCCGGTTCATGCCGCCACCCGCGCGTCCGGTGGCGACGGCGGTGCATCGCCGGTCGCGGCATAATGGACGATGGCGGCGATCGCGGCCGCATGATCGGCGGCCCGCTCCAGCTTCTGAGAGACGATGAGAAGGTGTGTCGCCGCAGTGATCGTGTCGGGATTGCGGGTCATAAGATCGACCAGGGCGCGGAACAGGCCGGCATGCAGCGCATCGATCTGGTCATCCATGTCGACGACGCGCGCGGCCGCGACCGGATCGCGGACCGAATAGGAATCGAGCGCCGCCTTGATCATTGCCGTGACGCCCTCGCCAAGCGTCGCGATGGTGCGAATCTCGGCGATCGGGCGGCTGCCGCCAAAGAGGAGCGCGCGACGGGCCACGTTGGCCGCGCAATCGCCCATTCGCGCGATCAGGCTGACGATCTTGAATGCCGACAGCACTTCGCGAAGATCGTCGGCGAGCGGCGCGCGCAACGCGATCATCTGCACGGCTTCGCGCTCGATGCGGGACACCAGCGCGGCCACCCGGCTATGGTTCGCGAGCACCGCCTCTGCGCGGCCCGGATCGATACGGACCAGCGCCTGGACCGCGTCGGCGATCGCCGCCTCGACCCGGCCGCCCAGCTCGCAGACGAGCGCGCGCAGCCGATCGAGATCGTCGTCGAACGCCTTCAATGTATGCGGGCTCGTCTGCACCCCGGTCTCCCAATGGTATGCGCACCGGGCTAACCGCGTTCGGGGAACGGCGGGTTACAAAGACATGACAGATTGATGACGCCGGGATCGGCGTTTCATGACGGCGCGCGTTGGGAATGCCGGCAGCCAGC
>JBFWUJ010000019.1:0-32121 GCA_050247295.1 Sphingomonas sp. | reverse complement strand
CGGCGGCAGGAAGCCAGCGCCATATCGGCCGCAGTCGGTCACATGGCGCCGAATCAGCTAGCGCCGCGGACGGCTCTTGAGCGCCATGCCCGCGAGCCGCTTCGCTATCCCGACTGCACCGTCGAAGGCGGCAACCCCATAGCCCGTCGCCAGGGCGCCTGGCGACCGTTTCAGCAACAGAATATCGAGGCAGTCCACCGAACCGGTGCCGAACAAACGCTTGTGCTGGCCGTCACCTTCGGTGAAGTCGAAGCCAAGAAAGCGGCGCTCTTCCATGAGTTGCCGCATCACTTCGAGCTGGAGAACGATTCCGGGCGACAGGTCGGCGAAGGCGGGATCGTAGCCGAGCCAGGCGTAGATGAGCGTGTCGCCGTCGGCTGGCGCCCAGAGATAGGCGATCGCCTCGCCATCGAGATGAAGCAACCAGCCCCGCGCCCGGTCCGCGCCCGCGAGAGCGCGCATCTCGGCCAGCGCATCGGGGCCGCCGGGCAGGCCAGCGGCCAGCCGCAACTCCTGATATGTCTTGGCGGAGACGGTGCGGGCGGCGGTGTAGAACGCGTCGATCTCGGACGCCTCGCGGTAGCAACGCACGTCAATCACGCCCCCCGCCCGCTCGGCGAAGCGACGAAGCTTGCGCCGGGCTGTGGAACGGCTTTTTGGAGAGAAGGCGCGGAGATAATCCTCGAAATCCTGGTCGAGCCGGGCATAGCGCCGCGCGTAACGCTGGCGAATGAAGGGCCGCATCTTCGGCTGCTGACGAAGCAGCCTGTCCAATTGCGCCGCGGGCAGTGACGTCACGTGGTAGCCCTGATCCGCCGGCGTCAGGGGTGGCAACACAGGCACCCTTTGGACCTGCGCTTCGGCGAGCGACAGGCTGCGACGCACCAGCCGGGGGCGCAGCGTGAATATGGTGCGGGCGCCGATCCGCAGCGGCAGGGCAACCTCAGAGGCCGGCAAGGAGGAGAATCTCTTCCAGCGCCGCGACCGGCGGCATCGAGACGATCGCCGCGCCGGTCAGCGGTCGTTCGTAACGCCCGGCGCTCCAGGCCTGTTCGGCCATCCGATGATAGGCGCGCAGGCGATGGCTCGGCAGTGGGCGCGCCGCGAGCGACCGGGCCGGCGGATCGAAATTGTCGAAGGTTGCAGTGGGCAACATCACCCGCTGGTCGGCGAGGAAGGCGCAAAGCCGGTCAAAGCGGCCGCGAACCAGCCTGTTGATCCGCTTGCCGTCCCGCGTTGCCAGCTCGAAGCTGTGGCAGACGATCGTCGCCACCGCATGCCGGTTCCAACCGGCGTGGAGGAGGGCCGCCCTCATCTCGGCGAAGGAGAGCGCGCAGATCTGCAACGGCCGCAGGCCGCCGTCCGGGCGGCGAATCTGGGTGACCGGGATTTCGGTGACGCCGGCGCATGGCGATGGATCGAGTAGCTCGGCCGCGAGTGGCAGGGCGCTGACGCCGGGATGCTCGGCGCCGTTATGGCTGGCGTCATAGCGGATGCCCAAGGAAGCCAGCGCCTTCAGTGTGTCGGCATTGGCGGCGTAGCTGCCTGCGCGAAAGGCGATCGGAACCGGTGCACCGGCCGCGATCAGCAGGTCGCGCGCCGCTTCGATCAGCTCGCGCTGTTCGGGAGCGCTGAATTGCGTCAGCTCGAACCGCAGATCGCTGCGGCGGCCCGCAGCGAGGTCCCGCCAGAAGCTGTGCAGGTGAAGCTGGACCTCCTGCCCGGCGGCAATTATCGGCTCCACCATCCGCCGGATCGGATCGAGCCCGTAAACCAACGCCGGCATCGGATCGACGAAAAAGCAGGCCTTCAATCCGTAACGTGCCAGCTGTTCCAGCTGATAGGGCACCCCAACCCCGGCCGGATCGTAGCTGTCAGCGAGATTCTTTCGCCATCCGCTCCCGGCCACGTAATGGCGCCAGGTGAGCTCGGTATCGATCGTGAAGAGGACGCGCGTTGCCATCGCTACCCGTTATCAAACGACGGTAAAGCGAGCCTAAACGGCGCCGGTTCTGGCGATGGAATGATCCGATAGCGGCCGGCTGCCGCACGCAAGGCCTTCTCACCCTCGCGCTTGTATGAGGCTCGCGAATAGGTCACTCTCGCTGCACTGCAACACGGAGGCGAAATGGATCGGCCGCCGCGAGAACAGGGGCTTTACGACCCGCGAGACGAGCGGGATGCCTGCGGCATGGGATTCGCCGCCCATGTAAAGGGCGAACGATCCAACGCGATTATCGCGCAAGGCTTGCAGATCCTCGCCAATCTCGATCACCGCGGCGGTGTCGGCGCCGATCCGACGCTGGGCGACGGCGCCGGCTGCCTGATCCAGATTCCCGATCCCTTGTTCCGCGCCTGGGCCCAAGAGGCGGGACGCAGCCTGCCGGCGCCGGGCGACTATGCGGTCGCAATGTGCTTTCTACCCCGCGACGAGCAGAGCCGGGCTGCAGCAATCGAGCGGCTTGAACGGTTCGTCAGGGTCGAAGGGCAGATACTGGTCGGCTGGCGCGATGTGCCGGTGGATGCACATTCGCTCGGCGCGTCTGCCCGGGCGGCGATGCCGGTGATCGGGCAAGCCGTGATCGCGCGCGGGACGAATGTCGCGGATCAAAATGCCTTCGAGCGCAAGTTGCTGGCGATCCGGAAGCAGACGCTCAATCCGCTGGAAGCCGAGGCGCAACGGCGCAGTCTGCCGGGCCTGCCGGAATTCTATATCGCCTCCCTTTCAAGCCGGACGCTGGTCTACAAGGGCATGCTGCTCGCCCACCAGGTCGGGATATTCTATCGAGATCTGTCGAACCCGCTGACCATGTCGGCGCTGGCGATGGTCCATCAGCGCTTCTCGACCAACACATTCCCAAGCTGGAGGCTTGCGCACCCCTATCGCTTCATCGCCCACAATGGCGAGATCAACACGCTGCGCGGCAATGTGAACTGGATGAACGCCCGGCGACGGACGCTGGAATCGCCCCTGCTCGGGGCCGACCTCGACAAGATGTGGCCGATCATCCCGCACGGCCAGTCCGACACCGCCTGCCTCGACAATGCGCTCGAGCTGCTGATCGCCGGTGGCTATTCGTTGCCGCACGCAATGATGTTGCTGATTCCCGAAGCCTGGTCGGACACGCGCATGGAGCCCGGCCGTCGCGCCTTCTACGAATATCATGCCGCCCTGATGGAGCCGTGGGACGGGCCGGCCGCCATCGCCTTCACCGATGGGCGCCAGATCGGCGCGACGCTCGACCGCAACGGCCTCCGGCCCGCCCGCTTCGTCGTCACCGACGACGATCTCGTGGTCATGGCATCGGAAAGCGGCGTGCTGCCGATCCCGGAGGAGAGGATCATCCGAAAGTGGCGGCTGCAGCCCGGCAAGATGCTGCTGATTGATCTCGAAGAGGGCCGGATCGTCGAGGACGAGGAGGTCAAGGCGCGCCTCGCCGAAGCGGAACCCTATGCCGATTGGCTGGCAGCGACCCAATTCGATCTCAAGGATCTGCCGCCGGGCTGCCACCCGATCCGCCGGCCGCCGGATGACGAGGTCTTCCACCGCACCCAGATCAGCTTCGGCTACACTGAAGAGGATCTGAAATTCTTCCTCGCGCCGATGGCCGTTACGGCTGAAGATCCGATCGGCTCGATGGGCACGGACACACCGCTCGCCATCCTCTCGGAAAGGCCACGGCTGCTCTACGACTATTTCAAGCAGAACTTCGCTCAAGTCACCAACCCGCCGATCGATCCGATCCGCGAGAGCCTGGTCATGAGTCTGGTCTCGATGATCGGGCCGCGTCCGAACCTGCTCGGTCGCAATGCCGGCAATCACAAGAGGCTGGAGGTCGCGCAGCCGATTCTCACCAACGAGGATCTGGAAAAGATCCGCTCGATCGAGGAGACGCTCGACGGCGCCTTTCGGACGATCACCTTGGATGCGACCTGGCCGAAGGGTGGCGACGCGCAATCGCTGGAAGCGGCGCTGCAGCGGCTCTGCTGGGAGGCAACCGAGGCGGTGCTCGCCGATATCAACCTGCTGATCCTCTCCGATCGCGCGGAAGCGGAGGACCGCATCCCGATCCCCGCCGCGCTCGCCACCGGTGCCGTCCACCATCACCTGATCCGCCAGGGTCTCAGGATGCAGACCGGCCTTGTCATCGAGACCGGCGAGGCGCGCGAAGTGCACCATTTCTGTGTGCTGGCCGGTTATGGCGCGGAGGCGATCAACCCCTGGCTCGCCTTCGACATGATCGAGGATCTATGCGTGCGCGGACGCGTGCCGCTCAGGCCGGATGATGCGCAGGCCAACTACATCAAGGCGATCGGCAAAGGCCTGCTGAAGGTGATGTCCAAGATGGGCATCTCTACCTTCCAATCCTATTGCGGGGCCCAGATTTTCGACGCGATCGGGCTCAACGAATGCCTGGTCGGCAAATATTTCACCGGGACTGCAACGCCGATCGGCGGCATCGGTCTGGCCGAGCTGGCGGAGGAAACCGCCCGCCGCCATCGCGCCGCCCATGCGCCCGACGCAGACGCGCTCGATCCCGGCGGTCTTTACGCCCAGCGGGCCGGCGGCGAGGCGCATGCCTGGACGTTCGACAGCATCGCCAATCTGCAGCATGCCGCGCGCGGCAACCTGCCGGACGCCTATCGCGCCTTCGCCAACGAACTGAACGAACGCCATCGCCAGCTGCTTACCCTTCGCGGCCTGCTCGAGCTCCACGCCGCCGGTTCGCCGCTGCCGCTGGACGAGGTCGAACCGGCAAGCCGGATCGTGAGGCGCTTCGCCACCGGCGCGATGAGCTTCGGATCGATCAGCCGCGAGGCGCACACCACGCTCGCTCAGGCGATGAACCGGATCGGAGGCAAATCGAATACGGGAGAGGGCGGAGAGGAGGCCGAGCGCTTTGCCGCGGACACACGATCGGCGATCAAGCAGGTGGCATCAGGCCGTTTCGGGGTCACGGCTGAATATCTGGTCAATGCCGACGATCTCCAGATCAAGATCGCTCAGGGCGCGAAGCCGGGCGAAGGCGGCCAGCTCCCGGGGCATAAGGTCGATGCCGAGATCGCCGCGGTCCGCCATTCGACACCGGGCGTCGGCCTGATCAGTCCGCCCCCGCACCACGATATCTATTCGATCGAGGATCTCGCCCAGCTGATCCACGACTTGCGGAGCGTGAATCCCGGTGCGCGGATCTCCGTAAAGCTGGTCAGCGAGCGCGGCGTCGGTACGGTGGCGGCCGGCGTCGCCAAGTGCATGGCCGATCACATCACCATCGCCGGTTATGAGGGCGGCACCGGCGCCTCGCCGCTCACCTCACTCACCCATGCCGGCCTGCCCTGGGAGATCGGCCTCGCGGAAACCCAGCAGACGCTCGTCCTCAATGGTCTGCGTGAGCGCGTCGTCGTGCAGGCAGATGGCGGCCTTCGCACCGGCCGCGACGTCGCCATCGCGGCGGCGCTCGGGGCGGACGAATTCGGCTTTGCGACGGCACCCCTGATTGCGGCCGGCTGCATCATGATGCGCAAATGCCATCTCAATACCTGTCCGGTCGGGATCGCGACCCAAGATCCGGCGCTGCGCGCCCGCTTCACCGGCCAGCCCGAGCATGTGATCAACTATCTCTTCTTCGTCGCGGAGGAGGTGCGCGAGATTCTCGCCGGCCTCGGTCTTCGCAGCCTCGACGAGCTGATCGGCAGGGCCGACCTGCTCGGTCCGGCCGAAGCCGGCGACCATTGGAAGGCCGGAGGCGTCGATCTTTCGAAGCTGCTCCACCTGCCGGCAACCACAAGCTTGCGACGTCATGGCGCGCCACTGCGTCGCGCTTCCGGGACCGCCATCGATCGCGATCTGATCGAGGCGCTGGACGCGCCGCTTCCGGTCCGGATCGAACGCCCGGTCGCCAACACGGATCGCGCGGTCGGCGCGATGGTGTCGGGCGAGATCGCGCGACGCGCCGGCCATGCCGGACTGGCGGAGGACAGCCTGTGCGCGCGGCTGACCGGCACCGCGGGCCAGAGTTTCGGCGCTTTCCTCGCACGTGGCGTCACGCTGGAGCTGGTCGGCGATGCCAACGATTATGTCGGCAAGGGCCTCAGCGGTGGGCGGCTCATCGTTCGTCAGCCGGATCATGCGCCGCGGGAGGGGGCCGCCAACATCATCGTCGGCAACACCTGTCTATATGGGGCGGTCGAAGGCGAGGCCTTTTTCTGCGGTGTCGCCGGCGAGCGCTTTGCGGTGCGCAACTCCGGGGCGATCGCGGTGGTCGAGGGCGTCGGAGACCATGGCTGCGAATATATGACCGGCGGCCTCGTCGCCGTGCTTGGCCCGGTGGGGCGCAACTTCGCCGCCGGCATGTCGGGCGGCGTCGCCTATGTCTGGGACCCCGAGGGACGCCTCGACGCCTTGTGCAATCAGGCGAGCATCGCGCTCGAGCCGGTCGAGGATCCGAACCGCCTTCGCGCGCTGATCGAACGGCATCGGGCGTTGACACACAGCGTCCGTGCAGCCGAAATTCTCGCCGAAGGGCCGGCCGCCTTGCGGCAATTCGTTCAGGTGATGCCGACCGACTATCGTCGTGCCCTCGCGGCGCTGGAGGCGGCGGCATGACCAATCCGAGAGGCTTTCTTGAGATTGCGCGCCGCGATCGGCCCTATCGGCCCGTCGCCGAGCGGGTGCGTCACTGGAACGAGTTCGTCGAGCCGCTCGCCGAGCCGGAGCTTCGCCTCCAGGCTGAGCGCTGCATGGATTGCGGCGTGCCCTTCTGCCACACTGGCTGCCCGATCGAGAATCTCATTCCGGACTGGAATGACCTGGTAACTGCCGGTCAATGGCGCGCAGCGCTCGATCGGCTGCACCGCACCAACAATTTTCCGGAGTTTACGGGCCGCGTCTGTCCGGCACCCTGCGAAGCGGCCTGCACGCTGAACCTCGATGACGCGCCGGTGGCGATCAAGACGATCGAATGCGCGATCGTCGATCGCGGCTGGGACGAAGGCTGGATCGTGCCCGAGGCTGCGACGCGCGGCACCGGCAAGCGGATCGCCATCGTCGGATCCGGTCCGGCCGGGCTTGCCTGCGCCCAGCAGCTTGCCCGCATGGGCCATTCGCCGACTGTGTTCGAAAAGGCCGACCGGGTCGGCGGCCTGCTTCGCTACGGCATTCCCGATTTCAAGATGGACAAGGCGTTGATCGACCGACGCATCGGCCAGATGGAGGCGGAGGGCGTCATCTTCCGCTCCGGCATGGAGATTGGCGCCTCGATCTCGGTCGAGCGGCTGATGGACGATTATCACGTCTTGGTTCTCGCGACCGGTGCCGAGCGACCGCGCGATCTCGATATTCCGGGCCGCAATCTGGGCAGCGTCCATTTCGCGATGGACTATCTGGTCCAGCAGAACCGGCGCAATGCCGGCCTTCCCCACGGCGGGTCGCCGATATCGGCGACCGGCAAGCACGTCGTCGTGATCGGCGGGGGCGACACCGGATCGGATTGCATCGGCACCGCCAACCGGCAGGGTGCCGCGTCAGTCACGCAGCTCGAAATCCTGCCGCAGCCACCCGTGGCCGAGGACAAGAGCCTGAGCTGGCCGCACTGGCCGCTCCGCCTGCGCACATCCTCGTCACAGGAAGAGGGGGCGGTGCGCGAATTCTCGGTGAAGACGCTGCGGCTGGAGGGCCAGGACGGGCGGGTAACGGCGCTGCACGCCGAGCGGGATGGTGCGCCACTGGAGTTGCAAACCGAGCTTGTTCTGCTGGCAATGGGCTTTGTCGCAATTGCCATTGAAGGCGTGGAGTTGGCCGGGGCCGCCCCGGTCGGTGGAGGCTATGTTACGTCACGCTCCGACATGTTCGTCTGCGGCGATGCGCGGCGTGGGCAATCGCTGGTCGTCTGGGCGATCCGCGAGGGCCGCGAATGCGCACGCGCAGTCGATGAGCACCTCCGCTTGCATCATCGCTAGCAGGTTGCGCCAGACGGCGCTCTCCCTGGCCTCAAGCGGCGCCCATCACCCGCCGAGGAATGGAAATGGCGATACCGTCTTGCGCGTCTCGGTCACGGTCAGCGTTCGCCCGGCCGGCGGGGCAGCCCGCTGCGGACAGCGGGGTCGGGGGCAAAGCGTGCAGGCCGGACCGATCGGCGTAACCAGCGGATTGGCGCGGTCGAGGCCATCGGCATAAGCAAGCCTGCCGGCATATTTGAGGTCGCAGCCAAGGCCGATTGCGAGCTGACCCTCCTGACGTGCGTCGAGCCGGACCGCGGGCTCAACGGTCCGCCCGATGGTGAAGAAGCGCGCACCATCAGGTGTCTCAACCACCTGGCGGACCACCCGTCCCGGCGTCTGGAAGGCGCTGTGCAGGTTCCACCGCGGACAGGTGCCGCCGAAGCGGCTGAACGGGAAGGCTTCACCGGCGAAGCGCTTCGAAATGTTCCCGGCTGCATCGGTCCGCAACATGAAGAAGGGGACGCCCCGCGCACCGCTCCGGCCCAATGTCGTCAGCCGGTGCGCCACCTGCTCGACGCTGGCACCGAACTCCGCGCACAACCGGTCGATGTCGTAGCGATGCTTTTCCGCCGCGCTCAGGAAGGTCTGATAGGGCATCATGATCGCCCCCGCGGCATAATTGGCAAGGCTCATGTGAAGCAGCCGACGGGTGGCTAGGTCAGGCGGCGCAGCCGCCTCCAGCATCCGTGCCAGCAGCGGCCGGAATTCGATCAGCGCAAGTTGATAGGCCATGCCGAAAGCGCGACTTTCGGGGCGCAACAGCGCCGACAGCATCAGCCGCTTGCGATGCGGATCGTAATGCTGGCTGGCCCCGTCGATCACCTCCGGCGGCACCACCCGCGCCTCAATGCCGAACCCTTCCTTCAGCCGCCGCCGGAGCGGCTCGGCGATCGCCAACGGGTCTCCGAGCGCACCGGCCAGGGTCTCCGCCGCTTCTTCCAGATAGGGAAAATGGTTGCGGCTCGCCTGGATATGATCGCGTACCCAGCTTTGCGGCGAGAGCGGAGAGGCTGCGTCGCCTTCCGCCTCCGCCGGCCTGCGCCTCAGGTCATTGAGCGCGGCGTAGAGGCGCGCGACCGCGTCGGCGACAGCCGGAGCGCTGTCCGTCACTTCCAGCAATTCGAAGCGCGGCACCGCCAAGTCGGCGAACATCGGGTCGGCGAAAATCTCGGCCAGTTCGTCCGGCCCGGTGCCCTCGCCGCCGGCCGCCGCGAATGCCTTGACGTCGAGATCATAGGCATTGGCGAGCCGCAACAGCACGGCCGCCGTCATCGGCCTTTGGTTCCGCTCGATATGGTTCAGATAGGAGGGAGAGATGCCGATCTCGGCTGCCATCGCGCTCTGATTGAGGCCGAGCTCGCGCCGCAACCGCCTGATCCGCCCGCCCAGAAACAACTTGTGCTCGGCCATTTTGTGAATTTGTCAAACATATACACTAGTCGCAAGTGTGATCTTCACTTCGTGACCTCTTTCCCGCTGTGCCGCGGCTGCTGGATCGCGTTTCTCGGCTCCGTTTCTCACAACGTCTGGAACGCCGATGACTGATTTCAGCGATCTCGTCCCCGCCCCCGCCCGTCGCTTCGCCGGGATCGAGCGTCCTTATGCGCCGGCCGACGTCGAGCGCCTGCGCGGCTCAATCCCGATCGAATATAGCCTGGCCCGGCGGGGCGCCAACCGGCTGTGGGAACTGCTCACGACCACTGACTATGTGAATGCGCTCGGCGCGGTTACCGGAAACCAGGCGATGCAGATGGTCCGCGCCGGCCTGAAGGCGATTTACCTTTCCGGCTGGCAGGTCGCCGCCGACGCCAATACCGCCGGCGCGATGTATCCGGATCAGTCGCTCTACCCGGCCAATGCCGGCCCGGAGCTCTGCCGGCGCATCAACCGCACCTTGCAGCGCGCCGACCAGATCGAGCATATGGAGGGGGGTGCCCAGCGAGACTGGTTCGCGCCGATCCTTGCCGATGCAGAGGCGGGTTTCGGCGGTCCGCTCAACTGCTTCGAGATCATGAAAGCCTATATCGAGGCCGGTGCCGCCGGCGTCCATTTCGAGGACCAGCTCGCTGCGGAGAAGAAATGCGGCCATCTGGGTGGCAAGGTCCTGATCCCGACCCAGGCCCATATCCGCAACCTCGACGCAGCGCGGCTGGCGGCAGATGTCTGCGGCGTACCAGCCCTGCTGGTCGCCCGCACGGACGCCGAGAGCGCGAAGCTGATCACGTCCGATATCGACGAGCGCGACCGGGAATTCCTGACCGGCGAGCGCACGCGGGAGGGCTTCTTCCGGCTCCGGGAGGGCACCGGGCTCGACCATTGCATCAAGCGGGGACTCGCCTTCGCGCCGCACGCCGACCTGCTCTGGTGGGAGACCAGTCACCCCGATCTCGAAGAGGCAAGGCGCTTCGCCGAAGCGATTCAGCGCGATCATCCGGGCAAGCTGCTGGCCTATAACTGCTCGCCCAGCTTCAACTGGGCGGCGAAGCTCGATCGCGACACAATCGCCCGCTTCCAGCGGGAGCTTGGCGCGATGGGCTACAAATTCCAGTTCGTGACGCTCGCCGGCTTTCACAGCCTCAATCACGGCATGTTCGAACTCGCCGCGAGCTATCGGGACCGAGGGATGGCTGCCTATTCGGAGCTGCAACAGGCCGAATTCGACAGCGAGGCAGCGGGCTATAGCGCCACTCGCCACCAACGCGAGGTCGGCACCGGCTATTTCGACCAGGTCGCCCAAACACTCGCCGGCGGCGAGTCATCCACCGCCGCGCTGGCGGAATCGACCGAAACCGCCCAGTTCGTGCAATTCGCAGCCTGAGGAGAGTCGCAATGGCCTTTCGCTACTGGGTCGTCGGCGGCGAATATCGCGACGCCGCATTCACCGCCCTGGTGCCGGGCACCGAGACGATGTTCGGTCCCTTCGCGGATGAACGCAAGGCACGCAACGAATGGATGCGCCTTACCTATGCACCGGGCACCGATCCGGCGACGACCCGCTATACGATTGCGGCAGAGGCCGCCTGATGCTCGATCTCGAGGTCGCAGAGCAGCCGGCAACCGCCACCGCCTCCGGGATCACCGGCGCATCGGAGATTCTGACCGATGAGGCGCTGACATTCCTCGGCGCGCTTCATCGCCGCTTCGATGCGCGGCGAAAGGCCCTGCTGGCGGCGCGCACCGAGCGACAGCGTGCCTTCGACGCCGGTGCATTGCCCGATTTCCCGCCCGAGACGGCGAATATCCGCGCCGGCGACTGGACCGTCGCACCCATTCCACAGGATTTGATGGACCGGCGGGTGGAGATCACAGGGCCAACGGATCGCAAGATGGTGATCAACGCGCTGAACAGCGGCGCGCAATGCTTCATGGCGGATTTCGAGGACGCCACAGCGCCGACCTGGACCAATATCGTGGAGGGCCAGATCAACCTGCGCGACCGCTGGCTCGGGCGGCTTCGCTTTCAGGATCCGGCTAGCGGCAGGCACTATGCCCTGGGCGAGACGCCGGCGGTGCTGATCGTTCGTCCACGCGGCTGGCATCTCGATGAGCGGCACATCACGGTCGACGGCGAACGCATGTCAGGCGGGCTGGTCGATTTCGGCCTCTACCTGTTCCACAATGCCGAGCGGGCGCGCGCCGCCGGCTCCGGTCCCTATTTCTACCTGCCGAAGCTGGAGAGCCACCACGAAGCGGCGTTGTGGAACGACGTCTTCGCCTTCGCGGAAGCCACGCTCGGCCTCGAACGGGGCGCGATCAAGGCGACGGTGCTGATCGAAACGATCACCGCCGCCTTCGAGATGGATGAAATTCTCCACGCACTGCGGGCGAATGTCGTCGGCCTCAATTGCGGCCGGTGGGACTATATTTTCTCCACCATGAAAAGGCTGGGTCGGCGGGCAGACCGGCTCACGCCGGACCGGTCGGTGATGACGATGGATCAGGCCTTCCTGGCCGCTTACTCGCTGAAGCTGGTCGAAACCTGCCACCGGCGCGGCGCCTTCGCGATGGGAGGGATGGCGGCGCAGATCCCGGTGAAGGGCGACGAGGCCGCGAACGAGGCCGCGTTCGCGAAGGTTCGGGCCGACAAGCAGCGCGAGGCGGCGAATGGCCATGACGGCACCTGGGTCGCTCATCCGGCGCTCGTATCGGTAGCGCGCGACGCGTTCGATCGGCGCCATCAGCTCGACCGCAAGATCGAAAGCGGCGTCACGCGCGAGGATATGCTTCGGATCCATGAAGGTCCCCGCACCGAAGCCGGGATGCGGGAAAATATCCGGGTCGGCGTCCAATATATCGCCGCCTGGCTCGGCGGGCGGGGCGCGGTGCCCCTCTATAATCTGATGGAGGATGCGGCGACCGCGGAGATCTGCCGCACCCAGCTTTGGCAATGGCTGAAGTTCGAAGCACCCCTGCAAGACGGACGGCGGGCGACGCGGCAAATCTTCGATACGCTCCTCGCCGAGGAAATGGCTGTGTTGCCGCCGGCGCCGCGGATCGCCGAAGCGCGGGATCTGTTCAAATCGCTCGTTCTTGCCGACACGCCGGAGGAATTCCTCACCATTCCGGCCTATGCCAGCATCGGCTAGGCCAAGGGGCGCGGGGCCGCAATCGTCCTGATCGTCTCAGCGCGCATCGCCCGAATCTCAACGACCGCGCCGTGAAGCGGGCCGATGATCTTGGCGCACGTTGCCCGCATGTGTCATGGGCAGACCCCGATCAAGATCGGCGGGGATGAACACGGTTCAGATGCTGCATGCCTGCGCAAGCCCGATACGGCAGTCGTGAAAAGCGACGGCCTGACGCTGCTGCCGGGCATCGCCTTGTGTCTGGCGATTGCCGTTCTCGCCCTGATCATCGCGTCGCTGACGGCCGCGCCCGCCGTATTGCTCGCCCTGCTTCTGGGATTCCTCGTCCAGGCGGCGCCGGGAGACATCGCGCGGTCCCGCGGCGTCGCCTTTTCGGCGCGTACGCCGCTTCGGCTGGGCATCGCCCTGATCGGCGTGCGTCTTTCCCTGACGGAGATCAGCGCCATCGGCTTTCCTGCCATCGCATTGGGAATAGGCGCGGTGGTGATCACCCTCGCTTTCGGCACCTTGCTCGGCATCGCCTTGCGCCTGACCCGCGAACGTTCCTTGCTGTCGGCAGGAGCTGTCGGCATCTGCGGCGCCTCGGCTGCGCTGGCTATTTCAGCCGCGCTGCCCGCCACCCCGGAGCGCGAGCAAGAGACCGCCTATACGATCGCGGCCGTGACGTTGCTGAGCACCGTCGCGATGCTCGTCTATCCTGCGTTCGCACACTGGATCCGTTTCGATGAGGTCGAGGCCGGACTGTTTTTCGGCGCCGCGATCCACGACCTTGCCCAGGTCATGGGCGCCGGGGCCATGGTATCGCCCCATGCGACCGAGGTCGCCGCCGTGACCAAGCTCATTCGCGTCGCCTGTCTGGCACCGGCGGCGATACTGATCGCGCTGGCATATCGATCGGACGCGCAAGGCGAGCGGCCTCCGATCGTGCCATGGTTCATCGCCATGTTCGTCGTTGCTGCGGTCTTGGCCAATCTGTCTATCCTGCCTCCGAATCTTGTCTCGATCCTGACCAACCTCTCCACTCTATGCCTCGTCCTGGCGACCGCCGCGCTCGGCCTGAAGACGAGCGCCGCCAGTCTGCTGAGCGCTGGCATCCGCCCATTGCTCGCCGCGGTCGCCCAGACCGTCATGCTGGCGGCGTCGGCGTTGCTCGCAGTCGTCCTGATCGCCTGAATGTTGCCGGCGTTATGGCGGCCGGAGAATCCATTCGGGCGGATGACCGTCCGGCCGGCGAACCGACCACGGTAGCCCTTGCGGTCCGAAAGGTTCTGTAGGCCGTTCCCCGCGGTGAAAGACGGCGATACAGATGCGCCCGACGCCGGCGATTCAGCGCAGGCCGCCCGAGGGAAGGGAATCGCCGTGAGTGATGCGCAAGGCAGTTCGCCAGGCCCCCTCAGTGAATGGTGGTGGCAGCATGTCGCGGTCGAGGTCGATCATCGGGACGTCATAACCCGAGTCCACGAGGACGCCCACTGGTCGGGCCATTTCGCCTTCATGACCCTGACGTCGGCGGGCATCGCGATCCTCGGCCTTCTCTTGTCCTCGCCGGCTGTAGTGATCGGGGCGATGCTGATTTCGCCGCTGATGGACCCGATCATCGGCTTCGGCTTCGGTCTCGCACTGTTCGACTTCACCCAGATCCGCCGTTGTTTGGCGACCCTGGGCATCGGTACGCTGCTCGCCGTATTGCTTTGCGCGGTGATCGTGCTCTTCTCACCGCTGCAGGCGGTCACGGCGGAGATTGCGGCCCGCACTCGACCCAATCTGCTTGACCTGGGAGTCGCGATCTTCTCGGGCCTTGCCGGCACCTACGCGATGATCCGCGGCCGACACGGGGCGATCGTCGGGGTCGCGATCGCAGTGGCTCTGATGCCGCCGATCGCGGTGATCGGCTTCGGCCTCGCGACCTGGAACCTACCGGTCCTGTGGGGGTCGATCTTTCTGTTCCTCACCAATCTGATGGCGATCGGCCTCAGCGCGGCGGTGCTGGCGCGCATCTACGGTTTCGGGCTGCGTCTGTCGCCGCGGCAGACTGGCCTGCAAGCGCTGCTGATCGTGGGCACCTTGATCGCATTTGCGGTTCCCCTGGGATTGGCGCTGCGCCAGATCGCACAGGAGGCGATCGCGACGCGCGAGGCCAGCGCCGCGATCGCCGAGCCGTTCGGCGAAGGGGCCCGGGTGACCCAATTGACGGTCGACTTCGATGTCGATCCGGTTCGCGTGACGGCAGTTGTCTTCACCCCTGCCCTGCGCGGCGATGCAGAGGCCGTCACGATGAGGAGGCTGGCGTCCGCGCTGGGAAGACCGGTGGAAGTCGACATCGAGCAGGTGCGTGTGGGGCAGGCCAATGTGGAGGCGGCCCAGCTTGCGGAGGCTCGCGGCGCCGCCGCCGATCGAAGCGCAGCCCGCATCGCCGATCAGCTTGCTCTGGTCGCCGGCGCAACGCGTGAGGACGTGCTGATCGACCGGGACCGGAGGATCGCCCGGGTTCGCGCCGCGACTTTGCCCGGCGCGACGCTGCGCGCCTATCAGGAACTCGAGGCGCGCGCATCGGCGGTGGAGCGGGAATGGACGATCCTGTTGATACCGCCTCCCGCCCCGTTTCCGGATATGCCGGCCCTGACCGATCCGCCGGGGGTCGAGGCCGAGGCCGCCTTGGCCACGGTGACCTGGGCATGGCAGCGTCTGAGGGCCCCGATCGGCGTTTCCGGCGATGGCGCGGAAGCGATTGCTCAGCGCTTGCGCGACGCCGGCGTCGATGTGCGCGTGACCGAGCCGGGGTCCGGGCCGCTGCGGTTCGCGTGGCTTGCGCCGGGGGGCTGAGCGAGGCGCTCAGACTTGCCGGATCTTGCGCTCGTCGTGCCGCGCGAGGCGCTCGATGAGCCGCTCAATCGTCCCGCCTTGGACAATGACCGAGAACAGGACGATCAGATAGGTCGCGGCGAGGATGGTCGTCCGGGCCGGGCCCTCAGGCAGTGACAGCGCAAGCGCGATCGAGATTCCGCCACGCAGGCCACCCCAGACGAGTATCGGCAATGACAAGCCCCGCGTCGAGGCGATCGGGCGCATGGCGGCCAGGGGAATACTCACCGCCAGTGCCCGGCCGGCAAGAACGATCGGGATCGCGGCCAGCCCGGCCACCAGCAAGCCTGGATCGGGCGAGATGGCGATGACTTCGAGGCCGATGAGCAGGAACAGGATCGCATTCAGCAACTCGTCGATCAGGGCCCAGAATTTCAGGACATGATCGCGCGTCGTGTCGCTCATCGCCAGCGCCACGCCCGCATTGCCGATCAGCAGCCCGGCGACAGCCATCGCCACGGGACCGCTGACGTGCAACGCCTGAGCCAGGCTGTAGCCTCCCATCACGATCGCGAGGGAGATCATCAGTTCAACATTATATTCGTCGATGCTGCGCATCGCGCGAAAGCCAATCCAACCCACCGCCAAACCGAGCAAGACGCCGCCTCCGGCCTCGATGAGAAAGGCCTCGGCTGCGTGAGCGATCGAGAATGGCGCTGTGCCGATGGCAGCCGCGAGCAAGATCGAAAAGACGACGACGCCGACACCGTCGTTGAACAGGCTTTCGCCGGCCACCGTCGCCTGCAGGGTCGGCGGCACCGCCGCCCGCTTCAAGACGCCCATCACGGCGACAGGATCGGTGGGGCTGATCAACGCGCCGAACACGAAGCACCAGATTGGCGCGATCGCGAGGCCCATCGATCCGGTCAACGCCCAGAAGGCGCTACCCACAATTAGCGTCGAGAGCAGCACGCCGATCGTACTCAGCACGAGGATCGGCCAGCGCCCGCGCCGCATCTCCGTCCAGTCCACATGCAGCGCGCCCGCGAACAGAAGGAAGGACAGCATGCCTTCCATCAGCGTCGCGTGGAAATCGATTTCGGCAAGGAAGGCGGTCACCTGGCCGGCCAGGTCGCTGCCGGGAAGCAGCCGGTCGAGGCCGACCACCAGCAGCGACGCGATCGCACCCATCAGCGTCAGCCCGACGGCGGTGGCGAGGCGGAGGTAGCGATGGTTGAGATAGCCCAGCACGGCGGCCAGCACGATGAGGATGGCGGCGGCGTCGAAAGGATTGAGGGAAGAGTCCTGCATGCGCGTCAGTGCAGGCCGTAACGAAAGACGAGAAGCGCCGACAAGGAGACGATCATGATCGCGACGAGCGGAACGCCGGTGCGGGTATAGTCGCCGAACTTGTAGTCGCCAGAGGACAGGATGAGCATGTTGGTTTGATAGGCAACCGGGGTCGCGTAGCAAAGGTTGCAGCCGAACAGCACGGCGAGCACCAGCGGCTCGGCCGGAATTCCCAACTGCTGCGCCAAGCTGAATGCGATCGGCGTGCCGACCGCGGCAGCGGTCGTATTCGAGGCGAAATTGGTGAGGACGGTGACGAACAGCATGACGGCCGCGAGCACGGCCCCTGCAGGCAAATAGTTCATGCCCAAAGCGAGTAGCTGACTGAGCCATGCGGCGGCGCCGCTATCTAGGACGATACGGCCGACTGCGATGCTGGCCGCGATCAGCACGATGACATGCCCGGAAAGCGCCCGGCCCACCCGGTCGAACTTGACGCAGCCGGTTACGAACATGACGATGGCGCCGCCCAGCGCCGAAATGACGATCGGCACGAGGCCAAGGCTGGCCGGCAGGATCGCGCTGGCCATGATCGCGAGCGCGAGCGGGGCCTTCGCGGTACGCGGAACTTCCTTGGCACCTTCCAGCAACAGCAGATTCTCGGACTGGGCCATCGCATTAAGGTCGCGCTCGGTGCCGGTGACGAGCAGGATATCGCCCTCGCGCAGCACGGCGCTGCTGCTCTGGACCCGCTCGTCGCGCGGTGAACGGGCAAGATGGATACCGAGGATCGCCGTGTTGTAATTCTCGGCGACACCGGAGGTCGTAATTCGCTCGCCGATGAGCCCGGAATCCGCGGCAACCGCCAATTCCATCACAATCAAGTCCTCGCGGGTCTTGCCATAAGCGGCCTTGAGGCGCTCCATCAGCCAGGCCGGCGCGGCCGTCGCGCCGATCACGCGCATCGCCTCCTCGAGCGCTTCATGGGTGGCGAAGACTTCCACCTGACCGCCGGTGGCCAGTTGCTCATGCTCCAGCGCGCGGAACTCCACCTCCGCCGGCAGCTTCGACTTCCACTCGCTGATCGGCCGCTCCGGGCCGACGGCATTGCGCCGCAGCAGGGCATGGAAACGGCGCGGCTCACGTCCGGTGTCGGGCGAATTATCCGGGAGCAGCCGGGGCATGACCAGCCAGATGAATGGCAAGGCGATGAGAGCGGCGGTCATCACCATCGGCGTGAAATGGAAGACGGACATCGGCGCCATTCCGAGGTCGCCGGCGATGGCGACGACGAGAAGGTTTGTCGAGGTGCCGATGGTCGTCGACATGCCGCCGATCAGGATCGCGCTGTTGACCGGGATCAGAGTGCGAGAGGCGGGCATGCCGCCGCGCGATGCCAATGCCACCAGGATAGGCAACATCAGCACCAGCACCGGTGTGTCGTTGACCAGCATGCTGAGAAACATTGCGAGCAACAAAGTGACCAGCAATCCGATCTGCTGGTTGAACCGCCATACTTGGGTCAACATCCGCGCGGCGGGTTCGAGAGCCCCCGTCGTGACAAGCCCGCGTCCCATGATCATCAGCGCGCAGATGGTAATCAGCGCGTAGTGGCCGAAACCCTGAAAGGCGAGGGTGAGACCGTCGGTCGGGCTCTGGCCGGGAAGCGGAAAGAGATAGAGCCCGAAGGCGATGACGCTGATCGTGAGCAGCGAGATGATCTCTACCCGCAGTTTGGCCGTGACGAAGCCGTAGAACATCAGCGTGGTCAGCAGCATCGCGCCGATCGCGTGGGGTGAAGGCGTGTCGATCAAGGAAGCTCGGCTCCGGCTGAACGCAGACTAAAGCCGGAACTAACGGGCTTTGGGGAGCGATGCACGGTCATTATCGACCGGCATCGCTCCAAGCACGAGCAACCTCGGCGGCAGCCCGGCGACTGGACGGCGCTGTCACCAGTCCAGGGGGGTCGGCCGGGAGTATCGATCGCCTGGACCTATGTGACGACCGGCAGAAGGCATGAGCGGGCACTCATTCCGGAGCAGACGTCTGCAGCAGTTCCGCTCCGCTTCGGCGGTCTGCGGTTCGATTATCCGAATCGGGCGCCGCGACCAGCGCGTCCATGAAGCGTTTGCGCCACCACATCACGTCTTCGCGCTCAACCCCGTCCATGAGCGAACGCCAGCGGCGAACGCGCTCCTCGCGCGGCATCCTGAGCGCCGTGAGGATCGCATCGGAAATCTCTTCGGCGCTATGCGGATTGACGAGCACCGCCTCGGTCATCTGCACCGCGGCGCCCGCAAACCGTGACAGGATCAGCACGCCGGGATCCTCGGGGTCCTGGGCGGCGACATATTCCTTGGCGACGAGGTTCATTCCGTCGCGCAACGGCGTCACCAGCCCGATCCTGCTGGCCCGATAGGCGCCCGCGAGCACGTCGCGTGGATAACCCTGGTTGACGTAGCGGATCGGGACCCAATCGAGATCGGCATGGGCGCCGTTGATCTGTCCTGAAAGCCCCTCCAGCGCGTTGCGGATGCGCTGATAGCTTTCGACTGACGCCCGCGACGGTGGCGCGATCTGGAGCAGGAAGACCTCCTTGCGCTCCTCGGGATGCTCCTTGAGGAATCGCGCGTAACCGCGGAAGCGCTCCTCCAGGCCCTTCGAATAGTCGAGCCGATCGACACCGATGATCATCGCGCGGTCCACCGCGCTGCGCCGCATCTGCGCATCGGTCGCGCGCGCCGCATCGCTTTCGGACAACGCGCGGAACTCGGCCGCATCGATTCCGATCGGACAAACGAGAAGGGTGACCCTGCGTTCGCCGAAGCGCAGCACGTTGCCCGATTCCATCGTCGCGCCCATTTCCATCGTCGCAAACTCGCAGAACGATTCGATCCATTCGTGGGTGTGGAAACCGACAACGTCATAGGCGAACAGGGTCGCGACCAGTTCCCGCGCTTCCGGCAGGGTCGCCAGCAGCCGGCGCGGCGGCCAGGGCGTATGGAGGAAGAAGCCGATCCGGTTTTCGCAGCCGCGCTTGCGCAATTCGGCGCCAAGCGGGATCATGTGATAATCCTGAATCCAGACCGCATCGCCGGGCTCGATCAGCGGTCGTACGGTGTCGGCGAAGCGTTCGTTGGCGCGCTGATAGCCGCCGGCGAAGCCGCGTTCATATTCGGCCAGATCGATCCGATAATGAAATAGCGGCCACAGCGTACGGTTGGCATAGCCGTTATAATATTCGTCGATATCCTGCTCCTGGAGATCGACGGTCGCGGTGGTGATGCCGTTCTCACGCTGGAAATTGATGTCGCCGGTAAAATGATCGATCTGGCGCCCCGACCAGCCGAACCAGATCCCGCCCGCTTCCCGGAGTGCCGCCGC
The DNA here is from genome assembly GCA_050247295.1 of Sphingomonas sp. Taxonomy (GTDB): domain Bacteria; phylum Pseudomonadota; class Alphaproteobacteria; order Sphingomonadales; family Sphingomonadaceae; genus Allosphingosinicella. The sequence goes on along the minus strand of JBFWUJ010000019.1, from coordinate 12,058 downwards.
GAGGGCGACCGCCAGCCCGCCCTGGGCACCGGATTTCGATCCCTTGGGCGCACTGACGCGGTTCGAGATGACGATGAGGCGACTCAACGGATAGTACTCCACGGCTTGCTCAGCAGGACAGCGCAATTGATCATGCCGACGAGCGAGTAGGTCTGAGGATAGTTGCCCCAGAGTTCGCCAGTTACCGGATCAATATCTTCGGACAGCAGACCGGCGGCGCTTCGCCTCGATAGCATCTCTTCGAACAGGGCGCGAGCTTCGGTGCTCCGGCCGGTATAGTGAAGGGCCTCGATCAGCCAGAAAGTACAGACGTTGAACGCCGTCTCGGGCAGGCCGAAATCGTCCTCCGTGGCATAGCGAAGCAGGCTGGACCCCCGGCGAAGACCGGCCTCTACGGCGGCCAGGGTGTCACGGAAGCGAGGATCGTCGGGCGCGAGGAAACGCAGTTCGAGGAGCTGCAACACGCTGGCATCGAGATCGTCGCCTTCGAAAGTCGCCGATAGCCGCTTGGTGTCGGGGCGCCATGCCGCTTGCTCGATCCGCGCCCGGATCGCGTTCGCGCGTTCCTGCCAAAAGGTCCCGCGATCGGTCAGGCCGAGCGCGTTGGCCGCATTGGCCAGCCGGTCGCAAGCCGCCCAGCACATGGCGGCGGAATAGGTGTGTACGCTGCGCCGGGTCCGAAATTCCCACAGCCCGGCGTCAGGCTGATCGTGCAGGCGCCAGGCCCGCTCGCCGACCCTTTCGAGCGCCCGAAAATCCTCGGCCCCGGACATGCGGAACAGGCGCTGATCGAAGAAAGCCTGTGTATTCGACAGCACGATCTGACCGTAGGCATCGTGCTGCACCTGTTCGTAGGCTTGGTTGCCAACCCGAACCGGCGCCATGTCGCGATAGCCTGACAGATCCTGTTCCACCCGCTCGGTGAGATCGGCCTCGCCCAGCACCCCGTAGAGCGGCTGAATATGGCCGCCCTCCGCGCGATCCACGATGTTGCGGAGATAGCCCAGATAACGCTCCAGCACGTCGAGCGCGCCGAGCCGGTTGAGCGCCTGCACGGTGTAGTAGGCATCCCGAATCCAGCAATAGCGATAGTCCCAGTTTCGCTCGGATCCGGCATGTTCCGGGATCGACGTGGTCAGCGCGGCGACGATCGCGCCCGTTTCCTCATGTTGGCAGAGCTTGAGGCTGATCGCCGAACGGATCACGACGTCTTGCCATTCCAGTGGAATCGCAAGGCCGCGCACCCATTCCCGCCATTCCGCGACGGTTCTTTCCAGCATGTCGTCGACAGTTGCCGCGACATTTCCCCGGAAGCTCTCGTCAGGGCCGAGGAAGAAGTGAAGCGGCGCCTCGACGCGAAATGCGCGCTCCTCATGGATCATCCCGATCGGCGCCGTGGTGGTGAGGCGGAGCGTCATGGTATGCGTCGGGAACCGGATATGGTTGGTCCCGCCAATCTCCCGCCGGCATGGCGCGCCCCAGCCACAGGTGGGACGCAGACCGATGCGAACGCGCGGGCTGCCGCTGATCGGCCGGACGATGCGGGCGAAGGCCACCGGCCTGTAGCTTCGCCCGTCGCGCCGGAAATAGGGACAAAAATCGGTGATCTCGATCGCGTTGCCGGCCGCGTCCGTGCAGCGGGTGACCAATACCGGGCTGTTGCGCCGGTAGCGCTGTTCGACGGACGCCTCACCGACAAGCGCGATCGACCAATAACCGGCTTCTGGCGCAACGCCGCCGATCAGCGACGAGAATAATGGATCGCCGTCAACGCGCGGGGTGCATCCCCACACGAAACGGCCGGCGCGATCGACGAGGGCGCTGACCTGGCAGTTGCCGATCGGCCAAAGATCAAGGTCCGGCACGGCTATGGCCTGCCGATTCCATCAAGCCAGTCGAGGACGGCGGCGACGTCCGTCAGCCGGTAACGCGCGGAGGGCGATCGGCCGCCGCCCACGACAATTCCCGCTCCGCCCATATTGGCGGCGGCGGCAAAGCCGGGTTCATCCGTGTCATCGTCGCCGATGAACAGCGGCCTGGTTCCGGCGAAGGGCGGATCGGCCATCAGCGCGCGGATCGCCGTTCCCTTGTCGCCGTCGGCGGCGCGCACTTCGATCATCATCTTGCCGGTCTGAAGGACAAGTTCATGCTCGGCCGCCAGAGACCTGGCGAGCGCGATCGAGGCAGGACCGGCGGCGGGATCCTGGCGGAAATGCAGCGCCGCTCCCAAAGGCTTTTCCTCAACCAGCACGCCGGGCCAATCCCGCGAGAACCGGCGCATGGCCGCGACAACATCGTCCAGGCGCGGCGGGCGCGCGGTCAATACCGTGCGGCCGTCGGCATAATGGAATTCGAGTCCGTGACATCCCGCAACGATAAACTCCGGTTGTCCGAACAAGTGCCGTACCTGCGCCGCCGGTCGCCCGCTGACGATCGCAAGGCGGCCCTCCAGGCGGTCATGCAGATTGCGCATCAGGTCGCGAAGCCGGTTGCCGACCCGGACACCATCGGGACGCTCGGCGAGCTCTACCAGGGTGCCGTCGAAATCGAGGAACAGGCTCGCGCCTTCGGCGATCTCGACCGGCGGGTCCGGCGTAACGGATCGGTGGGGCAAGGGCATAAGCAACAATGGCAGCGGTCCCTACGCGGATCAAATCGTGCTGCCCAGGTCCGATTCGGCCGAACGCCGAAGGGCGATGGCCGGCGCCGTTGCGCATGGCCTTGCGGCCAGCGGCCATGCTAGGGGGCGACCGCAAGATGACCAGCTTCTCAGCCCAATCGGTGAGCCCGAGCTTCCTCGCGCACCATCATCGCGAGGGGCGCGGGCCGACGATCGTCTTTCTTCCGGGCTATGCATCCGACATGAGCGGATCGAAGGCGCTGGCGCTTGACGGCTGGGCGGCGGCAAACGGCCGGCCGATGTTGCGCTTCGACTATTCCGGGTGCGGCGACAGCCCCGGCGACTTCGAGGCGCAGAGCCTCGCCCGCTGGCGCGACGACACGCTGGGCATGATCGACGAGATCGCCCGGGGACCGGTGGTTCTCGTCGGCTCTTCGCTGGGCGGCTGGTTGATGCTTCACGCGGCGCTCGCGCGGCCGGACCGGGTGGCCGGCCTGGTCGGAATCGCGGCCGCCCCCGATTTCACCGGCTGGGGCTTCACCGAGGATGAGAAAATGACGATCCTGACCAAGGGCAGGATCGAGCGGCCCAACCCCTATGGCGATACGCCGACCGTCACCAGCCGGGTATTCTGGGAAAGCGGCGAGGCGATGCGGATCACGCATGGCCCGATCGCCGTCGATTGCCCGGTGCGGCTCCTTCACGGCCAGGCCGATCCCGACGTGCCCTGGGCCTGGTCGCTCCGGATCGCGGAACTCGTCCGTTCACCCGACGTTCGGATGACCCTGGTCAAGGACGGCGATCATCGCCTGTCGCGCGACGCCGATCTCGTCTTGCTGATCCAGACCGTCGCCGCCCTCGTGGAGCAGCTCGATCCGTGACTCTCTCAGTTTTCGCAATCCTCGCCGCCTTTCAGGTCGGCCCGGCCGGCAATCCGACGCCGAACCAGGCACCGGTCATCCAGCAGCCGCGACCGCCGGCAGAGGAAATGCCAACGCAAGCCGATCCTGCGGCACCTCCCGGCGCGGTGCCGATCGACCCGGTCGTCGCCGGCCGCTATCGCGGCTGCGTCGATCAGGTCCGCTCGAACCCCGAAGCAGCCGGGCGTGCGGCGAACGCCTGGCTGGTCGACGGCGGCGGCATTTATGCGCGCCAATGCATCGGTCTCGCTTACGTGGCGCTCGAACGCTGGGCGCCAGCCGCGACGGTCTACGAGCAGGCGGCGGCCGACGCTGCGGCGGTCAACGATCCCCGCCGGGCTGACCTCCTCGTCCAGGCGGGTAATGCCTGGCTGGCGGCAACGGAACCGACTCGCGCGGTGCTGGCCTTCGATGCGGCACTGACCTCCACCAGCCTCAGCAATGGGCTGCGCGGAGAAATCCACCTCGATCGCGCCCGGGCAATGGTCGCGATGAACAATCTAACCGCTGCACGGCGGGATCTGGATCGCGCTTCGACACTCGTGCCGGGCGATGCGATGGTCTGGTACCTGTCGGCCGAGCTTGCCCGCCGTGAGAACGACCGATCCCGCGCGCAAACCGACATCCAGCGCGCGATGAGCCTCGCGGGCGACAGTCCGGACATCGTCCTGCTCGCCGGCACGATCGCCGGCGAACGCGGCGACATGGCACGGGCCGAGGCGCTCTATCGACGAGTGGCGGAGGGGGCGCCCAATACAGATGCAGGCAGGGCCGCCCAGGCCAGCCTGGCGACCCTGCCGCGGCCGACCGCGCCGGCGCCGCAACAGGCGCCGGCGCAGCCGCCGCGACCGGACGGTCAATCGAGATAGAATTCGATCGTTGTCACCACCCGCACTTTCTGGAACGGCGAACCACGGTCGCCCGATCCCTCCTCGCTGACATCGCCGTCGCGGGCGCCGATCGAGAAATAGCCCTGCGTCGCCGAACGGATACCGCCGACGGCCGTGCCGCTATCGGTGGCGAAGCGCTCGGCTCCTTCGCGGGCGTTGCGGGTGGCCTCTGCGATCATCTCCGGCTTGATGTCGTTGAGGCGGGTGAAATTATATTGGATGCCGGATCCGTCCTGGATCGCCACGCCGGCGCGGATCAGGTTGAACTGCCGCGCATAAGCGGCGCGGGCCCGCATCACATCGCTGGTCCGAAGCTGGATGCGCCGGTTGATCGTGATCTGCTGCTGACCACGATTGGTGTCGAAGAAGCTGTTCACCGATCCGCCGCCGTCGGTCACCGCTTCGGCGGGAAAACCGGCGGCGCGGAAGAATTGCATCACCGCCGCCGCATCGCGATCAATCTCGGACTGGACGACGCCAAGTTCGTTGCCCTGGGCCGAGAAGGCGATCGTCCAGGTGGCGAGATCGGCGGTGACGTCGCGCTCCGCCAGGCCCCGGACGGTAACCGCCCGGTCGGCCATACGAGCGCGCCGCATGCCGTCGCCCAGCAAATAGCCGCCGACAATGACGCCCAGAGCGAGGATCGCCGCCGCGATCCAGATGATATTGCGACTGCCCGTAAGACGTTCGGACATGTTACAGGTCCTTCCCCTTGGCCGGGCGCGATTGCCCGGCACGGCCACCATCTACATCGTGCACGATGAACCGTGCATTTATGTCGACGAATTGAGGGGCGGTGCAATGAAGTATCTGCACACGATGATTCGCGTTTCGGACCCGGAGGCGAGCCTGCGCTTTTTCTCTGTGTTGGGCCTTGAGGAGGTTCGCCGGATGGACAATGCTAAAGGGCGCTACACGCTGATTTTCCTGGCGGCGCCCGGTGACCGCGGGGCCGAAATCGAGCTGACCCACAATTGGGACGAGGCGGGTTATGGCGAGGGACGCAATTTCGGCCATGTCGCGTATCGCGTCGACGATATTTACGACACCTGCCAGCGGCTGGTGGACGCCGGCTACGAGATCAACCGGCCGCCGCGGGACGGCCATATGGCGTTTGTCCGCACCCCAGACAACATATCGATCGAGCTGCTGCAGGACGGGCATTTGCCGCCGACCGAGCCCTGGGCTTCCATGCCCAATACGGGGCGTTGGTAATGATCGAGATCGTCCGTATCCCCGTGCTTTCCGATAATTATATCTGGCTGGCGCACGATCCGGACTCGGCGGAGACGGCGGTGATCGATCCGGCGGTCGCCGATCCCGTGCTGGCCGAGGCGGCGCGGCGCGACTGGCAGATCACCCAGATCTGGAACACGCACTGGCACCCCGACCACACCGGCGGCAACGCCGCGATCAAAGCGGCGACCGGATGCATCGTAACCGCGCCGGCGGCGGAGGCCGCGCGGATTCCGACTCTCGATCGCGCGGTTGGCGAAGGCGATATCGCCTGCCTCGGCGATATCGAGGCGGAGGTGATCGAGGTGCCGGCGCACACGGCAGGGCACATCGCCTATCTGCTGCACGCCGAAGGTGCCGCATTCGTCGGCGATACCCTGTTTGCCATGGGTTGTGGCCGGCTGTTCGAAGGGACACCGGCGCAGATGTTCGACAATATGCGGCGGCTCGCCCAGTTGCCGCCGGACACGCTCGTCTACTGCGCCCACGAATATACGCTCGCCAACGGGCGCTTCGCGCTCACCGTGGAGCCGGACAACCAGGCCCTCGCTGAGCGCATGGCGGCGATTGAAGCGGCACGGGCGAACGGTGAGCCGACCGTGCCGACCACGATCGGCCAGGAACTGGCGACCAACCCTTTCATGCGGGCCGTATCGGTCGATGAACTGGCCGAGCGGCGAGCGGCTAAGGACGCCTTCCGCTAGAGATTGTTCATGTCGTTCTCGGCTTCGGGCACGGCGACGACGGGCCGGCATTGCGGCAGGCGCAGCTGCGCCATGTCGGCGCAATCGCGGACCTGGGTATCGCCGTTGGGGGCGATGAAGATCGCCCAATGACGCTGGTCGCTGCACAAGGCGACCCACATCACCATGCCGCGATAGTCCTCCTGATAGCGTGCGCCATCGACCCGCTGGCAACGCCGGCCGTTGTCCCGGATCGCCCGCATCAGCGCCAATCGCTGGTTGAGGCTGCTGAGCTTCAGCAAGCCTTCGTGGCCCGGATTGGCGACCTTGATCTGGGTGCGGTTCTCCGGCGGCGCGCCTGATTCGCAGGCGGCAATGCCGATGCAGCCGGCAAGGGCAAGAGCAATCAGAAGGGATTCCTTCACCGAGCTTGGCTCCCATTGCCGGAGGTCTGGTTGTCGTCCGCCAGACGCGCCTCCGCATCGTTCACGACCTGGGCCGTGCCGCCGGGCAGGATAACGATCGTATAGGAAGCGCCCCCTTCGCAGCGGGCGGTCCAGGTCGGGTTTCCGGAAATCTCGCTTCCCGGGGTCGAGCTTTCGACATGCTGGCATTGCTGACCGGAATCACGAACGGCGCGGATGAACACCGCGTTGCGCTGCCCTTCCGGCATCGTCTGCAACTGGTTCTGGAACGGATCGCCCTGGGCCGGCATCTGGCGGTTGGCCGGCTCTCCGGCACAGCCGGCGAGGAGGACGAGAGCGAGCGGAATTGTGGTGCGTGTCATGATCATTCAATCGCCGGGGCGCTCATTGGGTTGCATCTCGGGCGGCGAGTGCCCGGTAATGATCGCGCAACCGCACCTTGTCGATCTTGCCCGTCCCGAGCTTCGGAAGCGGCTCTTGTGCGAACCAGATCTGCTCCGGCACCTTATACCGGGCGATGTTGCCGGACAGGAATTCGGTCAACGCGGCCCTGTCGACGCCGCCCTTCTCGCACCAGACGACCGCCGCCGGAACCTCGCCCAGCCGTTCGTCGACGACGCCGAAAACCGCCGCTTCGGACACCGATGGATGCGAATAGATCGCGGCTTCAACCTCCTGGGCGCTGATATTCTCGCCGCCGCGGATGATGATGTCCTTCTTGCGATCGACGATGAACAAATATCCATCCTCGTCGACATAGCCGATGTCGCCGGTGCGGAAATAATGATCGGCTGTGAAGGCGGCGGCGGTTGCCGCGTCGTTGCGCCAATAGCCCCGGATATTGGCAAGCGAGCGGATCGCGATCTCGCCTTTCTCTCCGGCCGGGAGGTGCGCGTCGCCCGCCCCCAAGATGGCGAGCTCGACCATCGGCTTCTGCGCGCGGCCGGTCGAGGCTGGCTTTTCGTGATAATTGGACCAGAAATTGCCGCAGCCGACCGCGTTGGTCTCGGTAAGTCCGTAGCCGAGGGCCGGCTGCGCACCGGTGAAACTCTCTTCCAGGCGCTTTACATGTGCGACCGGCCGCGCCGCGCCGCCGGCGGCGATGTCGGACAGGGTCGAGACGTCGTATTTGTCGCGATCCGGATGCTGCATCAGTTCAAGGCTCATCGTCGGCACGCCGACGAAATAGGTAACCTTTTCCTTCTCGATCAGCCGCAGCGCCTCGCCCGCATCCCATTTGGGCATCAGCACCATCGTGCGGTTGATCACGAAGCTGTTGAGCAGCACCGGCACCTCGCCGGTGACGTGGAACAGCGGCACGTTCACCAGGGTTTTGGGCTCGGGAACGACTTCGCCGGCGCTTTCCCGGATGCCGCGCAGCGTCGCCAGCGAGAGGGTATAGGCATAGACGCCGGTGGTCACCGCCCGATGGCTGGAGACGGCGCCCTTGGCGAGCCCGGTCGAGCCCGACGTGAAGAGGATCGTCGCGTCGTCGTCGGGACCGATCGGCGGCGGTGTTCCTTCCGGGCCGCCAAGAAACGGCGCCAATACTTCGGCGATCGGCCGTTCCACAGGCAATGTCACGATGCGGCAGCCGCCGCAGCCTTCCTCGATCCTTTTTGCCCGCCCCGAATCGGCGATCACCAGGGTCGGCTCGACCAACTCCAGCGCGTGGCGCATCTCGTCCGCCTGCCACCAGCCGTTGATCAGCGTCGCGATCCCGCCGGCTTCCAGAACCGCCATGTAGCTGACGATCCAGGCCGGGCAATTGCGCATCGCGATGGCGATCCGGTCGCCTTTCCGGATCCCGGAGCCGACCAGCGCCTTGGCCAGCTGCTGCGCATGGCGGTGAAGGTCGGCGAAGGTCAGCCGCTCGTCGCCGGCGATCACCGCTTCGGTCTGTGCGTTCAGGGTACAGAATGCATCGAACAGGATCGGTAGAGTCGGCGGCAGATTGGCGACATAGGCGCGGCCCAGATCGTCGCGCGCGATCTGGAAACGGCCGCCTTCGCCAATCACGGCAGCCAGCACCGCATCATATTTGCGGTCAAGTTCGCTGGGCATAGCCTAACCTACTCCCCTCGCCTTTGCCTTTTATCAGCCCCTCTTTATGAAGGCGCGAACCTTTAGGGGGAAGCCTTGATCGACGCCCTGTCCATCCTCGCTGCGACGGCCGTCGACGCGATCAGCTATCGCGATCTGGGCCTGAGCCCGATCGCTCTCGATATCGGCGGCTTTCAGCTGAGATGGTATAGTCTCGCCTATCTCGCCGGCATCATTCTCGGCTGGTGGTACCTGCTGAGGCTGCTCGACCAACCGGGCGCGCCAATGGCCCGGCGCCATGCCGATGACCTGGTCTTCTTTTCGACGCTCGGCATCATCCTCGGCGGCCGGCTCGGTTACGTCCTGTTCTACAAGCCGATGGACTATCTTGCGGATCCGCTGTCGATCGTCCGGCTGTGGGATGGTGGCATGTCGTTCCACGGCGGCGTGATCGGCGTCTCGCTCGGGATCCTGTGGATGGCCCGCAAGCACAAGCTCGATTGGCTGCGTATCCACGATTATGTCGCCTGCTGCGTGCCGTTCGGACTGCTGTTCGGCCGGCTTGCCAATTTCGTGAACAGCGAGCTGTGGGGCGGCCTGACCACGGTGCCCTGGGCAGTGCGCTTCTGCGAGGCGTTCGATCGGGCAGGGGTCTGTCAGATCGTCGGTCCGCCGCGGCACCCAAGCCCGCTTTACGAAGCACTGCTCGAGGGCGTGTTGCTGTTCGCTGTGCTCGCCTGGATGTTCTGGCGCACCCGCGCCCGCTACCAGCCAGGCAGGCTCGTCGGCGCTTTCCTGCTCGTCTACGGGATAAGCCGGTTCGCGGTGGAGTTCGTTCGCGAGGCAGACGCGCACCTGGTCGAGTTCGCGCGGATGACCGGCTTGCATATGGGCCAGTGGCTAAGCCTGCCGATGATCGTTGCCGGCCTCTATTTGGTCCTTACCGCAAAGCGCCGCGGCGATCGGGTGCGGCCAGTGCCGGCGGAGGAGAAGCCGGCCGATGAGCCCGCTTGAGGAGCAGTTGCGCGCGCGCATCGAACGCGAAGGGCCGATCACGGTCGCCGACTATATGGCCGCCTGCAACGCGCATTATTATGCCGCCCGCGATCCTCTGGGGCGCGGCGGCGATTTCATTACTGCACCCGAGATCAGCCAGATGTTCGGCGAACTCGTCGGTGCATGGCTGACGGACCTGTGGCAGCGCGCGGGATCGCCGGCCGACACGGCCTATGTCGAATTGGGGCCGGGACGGGGCACGCTCGCGGCCGATGCGCGGCGGGTGATGGCCAAGGCCGGCTTCAAGCCCGAGGTTCATCTGGTCGAGACCAGCGCGCTCCTGCGCGCGGCGCAGGCGGCGCGGGTGCCGGAGGCCACCTGGCATCACGATCTCGAAGGGCTGCCGAGCGATCGGCCGCTGCTGATCGTCGCCAACGAGTTTTTCGATGCATTGCCGGTTGAGCAATATGGCCGGGACGGCGCCCCGCTGACCATCGGCTTCGACGGCGCCCGCTTCATTCGCGACGGCGTCGTCGAACGTGAAGCATCGCCCGCGACGGTCGCCATCGTCGATGCGCTCGCTCGTCGGCTCGTGGTGCAGGGCGGCATCGCCCTCGTCGTGGATTATGGCTATGTCGGTCCGAGCGGCGGCGATACGCTTCAGGCCGTGTCCCGCCATGCTTTCGCGAGCCCCTGGGAAGCACCCGGAAGCCGCGATCTCACGGCCCATGTCGCTTTCGGCGCCATAGCAGCAGCAGCGGCCTCGACGGCTGCGCGAATCTTCGGACCGGTCACTCAGGGACGATGGCTCCAGGCGCTGGGCATCGACGCCAGAGCCAATATGCTTGCCAATGCGACGACGGCCCGAGTGGACGAAATCGAAGCCGCGCGGGCTCGGCTCGTGGATTCCGAAGCGATGGGAAGCCTGTTCAAGGTCATGGCCCTTGGCGCCCCATCCTGGCCAGAGCCGGCGGGGTTCGTCTGATGACCGAGATTACCTGGCGCGATGCCCGACCGGATGACGCGGCGACGTTGGCGGCGGTCGGCCGCCAGACCTTCACCGAAACCTTCGGCCACCTCTACTCGCCCGAAAATCTTGCGGCCTTTCTTCAAGCCCATAGCGAAGAGGCCTGGCAGCGGGAGCTTTCCGACCCGCGCTTCGCCGTGCGGCTCGGCTATGTCGATGGCGTGAACGCGGCCTATGTGAAGCTCGGTCCGCCCTCATTGCCTTTCACGCCGCCCAAGAACAGCATCGAGCTTCGGCAATTCTATATCCTGAAGCCGTGGCACGGGACCGGGCTGGCGCCGCAGATGATGGACTGGGTGTTCGACGAGGCGCAGCGGCGCGGCGCGGCGGAAATCTATCTGTCGGTGTTCGTCGACAACCCGCGCGCCCGCCGATTCTACGAGAAATATCGGTTCGAGCCGGTCGGGCGCTACGATTTCATGGTCGGCACCCATGCCGATGAAGACATCGTCATGAAGCGGGCGCTGTGATCACCGACGTGATCCGCGCTGCGGCGTTGAGGGGGGTGCCACACGGCTTTCTGGGCCGGCGCGGCGGGGTTTCGACGGGCTTGTGCAAGGGCCTCAATACGGGTTTCGGGGCGAACGACGATCGGGCGGCGGTGCTTGAAAATCGGCGGCGCGCACTGGGGGCCGTTGCCCCAGGCGCGACGCTGACCACTGTCCATCAGGTCCATTCGGCCGATGTCGTCGTCGCCACCCTGGCCTGGCCTGACGATTCGCGACCCCATGCCGATGGGCTGGTGACCGACCGGCCCGGTCTCGCGCTCGGGATCGTGACCGCCGATTGCGTGCCGGTGCTGCTCGCCGACAGCGCAACCGGCGTGATCGGCGCCGCCCATGCCGGCTGGAAGGGTGCCTTCGCCGGGGTCGTCGAAGCGACGGTCGCGGCGATGGTGGCGCTCGGCGCCCACCGTAGCCGCATCGCCGCCGCAATTGGCCCGTGCATCGCGCGCAAGAGCTATGAGGTCGACGACGGGCTCTTTCGGCGATTCACCGAGGCCGAGCCGGCGAACGAGCGCTTCTTCACAGCCGGCCGCGAAGGCCATCATCAGTTCGATCTGGAAGCCTATGTCATCGCCCGCCTGGCGGAAGCCGGCGTGACGAAGGCAGAGGCGCTCGGCCTCGATACCTACGCCGATCCCGATCGCTTCTTCAGCTTCCGCCGCGCGACGCATCGCGGCGAACCGACTTATGGCCGTCAACTCTCGCTGATCGC